>CAZSSA010000022.1:23337-29353 GCA_964609375.1 uncultured Verrucomicrobiota bacterium | reverse complement strand
TTCGTAGTGGGCGGGAGACCAGGGATTATGGGGGCAGTCGGAGGGGCAGTCGATTTGGCTGGCACGGTTTTCTCCGCACTCGGCAGAAGTGATGACGCGATTCAGGGATGGGCAGTGCCGTCCTTTGTTTTTAGCTTGTCCCATATAATGTCCTTGAGATGTGCCGGTTTAAAATAGAGGACGATGCTACATGGGAGGGAGTGGCTTATTCAATGCCATCTTAGTCGCGCCGTGATTGGTGTTAAGTGTCGATTCGTTTATTTGACGGCAGGCTTCCTGATAGACATCCACAGTGATTCGCAGTTGGTGTTTTGTAACCAACTCGTCAACGGAGTTCAGCGCTTCCTGCCTTTGGATCAGTTTGGCGCGTGTTGCCCTGATGATAAGACCCAAGGTGCCGGCCACAGGTTGCCCTTGGGCCAATGCAATGCGTCGTAGCAGGCTGTCATCGGTCAGAATGATTGCCTTCCGGTGCCTTGTGGCCAGCGTCAGGACATGGCGGTCAGCCAGACTCAAGGCTGTTGCGGGAAACCGGGGGTTTTGCACCGTTTCAACACGGCAATGCTTGAGAAACTCCTCAATACGCAGTTTTTCTTCAGTCGGAATTGTTTCCTGGGTGAGTTCGCGTCGAACGCTGGCGGGGATCAGGATTGTTCCCGGGAAAACAGTCCTTATCAACGCCAGCCGGTCTAGTTTGGCCAGGAAAATCACGGGGCAAGCGTCCGCAACCACAATATTCATGACGCCAATTCCCGCCGCAGATCATCAGCCGAGAGGTTCATTTGCAAGCCAGCCCCTGGCAGTCTGGACAATAGATCGTACAGGCTTATGCCTGCCATTTCAGCAGCGCGGGACAAGGTGACGTCGCCGTGCCGATAGGCGGCGCAGGCGGCTTCGAGCCGATAGTCGGCGTACCCGCGCCTCATCAGGCGCTTGAGCAGGGATGAACGGTCAAGGCCATCGCGGTTAGCCGCCTCGTCCAGCATTTTGACTTCTTCGGAGTCAAGTCGCAGGGATAGGGTCATGGTTTTCATAGTGTATACAAAATCCTTATCTGTATACATTGAATCAAAGATTGTTTGCGGAGGCAAGGGAGATTGTGGTGATTTTTATGGGTGTGAGGGGGCGTTTAGCGGGTGGCGGAGCGGAGCATGCGTTCGGTGGTGGGCCAATCCACGCAGGCATCGGTGACGGATACTCCGTAGCGCAGTTGGCTGATGTCGGCGGATAGGGGCTGGTTGCCGGCTTCCAAGTTGCTTTCCACCAACATACCGATGATGGATGTTGAGCCGCGCCGGCGCTGACGCAAGACGTCCTTCCAGACGGTTTCTTCCATTTCGTGTTTTTTTCCGGCATTGCCATGACTGCAATCCACCATGATGGCGGGGGTCAGGTTGGCGTCGTTCATCCGCTGGCTGGCGTCGGCGATGCTGGCGGGGTCATAGTTGGGGCCGCCTCGGGAGCCGCGCAGGATTAGATGGCCCGAGGGGTTTCCGGCGGTGCGGACGGTGGCGATGCGGCCATCGTTGTCGATGCCGAGGAAACTATGAGCGGAGCGGGCGGCGATCATGGCGTCGAGGGCGACCTGAACGTTGCCATCGGTGCGATTTTTGAAACCGACGGGCATGGAGAGGCCGCTGGCCATTTGGCGGTGTGTCTGGGATTCCGTGGTGCGTGCACCGATGGCCACCCAGGAAATGAGGTCGGCGATGTACTGTGGGACGATGGGGTCCAGCATTTCGGTGCCGGTGGGGAGGCCCATGGCATTGATTTCCAGAAGAAGTTTGCGGGCGGTTTCCAGGCCCCAGGCGATATCGGAGGAACCATCCATGTGCGGATCGTAGATCAGGCCTTTCCAACCGGTGGTGGTTCGTGGTTTTTCGAAATAGGTTCGCATCAGGATCAGGAGGTCGTCCTGCAGTTCGCGGGCGAGTGATTGCAGACGGGTGGCGTAATCGAGGGTGGCGATGGGATCATGGATGGAGCAGGGCCCCACGACAACGAGCAGACGCGGGTCCTGACCGGTCAGGATGCGGCGGATGGCATGGCGGGTCTTGACGACGGTTCTCAAGGCGACGGGAGATGCCGGGAGGCGTTTGGCGAGGGTGCGAGGCGTGACCAACGGGTCGAGAGAGACGACGTTGATATTGTTGGTGCGCGGGAGGGCGTGTTTACGAGAAGAGAAGGTCTTCATTCTGGATTCTGACTTCTGGATTCTGGATTCTTTCTTCATGGTCACATTTCGTAGAGGGTTTTGTCGCGGCGGGGTGCGGGACGGGCTTGTCCCTTTTTGGGGGCTTTCTTTTCTTTTTCGGGGAGGATAAACGGATCTTCCTTTTCCAGGCGGTCGCCCAGTTCGGCTTCGATCTGATCCGGTTCTTCGCCTGCTTCGAGGCGATTCAGTGCTTCCTGCATGCCGGATCCGAGTTCCATGCCGGTCATTTTTGAAAATTTCCGCATCAGGTCGGCGGCTTGGCGCGGGTCATCGCTGGTCATGCCATCGGCTTCGCGGGCGAGGGCATCCATGGCCCGCTCCATTTTGGATTCGTCCATGGGGAGATCGGGTTCAGCCGCGGAGGAGGTGTCCTCCTTGGCGCGGCCGGTGTGGGCGAACAGGGAGAATTGTTTTTCCAGGTTGATGGTTTTGCAGTGAGGACACTTTGGGCGTTTGTCTGACTGGAGTGTCCGTGACAGGAAGTTGAAGATGGTATTGCACTTGTGACAATAGAACTCATAGATTGGCATGGTGTATCTATTCCCCTTTACAAAACTTGGCGCCGCACAGGAGGAAAAGATAGCACTAGGCGAGGGGGATGGGAAAGTGTGGAATGAGGCGGGGGAGGCGGGGCAAGGATTTCACCTTAATCGGTCTTTCGCCAAGAGTGGGATGGGGGATGGGGAAGATTAAGATGGGGTTGACGGGGTATCGTTGGGGTTCTAAGCTTGCAGACGTGTAACCGATAAAGCATACAGTATTCAGCGGTTTGAATGTGCTGGAATGCGAGGGAAGAGGAGATGATCCGTGCTTAAGATGATGAACAGGATTGAGGCAGTGGCGGCGGTGGTTGCTGTGGTGCTGGTGGCGATTGGTTGTCTGGCGGTGTTGAGGCCATTTGTGTCGGCGATTTTGTGGGCAACGGTGTTGACCTATACCACATGGCCGATGATGTTGCGGTTGGAGAGTTGGATGAGGGGGCGACGGACCTATGCCTCCCTTGTGATGACGACCCTTATAGCCCTGGTGATGGTGCTGCCGTTTGTGATTGCGGGAATTACTCTGGCGGAGAATGTGTCCCGCATTGAAGGGCTGTTTCGGATTTTGCAGGCCGGACTGCCGGCGGAGCCGCCGGCATGGGTAAGTAGTTTGCCGTGGGTGGGTGGCGCTGCAGAACGGGTGTGGCCACAATTCGCACAGGATGCGGGTTGGGTTTCGCAGTCGATGAAGACAGCCGGAGTGGGTGTTGGGAAGTGGTTGTTGGCGCACAGTCTTGATTTCGGGAAAGGGGTTTTGCAACTCACCCTGAGTGTGATCATTGTGTTTGTGTTCTACCGGGACGGGGAGCGAGTGGCGGACCGGATGGCGGCAGGGGCGCAACGGATTGCGGGTGACGTTTCGCAGCGACTGATTGCGGTGGCGGGGAATACGGTGCGCAGTGTGGTTTACGGGATTATCGGAACAGCGTTGGCGCAGGCGATTGTGGCGGCGATCGGATTTTGGATTGCCGGGGTTCCCTCGCCGTTTCTCTGGGGATTGGTCACGTTTTTGATGGCGTTGATCCCCGGCGGTCCGCCATTTGTCTGGGTGCCTGCGGTGTTATGGCTTTTTGGTGCGGGACAGGTGGGCTGGGGTATTTTCCTGATGGTGTGGGGATTATTTGGTATCAGTGGTATTGATAATCTTGTTCGACCGATTCTGATCAGCCGGGGAGCGAATTTGCCGTTTATCATTGTCCTGCTTGGCGTAATCGGCGGGGTGATGACCTTCGGGTTCATTGGACTATTCCTCGGACCGGTATTGTTGGCCTTGGGGTATTCGCTGGCGCGGGAGTTTACCACGATCAGCAAATCCAAGAGCAAGGCCGGGGAGGGGGGAGAGGGAGGAGAGACGGGCAGAATCCAGAATTCAGAATCCGGAATCCAGAATGGGGGATAAGGGGAGGGGGAAGCAGAAAGGGGGATGTGGCGTAGCGCCTCTTTCATCATTCGGGAATCCAGGAGTCTCCCATCGCGGCGCGCAGTACCCCTTCCACCAAAAGAGAGAGGCGGTACTACTTGCGTGCGGCGCGGTCGTTGACCCAGCGATGAATATCGGCTCGGGTTTTTGACCAGGTGGTTTCGTTCAACCGTTCGGTGATGAACCGGTCGTAGATTTCCAGAAATGCACTGGTGAACGTATTGATGGAGGTCATGCGTTCCTGGAAGCGACTGACAGGTTCGAGCTTTTCGCCTTCGGGGAGTTTCAGGCTGCGGAAGGAGAACTGATCGGCGTCGAGTGTGACTTGCCACGTTTCCTGGCCGCGGGCAAGCAGTAGTTTGGCGCGGCGGAGTTTCTTGCCGCTGAGCAGGGCGATCTTGGCTTCGACGCTGAGTTCCGGGGTCCCGCGCCGCAGGACGGTTTCGTGGGCGCCTTGTCCTTCCAGGACGAACGTCAAGGGACCTTCGAGCATGAGGGCATAGGTGTTGTTGTCGCGCAGGGTGATGATGCCGCCGCGGCATTCGGAGTAGAACCATAGCCACGTCAGGAAATCCTGGCCGGGATTGTTTTCCACGGAGTCGTCCTCGCAGTCGGGCGAGAAGCTGGTGGGGAGCAGGTCGCGGATGTCGCGCTTTAGGCGGTGTGCGGCGGCGTGGATGGGTGTGACGGGGATCAAACCGAATCCCATGGTCTCGCGGAAGTTAGCCTCGAGGGCGTCCATTTGCTTGTCCGAGACGGCTTCGGCGTAAAGGAAGTCGCTTTCGGGCAAATGGACGAGGGCCATGCCCTTGAGTTGGGGCGGCATTGTGGGGAGGAGGCGTTCGGTGATTTCCTTGCGGATTTCGCTGCGGGTGCGACGGTCGATTTCGGCGCGTCCCTCGGCCTGCATGCGGACTAATTCTTCCATGCGGCATTCGGCGCGCAGGAGGGACTCGGGGATTTTGCGTTCCGCCTGCATGAGTGTCAGGCGTAAGTAGCCGGCATGATGGGCGGTATCCTTGGTAATCTTGTTATCGAGGAGGTGGCGACCGGTGACCCACCCGCGGATGGGTGTGGTGCCGAGGGTTGAAATGGGGGGGGCGGCCCTGTTGGCGAACTTGTCGATGTGGTTCCTGGGGAAGGGCTGGGGGAGGTAGAACATCCGGAATGTGGCGCTGCCGCTTTCAAATGACATGACAAATCTCCATTTGGAATGGTGCTTAAATCAAAGAGGTTGCCGCGAAGGGCATGAAGGAAGCAGGAGATCGGCTATTACCCGTACCCCATTTTCTGTAACTGGCTTTGGATGGCTTTTTGGAATGCCTGAATGTCTTCCGGGGCAGGCCTGTAGTCCTTGATGGCTGGCATCAGGGCCAGGCGGCCTGTCTGATCAATGGCCCAGTTTGCTTTGGCGCCATCGGAGAAGACCACCGTGCCGCTAACCATGGTGCCGGGGCGCATGATGCGGTCGATATCCACGCTGACATTACCGGCGCCCAAAGGGGGAGGCGGCTCCAAGGCGGGGAGATCGTCGTCATCGGGGGCCTGACCGGGAAGGGGTGGCGGTGTGGGCGTGGCTTTGCGTTCTTCCTTAGGCTGGACCAGGTCGAGGCCGAGGTCGATAAGCAGGAAGCGCACGTCAATGTAGGTCAGGACCAGTGAGAATTCAGCAGCCAGACGCTTTTGGACGTCCGAAAGGCTGGCGCCTGACTTTACCCACTGTGAGACAGTATTTTTTTGTTCGTCAGTCAGTTGCATGGGATGATGATGATTGGTTGTGTATTGAAAAGGCGAGTATTTCAGAATCGACTTGGAGTGTCAATACGACGTGGTACGATCAGG
>CAZSSA010000022.1:12285-23237 GCA_964609375.1 uncultured Verrucomicrobiota bacterium | reverse complement strand
GATCAGGATAACGAGGTGGCAGGGAATTCATGGCGGGGCGATTATGGATAAAGGATGGGAACATGTTGAGCATCAGGCAGATATAGGCGTGCTCGGTTGGGGGGGTACGGTGGCGGAGGCTTTTGAACAGGCGGCGCTGGCGATGATGGCGGTGATTGTGGATCCGGGGTTGGTGAAGCCGGTGAGCGAGGTGGAGGTGCAGTGTTCGGCGTCGGATTTGGAGATGTTGCTGGCGGATTGGCTTGGGGCGGTGTTGTGCGAGATGTCGGAGCGGAGGATGTTGTTCTCGCGGTTTGAGGTGGAGATTAAGGATGGGGGCCTGCGCGGGAAGGCGTGGGGGGAGACGATAGAGCCGGAGCGCCATAAACCGGCTGTGGAGGTTAAGGGGGCGAGTTACCTTGGGTTGAAGGTTGAACAGAGAGCAGATGGGATGTGGATGGCGGAGTGTGTGGTGGATGTGTAGAAGGGGGGGGGATGGGGAGGGTTCAGGGTTCGGGGTTCAGGAGGGGAGAGCGACCGGAGACCTTGGGCATTAGAACCGAGAGTTGGGAGAGGAGGGTGTAATGGATAAGCATCGATTGATTCGGAGGGGGGAGTGGGAATGGGAAATTCCCAAAACCGGGCGGATGCTGGTGCCGGGAATCCTGTATGCTTCCGAGAATCTCATTGAGGAGATGGATGAGAAGGTCCGCGAGCAGATTTCCAATGTGGCGGCATTGCCGGGGATTATAAACGCGGCCTATGCGATGCCCGATGCGCATTGGGGGTATGGGTTTCCGATCGGGGGTGTTGCCGCCTTTGATCCCGGGAAGGGTGGGGTGATTTCGGCGGGCGGAGTGGGGTTTGATATTTCGTGCGGGGTAAGAACGATGGTGACGCCATTGACGGCGGCAGAGGTGGATAAGAAACGAAAGCTGCTGGCGGAAGCGCTGTTTCGTCGTGTTCCGGCAGGCGTTGGAAGTACCAGTCGCTTGAAACTGGATGAGAAGGAAATGGAGGCCATGTTGTCGGGCGGTGCGCGGTGGGCCGTGGAGCGCGGGTATGGACAGGCGGCCGATTTGAACCGTGTTGAAAATGGCGGGTGTTACCCCGGGGCCGATCCGGACGAGGTCTCCAGTCATGCCAAGCGGCGTCAGTTTGAGGAAATGGGAACGCTTGGATCGGGGAACCATTATCTGGAGATACAGGAGGTGGTGGAGATTTATGATGCCGAGTGTGCCGCCGCGTTTGGATTGGAGGTTGGCAAGGCCGTTGTGAGTATCCATTGCGGTTCGCGCGGGCTTGGTCATCAGGTGGCGACGGAATTTTCCAAGCGCATGATTGTGGCAGCCAAGGATTTCGGGATACCGGTGGTTGACCGTGAATTGGCGTCCGTGCCGGTGAAATCGCCGGAAGGGGAGGCCTATTTTGGGGCGATGCGCGCGGCGGCGAATTGTGCCCTGGCCAACCGGCAAATATTGTCGTTTTTTGTCCGCGAGGTTTTTCGGGAGGTGATGGGTGTTGGGGGGCTGCCATTGCTTTATGATGTATCGCACAACGTTTGCAGTCTGGAGGAGCACGAGGTGGAGGGGCGGCGGCAGAAGTTATACGTGCATCGGAAAGGGGCGACGCGGGCATTTGGGCCGGGGCATCCGGAGGTGCCGCGAGAGCTGGGCCGGTGGGGACAGCCGGTGCTGGTGGGGGGGACGATGGGGACGGCGTCGTATATTTTGACGGGGACGACGAAGAGTGAGGCGCTGGCGTTCAGTTCGGCGTGTCATGGGGCGGGTCGGAACTTGAGTCGGAGCCAGGCGACGAAGCAGTACCGGGGCGAGGATGTGGTGGAGCGCTTGAAGCGGAGGAATATTACGATCAAGGCGCAGTCGTTGCGAGGGGTGGCGGAAGAGGCGCCGGGGGCCTACAAGAATGTGGATGAGGTTGTGGAGACGACTCATGCGGCGGGGCTGGCGTGTAAGGTGGCGCGGCTGGAGCCGATGATTTGCGTGAAGGGGTAGGGGAGGGGGAGGGGAGGGAGTGGGGCGGTAAGCATGAAGGATGAATTATGAAGGTGGGAAAAGGATGAAAATACGATGAGCGCACAACGGGGACAACTGACGACTGTGGCACAGGAACGGGCGTTGCTGGTCCAGGTTGTTGTAGGGCGGGCAGGACGAGAGGTGGCTGGCGATTCGCTGGAGGAACTCGAGCGGCTGGCGGATACGGCTGGGGCGATTGTCGTCGGGACCATATCCCAGAATCGTGAAGCGCCGAATTCAAAGTATTTTATCGGCTCCGGGAAGATCGAGGAGATCAAGATGGCCTGTGAGAAGACCGGGGCCAACCTGGTGATTTTCGATAACAATCTATCGCCGGTGCAGGTCAATAATCTTGATATGGGGATTGGGGTAAAAGTGATCGACCGGACGGAGGTGATTCTTCAGATATTTGCCCGGCGTGCGCGGTCGGCTGAGGCGCAGATTCAGGTGGAATTGGCGCAACTCCAGTATTTGGTATCCCGGTTGCCGGTTTCGGAAAAGCAGGCGCGGTTTACGGGGGGTATTGGGATGAAGGGGCCGGGTGAGAGTCCGTTGAAACTGCGGAATGCGCCGATGCGGGCGCGAATACAGGATTTGAAGGCGAAGTTGGACAAGATCCAGGAGCGCCGGGACCGGACGCGTGCAAGGCGGAATTGGCCGACGGTGAGTCTGGTGGGTTATACCAATGCAGGAAAATCCACACTCCTCAACAGCCTGGCATCGGCGGGGGCCTATGTTGATGACCGTTTATTTGCGACGCTGGATACCAAGAGCCGGTTGGTGCATCTGCCGGATGGGCGGGATGTGCTGGTGACCGATACGGTGGGGTTTATCCGGCATCTGCCGCATGGGTTGATTGCCTCGTTCCGGTCCACGCTGGAGGAGGTGGCGCAGGCGGATTTATTGCTGCATGTGGCGGATACGGGGCACCCCTATGTGACTGAACACTGTGAGGTGGTGTTTGATACGCTGAAAGAGATTGGTGCGAATGAGGTGCCGTTCTTGCTGGTGTTCAACAAGAGTGATCGGCCGGAGGCGCAGGCGGCATTGCCTGGGCTGACGAGTCAGTTTCCGGAGGCGATTCCGATTTCCGCGTTACATGAGGAGGGGTTGGATTTGCTCAAGCAGAAGATTGCCGAGATGATTCCGATGGGGGCTGGGGGAAGGGGAGGTGGAGGGAGGTGGGACGGGAAGTGACGGGTGAGTGAAGAATGATTGTGGCCGCCCGCATTGACACGGGCGTTATTGGGAGGGCTCCGCTGGGGATAGCGGCTGGTGCAAAAGGGAAAGCATTGATTCCGAAGGATGGAGTATGAGTGATGTGACGATGCGGCTTAGGGGTGTGGTGGCGAGTCTGTTTTTTGTTGTTTTAGCGGCGTCGGCTTGCTTTGCGGCAGAGACGGTTTCGAGCAGCGGTTTGTTTTTTGTCCAGATAACTGACACGCATTGGGGGGCCAAGGGTGGAGTGGAGTTGACGCGGCGGGCGGTGGAGGCTGTCAATGCGTTGCCGGTGGAGGTAGCCTTTGTGGTGCATACCGGCGATATTTTGGCGGATACGATTCGTAAAGAGTCGGTCGTGAATGAGGGGTTGGCGGTGATGCGGGGGTTGAAAGCCCCCGTGTATTATCTTCCCGGGAATCATGATATTCTGGAGGGGGAAACCAAGGAGACGGAGCGTCTTTTTGTGAAGTATTTCGGGAAGGTCAGCTCAAAGGTTGAGATTAGAGGGGTGTTGTGTCTTTTTATGTGTTCGGAGTTACGGGATGGGGATGAGCGGACACAGGCCCGGGCGCAGCAAGATTGGATTGATCATGCGATAACAAAGGATGAGCGGCGGCCCGTATTGGTGTTTGTGCATCGGCCGCCGGTGGCTGATCGTATCAAGGCCAGGACGATTGAAGAATGGGGGAATGAATCGTACCCCCGATGGGAACGGTTATTTCGTGAGCATCCCCAGATCAAGGCGATGGTGACGGGGCATTTGCACCGGGATGAGTTGCACTGGATTGGCGAGGTGCCGATTTATGTGGCGTCGTCACTGGCTTCCTTCTGGGAGCGGCAGCCAACGGCACGGTTGTACAAGTTTGAGGCAGGTCGGCTGACGTATTGGACGATATACCTATAAAAAGGGTAGAGTCCGGAAAGGAGTAACCGGACTCTACCACTAGCTGCTTTGCCGCCGCTTAGCACCCCCGTAGGCCAGTGAACCTTCGGGTTTATGCCGAATGTTATTCAGCGCCCTACTGACGGTCACACCAACCATGGGTCAGGTAAGATAAGTAGCATGGGGTGTGCCACAAGGAATTTTGGCTTCAAAACGGGGAAAAGAAATCAATTGTGACGGATAAATGGATGTCGGGAAGGCAGAATGTGTCTTTGTGACACATCAGTGGGACAGATAGCCGGACAGGCTAATACAGAATTGATGGGACTGAATGGAAGGTGGAAAACGGGGAGGGGTGAGAGTATGAAGTCTGAAGTTATGGAAAACGTTAGCCAAGTGGACAGGAATCTTGGGGAGCAGCCGATTGCCCGGTATATGGTGGAACGTGGGTTGAAGGCGAAAGATCTGGTTGCCGTGTCCACGGAGCAGATTACGCACAAGATGGTGTCCCGTGCGTGCAGGGGGCGGCGGCTGACGAGGCATGTTCAGTTCAAGATTATGAATGCCTACAACAAAGCGACGGGGATGAATTGCGGGGTGGGGGATTTGTTTACGTATTGATGCTGGGCTTTTCCCTATGTCCCGGGTCGGACGGATTAGTCTGATGTGATGGATGGATGAGGGGGGGGTAGGCGCAAAACCGGCGCAAAAACCGCGTAAAACCTGACCTTATAAATGTTGGCGTTGGCGTTGCCAATTTGGGGGGAAATGGGTAAACTACGCGAACTTTTTTTGGCACAGGAGTTTTGCGTCATGTCTTCACAATGGAATTGGCAGGAACAACGCGCTAAGAAGGCGTTTCTGGCTTTGCAGGATGGGACCATCCTGCGCGGTCATTCCGTCGGCGCTCCCACCGATACGCTGGGCGAGGTTGTGTTTAACACGGGAATGAGCGGCTATCAGGAAATCCTGAGCGATCCGTCCTATAGTGGCCAGTTTGTGACCATGACGTATCCGGAAATCGGCAATACCGGCATGAACAAGGCCGATATGGAGAGCCGGAAGCTTTTCGCCAATGGGTTCATCATGCATTCGATGAATACCCCCAGTAACTGGCGGGAGGAGGGTTCGCTGACGGAACATCTTATCCGGGCGAACATTCCCGCCATTGCCGGGATTGATACGCGGGCGTTGACGACCAAGTTGAGGACGGAGGGGACCCAGCGGGCGTTCATGTGCATGACGGGCAAGGTGAGTGAGGCCGATGCCGTGAAGCAGGCCCAGGAATGGTGCGGGCTCGATGGACAGGATTATGCGAGCCGGGTGTCCTGCAAAGAGGCGTATCGGTGGGATGCGGATGGAACGCTGACGGCGTCGTGGGGGGTGGCGGAGACGTTGCCTCCGGTTGATCTGCGGATTGTGGCCTATGATTTTGGCATCAAGTGGAATATCCTGCGCGGTCTGCGGATGCACGGCATGGATGTGATGGTGGTGCCGGCGATGACACCGGCAGCGGATGTGCTGGCGATGAAGCCGGACGGGGTATTCCTGTCCAATGGACCGGCGGATCCGTCGGCCGTGACGTATGCGATTGACGCGGCGAAGTCGTTATTGGGGAAGGTGCCGATGATGGGGATTTGTCTGGGGCACCAAATTCTGGGGTTGGCCTGCGGCGGCAAGACCTTCCGCCTGAAGTTCGGGCATCACGGGTGCAACCATCCGGTCAAGAATTTACGGACGGGGGCGGTGGAGATCACCTCGCAGAACCACAACTTTTCGGTGGATCCCGGCACGCTGGACAAGGGGGCCGTTGAAGTTACCCACATTAATTTGAATGACCAGACGGTGGAGGGGTTGGAGCACCGCCGGGAGCCGATGTTCTGTGTGCAGTATCATCCCGAGGCGGCGCCGGGGCCCCACGATCCGTATTATCTGTTTGAGAATTTCCGTAAACTGATCCGGGAGGCTTAAGGATATGCAGGGGCACAATTGGATCGCCATTCTTGATTTTGGTTCACAGTACAGCCAGTTGATTGCGCGTCGTGTGCGAGAGCAGCGGGTCTATTCCGAGTTGCTGCGGTTTGACACGCCTGCCTCCGTGCTGGCGGCGCGAAAGCCGGCGGGTATCATTCTTTCCGGCGGGCCGGCCAGTGTCCTGGACAAGGGGTCGCCGCTGTGCGATCCGGCATTGTATGACCTGGGCGTGCCGGTGCTGGGGATTTGCTATGGATTGCAGATGACCGCCAAGCTTCTGGGTGGAGTGGTGAAGCCGGGGCGGGAACGGGAATATGGCAGCGCGCAGGTGATGGTGTCTGAAGCCGGTGATTTGTTCCGCGGATTGCCCGGTGTGCTGGACGTGTGGATGAGTCATGGCGATCAGGTTGAGGCGATGCCGGCGGGATTCAAGGTGATGGCGAGGACGGAGACCTGTCCGGTGGCGGCGATGGGGAATGTGGCGAGGCGTATATACGGCCTGCAGTTTCATCCGGAAGTGGTGCATACGCCGAAGGGGGCGGAACTCCTTGGTCGATTCCTGTTTGATGTCTGCAAATGCCGTCCGGATTGGGAGATGTCGCAGTTCATCAAGGAGAGCGTGCAAGCCATCCGGGAGAAGGTGGGTGACGGGCAGGTATTGTGCGGGTTAAGCGGGGGTGTGGATTCCTCGGTGGTGGCGGCGTTGTTGCACCGGGCCATTGGCAAGCAGTTGCACTGTGTCTTTGTGGATAACGGTGTGCTGCGGTATGGCGAAGACGAGCAGGTGGAGAAGACGTTTGGCGAGGCGTTCGGCATTGACCTGCATGTGGCGCATGCGCAGGATCGGTTTTTCAAGGGACTCAAGGGAGTTATTGATCCCGAGCAGAAACGCAAGGTGATCGGCAAGACGTTCATCGATGTATTCGCGGAAGAGGCTCGTAAATTTGGTGGCATCCAATTTTTGGCGCAGGGGACATTGTATCCCGATGTGATTGAGAGTGCTTCGCCGATAGGCGGGCCGTCGGTGACGATTAAGAGTCATCACAACGTGGGGGGGTTGCCGCCGGATTTGAAGTTCAAGCTGATTGAGCCTATCCGGGAGTTATTCAAGGATGAGGTCCGGTTGTTGGGCAAGGAACTGGGATTGCCGGACTTTATTGTCAACCGCCAGCCATTCCCCGGGCCGGGGTTGGCGGTGCGGATTTTGGGTGAAGTGACGGCGGAACGTGTGGCGATTTTGCAGAAGGCTGATTTGCGGGTACAGGAGGAGATGGAGAAGGATCCGATGTATTCCCGCATCTGGCAGTCGTTTGCCGTGTTACTACCCATTCAGACGGTGGGAGTGATGGGCGACAGCCGGACCTATGAGAATGTGGTGGCGCTGCGGATTGTGGAGAGTCAGGATGGGATGACGGCTGACTGGTCGCGGGTTTCCTATGACACGCTGGCGCGGATTTCGAGCAGGATCATCAACGAAGTGGCAGGGATTAACCGTGTGGTGTATGACATCAGTTCCAAGCCGCCGGCGACGATAGAATGGGAATAGGCGTGGGGGACGATTGAATGGGAGAAGGGGCGATTGATCCGAATCGTAAACTTGCCCGTGGTGGTAAGCTGGGTGTGGAGTTTTACCGGGGTCCGGATGTGGTTCAAATTGCCAAAGCGTTGTTGGGAATGCGATTAATGACGCGGGTGCAGGGGCGAGTGGTGACGGGTGGGCGCATTGTGGAGACGGAGGCGTATGCGGGGCCGGAGGATCGGGCCAGCCATGCGTATGGGAACCGGAGGACGGCGCGCACGGAAATCATGTACCGGAATGGTGGCGTGGCGTATGTATTTCGCTGTTATGGCCTGCATTCCCTGTTTAATGTGGTGACCAATGTGGATGGGATTCCCCATGCTGTTTTGATTCGGGCGGTGGAGCCGGTGGTGGGAATTGAAACGATGATGGTCCGGCGGGGGTGTCGCCATTTGGATCGGCGTGTGGCGGGAGGGCCGGGGATGTTGACGGAAGCCCTGGGGATTGGGGTGGACTGTAACGGTTGCCGGTTGACTGGCGCGGCGGTATGGATTGAAGATGTCGGGGAGACGGTGGTGGCGGGCGATATTGAGGCTGGGCCGCGGGTTGGAGTGGATTATGCCGGACCGGATGCGGCGTTGCCGTGGCGATTCCGCGTGCGTGGGTGCCCATGGACGAGTTTGCCTGAATGAGTTGAGGAATGTGCATGAAACAGAGCATAGCGGCCGTTATACTAATTGGCATGGTCCAGGCCTTGTTTGCCGATCAGTTAATCCGGACAAACGGGGATTCCGTTGAAGGGACCTTCGAGGGATTCGAAAAGCATCAACTGGTATTCAGGAAGACTGATGGGAGCGAGGTGCGCGAGTATGCCTCGAACGTCAAGAGCATTACGGTGAATCCATGCCCCACGGTATTGGTGGAGTTGATCAACAGGCGGTTGGATTCAGTGGTGTTCAAGGGGTATGACAAGTATATGGTGTTTCTTTCGGATGATGCGGGTGAGACCCGAGCCCCGGCAACGATGCTGAAAGCGATTACGATCCTTGGCCGGCAGGAACCTGAGGTCAGGAGTCCTGAGACAATGGTGCCGGAGGCATCCGTTGTTCAGAAGCAGGGGGTTCGCGAGACCGGGCCCGTGACGGCGGGACCGCCGCCGCCGCCCGCGGCAAGGGAATGGAAGCAGGGCGGGAAATGGCGGGAGATGGAGAGTTCAGGGGTTGCGGTTATCAGCCGTGGAGAGGATGTTGATATTGAAAGCCGACTGAAGGCGGGAGCCGTCAATGTGATTCATTTCCATTATGCGGCGGCCCATTCGAGTGTAAGGCAGGGCAACTACATTGAGATGTTGGCGCGGAAAAGCAATGGTCGCGTCAGCATGTCTCGCATTGTGGTGCCAAACTGGGATGCGGAGATCTGCAAGGCGAAGGACGTCAAGGCGCTGCCTCAATTCTGGTTTTACAGTCGTTCCGGGCGGTTGACCAAGAAGTTGACGGACCGTTTTACGGAGAGCGACATTGATGCCGCGATGAAGCAGGCGTTGCAACAGTTATGACCGTAATGAATAGGCGACGTGTCATGGTAACCGGAGCGAGCGGGCTCCTGGGACGTTCTGTTGTGGAACGGCTCAGGCAGGAGGTGCCTGTATTGGCGCTTGCGAACCGGAAGGCGGAGCCGGGCATGATGCCGCTGGATCTTACTGTTGCTGCCGATGTCGAGTTGTTGCGCGGCGAGGAGTGGGATGCGGTGGTGCATTGTGCGGCGCATCGCAGTCCTGACTATTGCGAGACCCATCGTGAGGAAGCCTTTGCGCTGAATGCCGACGTTCCGGCCCGTCTGGCGCGGTTGGCGGCGGAGCGGGGCGCACGGATGATTCACATTTCCACCGACTATGTGTTTCCCGGAACCAATCCGCCCTATGGCGAGAATGATCGTTGCCGACCGGTGAATGTGTACGGGGAGAGCAAGCTGGAGGCGGAGCGCCGCGTGGCTGAGATATATCCGGCGGCTAGTATTCTGCGGATTGGCGCTTTGTATGCGGTTCCATCGACGCTGGTATCGTCCCCGATGATAGAGGAAGGGATTGAGTCGGTTCTTGGCGGGAAAACCAATGAACAAGATCATGTCTTGAAGCGGTATCCCTTGCTTGTGGATGATGTGGCGAGTGTCATTTGTTTTCTTTTGGAGCGGGGGGAGGTTGCCGGGATTATGCATGCCGGCAGCGGAGTCGGGGTGACCCGGTACGAGTGGGCCCTTTTGATCGGCCGGTTGCTAGGGGTGAAGACCGACCTTGTGAGGCCGTCTACGGTGGATGTGGCGAGGAAAGCGCCGCGACCGATGGATGCGGCGCTTTCTGTCGAGCGATTGCGGGGGCTGGGCGGGGTGGTGCCGCGGGATTGCGATGTGGTGTTGCCGGAAGTGCTTGAGCGATCGCAGTCGTGGATTGGACAGCATTATCCGCTCTATAAATAAGTTGTTCATCCGGCACATGCGTGACAGAATATTGCCGCCACGGGAAAGTCATTCGGCTTTACGTTGCGGGAGTGGACGTTCGTTTTAGCGGGGGAGAGCAATCATGGCCCGTCAATGCGTCGATTGGGAAGAAATGTTCAAAGCGCTGACGTCGTTTTGCAAGCAGCAAGGACATTGCAAGGTTCCCGCCAACTGGAAGAAAAACCCTCAACTTGGACGGTGGGTTGCCATGCAACGGTATCGGCGCAAGCTGGGAGAGTTGACGGCAAAGGAAATTGAGCGGCTTGACAAGCTTGGATTTGAGTGGTCGCCCACGGGGCGGGTTTGGGATGCCATGTTCGAGCGGCTATTGAAATTCAAGAAGAGTCAGGGGCATTGTGATGTTCCGTCGCAGTGGGCGCGTGATTTAAATCTGGCGACGTGGGTTTCGAATCAGCGGCATCGAAACAAGAAGGGGGCGCTAGACCCGGAGCGGGTCAAGCGGTTGAACGCGATCGGGTTTGCCTGGGCGGTCTACGGGAAAGATAAGACGCGGAAGGTGAGCAAGGGCAAGGATGCGCCGCCGGAAACGGCCCAGGCGAAAATGCCCGATACTGAAGAGCGGTTGTACCATGTGGTCAGCGAATACATTCAGTACAACGGTGTGGGGCCCCTGCCGGCGAAGTTGGAGAAATACATCCAGCAGCGAGGGGGAGTGTATCCACCCTACATTCCGCTGCCGAACCGGCCACTGGTTTTCAGGATGAACGGGGAGCATGGAGGAGGGCGCAAGATTGAGTGGGAGGGGAAAGGGCTCCTGCCGGCGGATGTGCGTGACTACCTTAATGAAAACGGGGTTTTGCCGCCGCATGACTGAGGCTCCTGCGCC
>CAZSSA010000022.1:0-12185 GCA_964609375.1 uncultured Verrucomicrobiota bacterium | reverse complement strand
CCCTTATTACCCTGAACCCTATTTCTTCAGCCTGCGGTTTAACCATGCGGCGAGGGCAAGGGGGAGGGCTCCTGCGTAGAGGAAGAGATGGGGGAAGGATGGAGCGGGTACGCCCGGCGCCCCTCGGGAAAGATTCCAATACACCAACAGGCTGGACAGCCATACCATGCTGAAATTGGCCAGTGCGTTTCCCGAGGCGCCCCATTGCAGACCCGGTGTCCGGTGCCGGGTGAAGGGGAAAAGTAAATTGGAGCCCATGAATCCACATTGGTCGAGCAAGGCATGGCATGCCCATGCGCCGCCTGAAATGACGCCCGCGATGGGGCCAAGGCTCCCTCCGACGACCAGACCGACTCCTGCCGCGATGGGAAGACTATGAGTCCCGTGGCGATGCCAAGGGATGAAGCGGGCCTGGACTCTGCCGTCAGGAAGCGGTTCAAAGGTGAAGGAAGGCCCGCTGAAAATATCCATTTCCGTGGTCGCGGTGTAATCAGTGGTGACGGCACAGGGCAGGGATGCGGTGGCTTCGGTGGGAGGGTATGGCTGGTCAGGGGTCATGTGCCGGCTGGTGGTTACGACACCGGTAAAGGCGACGGTGATGTGGCGGTCCGGCCTGTTGAGCGTGATACGGAACTGGTGCCACAACCCGACGCCGGGTTGCGATGTGTGGAGTTGAACCCGCGTCCCTTTTTTTGTGTCGTGGGTCCGGCAAATGGCAAGGGCCAGGGTGTTGGCGATCAAGGCGGGATCAGGATGGGATGGATCGGTGATGACCTCCATGTCGTGATGGTGCAGGAAACGAAGCAGTTTGAAGTCGAGGGTATCAGGGAAAAGGCCGAAGACGCCTCCGAGAATGAAATAGAGCGGATTTCCGTCCGCCCCCGCTTGAACGGCGGCGGGAAAGCACGAGGCGAATGCCACACCAACGGTGAAGTGAGTGATGCCTTTCATATCAGAGGACTCCAAGGAAACGGGCGATGGCGGGGCCGATGCCGGACATGTTGCAGGCCAGGGGCAGGAGGATGATGCCGAGGCCATTCATGCGGCGGGCTCCGAATAGAGGTGGGATGAGGCCGATGCCGGTGGCGATGGTCATGACAAACCAGCCGCAGGGTCCTGTCATCGTGGCTACGACAAGGAGAATGAGGACAAGGGCCATCCAGGAGACGGTGCGGTGTCCGATACGGTTGATGATCTGGATCAGGTTGCGAGAGAAGAATGGCAAGGCGAGCAGGGCGGTGGCGGTTGACAAGGCGATGACGGCGACGATGAGACCGTAGGAACTGGGTAGAGGAGCGTGCAGGCTACGGAGGAAAACCGCGCCGCCGCCACGCGCCAGATGAAGGCCAGGAACGAACCAGAGCAGAATGGCGCCAGCATAGTAGACCCCCTTGGAGGCGCCTTGGGAAATGAGGAAGGCGCGTTCCTCGCGCAGAGTTGTGGCGTGGCCGGCGAGCAAGCCGCCGATGCCTCCACTGACGACAGGGATGAAGGCGGCGAAGGCGCCGCCCATGGTTCCGGAAACGACGCCGTGGAGTATTTCGCGGGAAGTCATTTGCAGGCGAGCGGTTGAATGTTGGGGGGGTGGGCGAGTGCGGCTGACGAGGTTCATCACTAGCCATGGCACGGCGAAGAGGCCGGCGAAAGCGGGCATCAATGTCTGGCCTGGGGAGGCGGAGACGAGGGAGGGGCGGTAGAGGAGGATGAAGCCGAGGAGTCCGGAAAGCACGAAGGCAAGAAAGCCCATGGTGGCGTTGCGGGTGCCGGAGAGGAAACGGTCGATGGGCGGCAGGGCGGCGGTCCGGCCCTGGGGCCATTCCGAGAGGAGCATGAAGGCGATGACGGTCCAGATGATCCAATGGTAGTGGGGAGCGAGGGTGGTGTGAATGGGCGGCAACAGATAAGGAGCGACGGCTGAACCGAGAAGCAAGGCGGCGATTCCGCCAGAGGCTCCGGCGGCGGTCAACAGGACGGCGTCATAGCCGCGGCCCTCCATGAGGTAGCGATGTCCGGGCAAGACAGTGAAGAGGGCGCTTTCATCCGGGGAGGAGAGAAGGATGGCGGGGAGGGAGTTGACGATGACCCATCCGATAATCATTCCGGTGATGAAGGCGTCGACCCACTCCATGGGGATGGTTCCAGAGAGCAAGCCGCCAGTCAGGAGCATGATGGCGCCCAGCAGGTTATAGATGTGAAGGGCGGGGATGCATCCTGCGAAACCGCCCGCCAAGGCTCCGAAAATGGCGGCGGGAACAACGCCGGCAAGGATGAGAGGCGGAGGGATCGTCATGAGGGAGGAGTTGGCAGTCGTGCGGGGTGGTAATGGACGTAGGACTTGATGACCATGGGGATGCTGCCAGCCAGAGTGGATTCGACGGTGGAGGCGATGGTGTCGCCCTCGGTCACGGTCATGTTGCCATCGATCCCGATTTGTATATTCAAGACCAGATAGGGGCCGAAGCGATGAGCGTGGACTTCTTCCACGGTTTTTACCTCGGGGATAGCCTTGAGGGCTTTGTGCACCTGAATATCGAGCTCCTTGCCTGGGACGGCGTCCATGAGATCAGAGGAAGAATCGCGCAGGATTTGGATGCCGGTTCGCAGGACCATAAAGGCTACCAGTCCGCTAACGAGAGGGTCGGCGACGGGAAAACCGATCATTCCCAGGAAAATGCCGACAGCGGCTCCTGAAGCGGAGAGGACGTCGTTGCGGTGGTCGTAGGCCAGAGCGAGGATGGCAGCGTTATTTGATTGTTTGCCGATACGCCGGGTGAAAATGGTGAGCACAATTTTCATAACGATGGTCAGCAGGGCGACCCAGAGGGCGATGGTTTCGGCGCCGGCATAAGTGCTGGCGCCGGTCATGAAGTCGTACACCTTGTCGATGGCGTCGAGGAAAATGGCGACGGCGGTGGCGACGATGAACGAGCCCACGACGAGTGCGGCGATGGTTTCGAGTTGAGTATGGCCGTAGGGGTGCTCCTGATCCGGAGGCTTGCCGGCGAGCTTCATGAAGATCTTCACCACGATATAGTAGGTGACATCGGAGGCGGAGTTGATTCCATCGGCCAGAAGGGCGGGGCTATGGCCGATGATGCCGATGGAGGTTTTCAGGCCAGCCAGGATGACATTTGCACCCAGGCCGGCATTGACGATGTTGTCGCACTTGCGCCGAATGATGTCACTCATGAGAGGTTCCTGTGCTGGACTTTCCGGGAAAGAAGTTTATTGATTGATGACGGTTTTGCGGTGGATGGCAAAGGGATGGATATATTGGCGATGCAAGGAAGTTGTCGGTAGTGGTTCTTGTAGTCGAGTCCATAACCGACCACAAACGTATCGCCAATGGTGAATCCAACAAAGTCGGCGGTGATCGGGACGTTACGGCGTGAAGGTTTATCCAGAAGAACGCAGGTTTTGATTGTGCGGGCCCCTCTCTTTTTTAGCAGGGTTTTGGCGTATTGAAGCGTCAAACCGGAGTCGAGGATGTCGTCGAGGAGGAGCACGGATTTTCCTTTAACCGGGATGGAAAGGTTCTGGCGGATGTTGACCTTGCCGGAGCTGATGGTATTGACTCCGTAAGTGGAAAGGCACAGGAAGTCGATGATGAGATGGATATTGCGGATGGCGAGGAGGCGAGCCAAGTCGGCGAGGAAGACATAACTCCCCTTGAGCACGGCGACGACCACCAGTTCCTTGTCGGGGCAGGTAGTGGTGATCTCATCGGCGAGCCGGGTCAGTCGGCGCCGGATTTGACCTGCTGAGAACAGGATATCAAGACGGGGAGCCTGATGGGGTTTCATAGGGTGGCTTCCTGTGCGAGGGACGGTACCGTGGAGGAAATTGATATTGGCCCATCCATGTAAAGACGGAGTTGGCGATTTCTATCGAGGCTTGGGTTGCCGGTGACTTCGATGGTGGCGCCCTTGTCGGGAAGTTTATTTTCGGCAACCAGGGTGCGGGCGATTTGGCGTGTGGCGGCGATGGTAATTCGGCCGCTGCCATCATCGAGATCGAAACTGACGAATCGGGGAATTCCGCCCTGGGAGATGATGCGGGGTGTGGTGACGGTGATGCCTCGCACGCGGGTGCGTTCCGTGCGGGCGGGGGTGATGTGGGAGACGGGGGTAATGGGTAGCGGATGTTGGCGGGCGATGACGAGGAGGATGATGAGGCCGGCGGAAGCAAACACGAGAGAGGTCCAGCGAAGGAGTTGCAAGGTGTGCCGGTTGGGTAGTTCGACCTCGCAGTAGGGGCAGGCAAGCGCCGGACCGGTGTAACGCCCGCAGGCGGGGCATGAACCGGGAGGTGTGCTTGCTTGAGGGGTGGCTTTCATCAGACTTTGCCGACGATTTGGTTGAGGATGTTCTGGTTGGTGATCAGGCCTGTGATTTCGGCGGCTGATTTGCCGACCAGGCAGACGGGTTGACGGTTCAGGCGCAATTTGGAAAACACCTCGATCATGGGCATGGTTTCCGGGACGACGAGCGGGGGGCGGACGAAGCTGAGGAGCGGTTGCTGGGTGCATTCGCCGCATTGCGAGACCACGTCAAAAAAGTTCACGGTGCCGGCGAACGAGGCTGTGGTGTCGTCGTAAACGGGCAGGCGGGTATGGGAGGACTTGCTGACATTGTCAAAGAATTCCTGCATGGTGGAAGAGGCCTTGACGATATGCATGGCAGAGCGGGGGGTCATGATGTCGGCGGCGGTTTTGTTGGAGAGTTCCAGAACGCGGCGGATCATGATGCGTTGCTTGGAGGAGAGGACGCCATGTTCGGCGCTTTCGTGGGCCAGGAGGTCGATTTCGTCCTTGGTGGCGAAGAGGCGCCGGGCTGGTGTTTCCTTGATTGAAGAGGGGATGATCCACTGGGTGATCCAGTTGATTGCCGTGGAGAAGGGGTGGAGGACGATAGCGCTTAACCGCAGGGGGTGAGCGAAGGGGAGGCACCGGCGGAGAGGTTGGCTTTGGAACCAGGCTTTGGGAAGGTATTGGGAAAAGATCAAGATAATGATGGTCATCACTCCGCCCATGATGGCTTCGCCCAATCCAAGGAGTCTGGCGCCGATGCTGGCGGCGACAACCGTGGCGATGACGACGCAGAGGTTGGAGCCCACGAGGGTTGTTCCGATCAGCAGATCGGGCGAGTCCCTGAATTTTTCAAGGATGCGGGCGGAGCGATCCCCTTGCTCGGCGCGGTGGCGGAGGCGCATCCGATGGATGGATAGGATGCCGGTTTCGATGCCTTCAAAGAGTGCGGCGCCGATCAGGCAAAGCAAAATGATGATCAGCTCTGACAGGATCATAGGATTCTCTCCCTGTTCTCCCGTTGGGTTTCCAGATGGGCGACGGTTTTTTCGATTTGGACCATGGTAATTCTGTGCTTGCGCATTTTCAGGACGGTGGCCCGGCAACCCTGTTCTTCGACGACGTCGCCGGTTTTCGGGATACGGCCTGCGTGGGCGGTGATCCAGCCGGCGACGCGGTCGGCTCCTTCGGACTCCAAGTTGATATCAAGTTCGTAGTTGATCTGTTCAAGGCTGGTGGTGCCGTTCACCAGCCAGCGGTTGGGGCCAGCCGCCTCGATACTGAGCGTGTTGCCGTCGGGATTTTCGTTGGTCATCTGGGCGATTTCGTCCTGGATATCGCCGCGGGTGATCAGGCCGGCAGTGCCGCCGTATTCATCGATGACGATCGCCAGGCGTTTGGATTGCTGCTGGAACATGTTCAGGAGGTTGTCCAGGGGGGCGGTATCGGGGACATAGAAATGAGGGTGAATGGCGGCCTTGAGTCCGGCGTTGATATTGAGCAGGTAGCGGGCGACATCCAGGAAGCCTTCGATATGGTCAAGGTCGTTGTGATAAACGGGAAGAAAACGGAAACGGGCCTTGCGGCAGATGTCGGGGTGGGTCGCGGGGTCACCGTTGATGTCGATGCCGATCAAGTCTACGCGCGGGGTCATGACGTCGCGGGCTTGGAGGGTTTCCAGACGGATGATGCCATCCACCATGGTGCGTTCCTCCATGGTGAGGATGCCCTCCTCGTGCCCGACATCAACGGCGGTTAGCAGCTCGTCTTCAGTCAGGGCCGGGCGGATGGGGGCGAGGTGCTTGGGTATCCAGTGGGTGATGCGGTCAAGAAGGATACGGAGGGGGGTGAAGGCGGCAATGAGAAATTTAAGAAGGGGGAGGTAGACGAGGGCGAGGGTTTCCGGGCGGCGGACCGCCAAGCGCTTTGGGGCGGCATCCCCGAAAAGGATGATCAGGGTGGTCATGACGGGAATGGCGACAGCTTCGCCGTAGGGGTGGAAGAAATGGTTGGCGACAAGGAAGCCGATATTGGCAGCGGCAACGTTGACGAGGGTATTGCCGATGAGGATGCTGGAAAGGATGGCGGTGGGGGTGGCCAGCATTTGTTCGATTTGGCGTGCGGCCTTCGGGTGGTTGCGGCGGATCCGGTGGATATGGATGGGGGAAAGCGAGAACAAGGCTGTCTCGGCGCTTGAGAAGAAGGCGGAAAAGCAGAGCAGCACGAATAAAACGGCGAATTGTACGATAATCACAAATGTCATAACAGAACCCGGCAGGAACGGGGCGATTACAAGGCTCGGGGGGCGAAAAGTCAAATCTGAAAATCACAACCAGAAGGGGGGAAGGGTTATATCCGGACGGAACCCGGGGGTATCGGATGGATTGATGGATGAGGAGGGGGGTGAAAATTCCCTCCGAAGAGAATTGTGTCTGGCTGTGGAATTCGTATGATTCGGGCCTTATGAATGCATCTGTTCCTGGAATATCGATTGGCGGCATGAAGGCAATGTCTGGGCAGACGGTGCGTCTGCATGGCTGGCTGCATGGCAAGCGGTCCGGTGGCAAGGTATGCTTCCTGGTGATGCGGGACGGGACGGGGATTTGCCAGTGTGTGGTTGAAGCCGCCGCGACGGAGGCGTTTGCCGAGGCTGGTGCCCTGACCCATGAGTCGTCCTTTGAGGTGACGGGCGTAGTTCGAGTAGATGAGCGTGCACCCGGGGGGGCGGAACTTGCCGTGACGGGACTCCGTTGTATTCAGCGGGCGGAGGAGTTTCCGATTACCCGGAAGACGCATGGGATTGATTTCCTGATGACGAACCGCCACCTCTGGCTCCGATCCAGTCGTCCGACGGCGATTCTGAAGGTCCGGCATACGGTGATTAAAGCCATCCGGGATTTCTTTGATGGGCAGGGATTTACGCTGGTGGATATGCCCATTCTGGTGCCCGGAGCGGGTGAGGACCGGCAGTCGCTTTTTCCTGTGGCGTATTTTGATGAAAATGTGTTTTTGACGCAGACGGGCCAGCTTTATCTGGAGAGCGCCTGCATGGCGCTGGGGAAGGTATATTGCTTTGGGCCGACCTTCCGGGCGGAGAAGTCCAAGACGCGGCGGCATCTGACGGAGTTCTGGATGGTGGAGCCGGAGATGGCCTTTGCGGAGTTGGATGATGTGATGGCGTTGGCCGAAGCCATGATTTGTGCCGTGGTTGGTGCGGTACTCAAGTCGAATGGTCCCGAGTTGGAATTGCTGGGACGTGATGTGACGGTGTTACAGAAGATTGGGAAGCCATTCCCGCGTCTGACGTATAGCGAGGTGGTGGAGATGTTGCGAAGCGAGGCCACGAGGAAGTTGCTGGAAGATGAACTTTGCCGGGACACGGAAAAGCTTCGGGCGATGATGTCGGCACTGGAGACGAGTGAAGCGGAACTGGGGGTGGCCAAGAAAGGCTGGCAGCAGGACAAGATTGAGGCTCGGATTCGTGAACTGCGGGAGAATATTCAGGATTTGGAGCAGGATATCCGTGCGCGGCCGGAGCACATCAAGTTGGCTCAATCATTTGCATGGGGCAAGGATTTGGGCGGGAGCGACGAGACGATTGTGTCGCGGCAATTTGATCGACCGGTCTTTGTGACGGAGTATCCGCGCGAGGCGAAGGCGTTTTACATGAAGGTATCGCCGCGTGATCCCCGGTTGGTGCGGAACTTTGATTTGCTGGCGCCGGAGGGGTATGGGGAGATTATTGGGGGGAGTCAGCGCGAAGAGGATTCCGGTGTTATTGAGGACAATCTCAGGGCCAAGGGGTTGAAGCCGGAGGATTATTCCTGGTATCTGGATTTGAGGAGGTACGGGAGTGTGCCGCATGGCGGATTTGGGTTGGGGGTGGAGCGGACGGTGGCGTGGTTGTGCGGGCTTAAGCATGTCCGCGAGACGATTGCGTTTCCGAGGACGATGGGGCGGGTGTATCCGTAGGTCATGACTCGATGGCGATGGGGCAGGGTTTCAGGTTCCAGATGTCTTTGGCGTATTCCAGGATCGTCCGGTCTGAGCTGAATTGACCCATATTGGCGATGTTCATCAGGCACATGCGTGACCAGGTTTCCTGGTCACGATACACCTCGTCCACGCGGCGCTGGGTTTCCAGATAGGATGGGAAGTCTGCCAAGTGCAGATAGTGGTCGCCGAATTCCAGCAGTGCTTCCCGGATGGGGCGGTATAGGCCGGGTTGTTCCAGATTGAGGAAGTCACCGCCCAGGCAATCCAGGATGTGGCGGATTTCGGGCGAGGAGTTGTAATACTCCCAGGGATTATGGGAGCCGGCGGTGCGGATGGCTTTGACTTCGTTGATGGTTTTGCCGAAGGCGAAGAAGTTCTCGTGACCGACAGCCTCGCGGATTTCGATGTTGGCACCATCAAGGGTGCCAATGGTGAGGGCGCCGTTGAGGGCGAACTTCATGTTGCCTGTGCCGCTGGCTTCGGTGCCGGCGGTGCTGATCTGCTCGCTCAAGTCGCTGGCGGGGATGATGCGTTCGGCGAGGGAGACGCGATAGTCGCTGAGGAAGACCATCTTCAGGCGTCCGCGGACGTCAGGATCGGCGTTGATGACGCCGCCGACATCGTTGATGAGTTTGATGATCAACTTGGCCATGGCGTAGCCGGGGGCGGCTTTGCCGCCGAAGATGAAGGTACGTGGGGCGACCTCCATGGCGGGGTTGCCCTTGATCTGATAGTAGCGGTAGAGAATGTGCAGGACATTCAGCAATTGCCGCTTGTACTCGTGCATGCGCTTGACCTGGACATCGAACAGGGAGTGGGGGTCAACCTCGACGCCGTTGGTCACATTGATGTATTCGGCGAGGCGCTTCTTGTTCTCCAGTTTGATTGCCCGCAGGTGGGACAGGAACTCGCTGTCGGTGGCGAATTTTTCGAGCTTCTTGAGGTGGAACAGATTCTTGACCCAGCTGTCGCCGATGCGTTTGGAGATCAGCGTGGCGAGAGGGGGATTGCTTTTCAGGAGCCAGCGGCGCTGGGTGATGCCGTTGGTCTTGTTGTTAAATTTGGCGGGCCAGAGTTCGTAGAAATCCTTGAAGAGGGTTTCCTTGAGCAGTTCCGAATGCAGATGGGCGACGCCATTGACGCTATGGCTGCCGACGACGGCGAGATTGGCCATGCGGACTTGCTTTTCCGTGCCTTCCTCGATCAGCGACATGCGGCGCAGGCGTTCGTGGTCGTCGGGGAACTTATTCATGACGGTACGCAGGAAGCGGCGGTTGATCTCGTAGATGATCTGGATGTGGCGGGGGAGGAGTTCCTCGAACATGCGGACGGGCCATTTTTCGAGGGCTTCTGGCATGATGGTATGGTTGGTGTAGCCAAAGACGCGTGCGGTGAGGTCCCAGGCGTTATCCCATTCGAGGCCGTGCTGATCGATAAGCAGGCGCATTAATTCGGGGATGGCGAGCGCGGGATGGGTGTCGTTGAGTTGGATGCAGACCTTATCGGGCAGGACGCTCCAGTTCTGGTTGGAGGCGCGGAAGCGGCGCAGGATATCCTGTAGCGAGCAGGAGACGAAAAAGAACTGCTGTTTGAAGCGGAGTTCGCGCCCCTTCTCGATTCTATCGTTCGGGTAGAGAATCTTGGTGATGTTCTCGCGCATGAGTTTTTGCTCGTAGGCGCCGATGTAATCACCGTTATTGAAGAAGGCGAGGTCGAATTCCTCGGAGGCCTTGGCGGTCCAGAGGCGAAGGTTATTGACGGTATTGTTGCCGTAGCCGGCGATCGGCATGTCGTAGGGGACGCCGAGGACGGTGTCGTAGTTCATCCAGCGGGTGATGGTGCGGCCCTGGTCGTTGCGCTCTTCCTTGATTTCGCCGCCGAAGTGGACGGGGAACTGGTATTCCGGGCGTTCGATTTCCCAGGGGTTGCCGTCGCGGAGCCAGTTATCGGGTTCCTCGACCTGATGTCCGTCGCGGATAACCTGGCGGAAGATGCCGTAGTCATAATGGATGCCATAGCCATAGCCGGGGAGTTCGAGGGTGGCGAGGGAGTCGAGGAAGCAGGCGGCGAGACGGCCGAGGCCACCGTTGCCGAGGGCGGCATCTCGCTCCAGTTCCCGCATGTAGTTCCAGTCCAGGCCGATGTCGCTCATGGCCTTGCTGACGACCTGGTCCATGCCGAGGTTGATGACGTTGTTGCCCATGGCGCGGCCCATGAGGTACTCGAGCGATAGGTAATAGACACGTTTGACATTGCGGGAGACGTAGGTTTGGTTGGTTTGAATCCAGCGGCCGACGAGGTGGTCGCGGATGGCCATGGCGAGGGCGAAGTAGCGGTCATGGTCGGTGGCCGAATACTGGTCGCGGGCGAGGGTGTAGCGCAGGTGGTTTTCGAAGTTGGCCTTCAGGGCGGCGACGGTGTCGAGGGTGCGGATATTGCGCAGATCGCCTGAGGGTATGGCTTTGCGTTTGGCTTTTGATTTTGATGATGGGGAACGAGAGGCATGACCTGTCGTTTTGTTGATTTTTTGAGAAGGTGTTTTCATAAGGAGTCTCCGCGCTGACAGGGAGCAGAATAGCGGACGAGGTAAGGGAAGGCAAACTCCAAGTCGGGAGGAGTTTGATTATTGGCTTTGGCCACGCAAGGCGGCAGGGATGCTTTTTGTTGCGCATTTTGGGTGCTTCTGGTCATACTCCTTTCCAATGATTGCCAAAGTTGTTGTTGATGTTGCGGTTGATAAGGAGTTTGACTACCTGATACCCGAGTCCTTGGCGGCGGTGGTGAAGCTGGGGTCCCGTGTCAAAATTTCCTTTGGAGCCCGCCAGACGCAGGGTTACGTGGTGGGGTTTGCGAAAGAGTCCGGACGGCAGGGGTTGAAAGCCATCGAGTCGGTGGTGGGAGATAAGCCGTTTATTGATGAGACACTGCTCCGGTTGGCCCGCTGGATCGGGGATTATTATTGCGCGCCGGTAGAGTTGGCCGTGCAGGCCGTGCTTCCGGGGGCGGTGCGGCATCATAAGGCGGGGTTCAAGGAGCAGTTGTTTGTGGAGATGGTGGGTGGGGAGGGGAGGAGGAAGGGTTCAGGGTTCAGGGTTCAGGGTTCAGGGAGGGAAGAGGGCGGAAAGAGTCAGGCGTCGGCAAGCGACGCCCCTACGACAGACTTACAGATTTCAGATGCTGGAAAAACTTGTAACACCCTCGCCCCGGCCCTATCCCCTCAAGGGAGAGGGAGTTTAGTTAAGGCTCCGAAGCAGGCGGCGGCAATGGCGTTGCTGGCGCTGTCGGGGGGAATGTTTCTCCAAGACCTGATCAAGTTGTCCGGTGCGGATGCGGCTACGGTGCGGGCGTTGGAACGGAAGGGGTTGGTCCGGATTATCAAGCAGCCCTCGATGCGTGATCCGCTGGCGCAACACACCATTTTACCGACGATCCCGCCTGAGCTGATGGCGGAACAAGCGGCGGCCTTGCAAACGATTTATGAGTCCATTGATAATCGGGTGCCGCCGGTGATTCTGCTGCATGGTGTCACGGGGAGCGGAAAGACGGAAGTCTACCTTCAGGCGATAGACCATGCGCTCAAGAGGGACCGGGGGGCGATTGTGCTGGTGCCGGAAATCTCGCTGACCCCCCAGACGATTGAGCGATTCCAAGGACGGTTTGGCGGCGCCATTGCGGTGTTGCATAGTCATTTATCGGACGGGGAGCGTCATGATGAATGGCATCGCATTCACAATGGAGAGGCTCGTATTGTGATTGGGGCGCGGTCGGCGGTGTTTGCGCCGGTACGGCATCTTGGGTTGATCGTGGTGGATGAGGAGCACGAGAATTCCTACAAGCAGGAGGAGTCGCCGCGGTATAATGCGCGGGATGTGGCGGTGATGCG
>CAZSSA010000021.1:11976-29377 GCA_964609375.1 uncultured Verrucomicrobiota bacterium | reverse complement strand
ACTTCCAGCCTGGAATGGTCGGCTGGAGCATGGCCAGGTTGGTCTTGCCGCAGGCACTGGGAAACGCGGCGGCTATGTGGAAGCGCTTGCCCTGCGGATTGGTCAGGCGCAGGATGAGCATGTGCTCCGCCATCCAGCCTTCGCGACGGGCCATCGTGGAGGCGATGCGCAAGGCCAGGCACTTCTTGCCGAGCAGCGCATTGCCACCATAGCCGGAACCAAAGGACCAGATCAGGTTCTCTTCCGGGAAATGGGCGATGTACTTCTTCTCGATCGGGGCGCACGGCCAGGTCACATCCTTCTGGCCCGGCTGCAGCGGCGCGCCAACCGAGTGCAGGCAGGGGATGAATTCACCAGTCTCCCCGAGGGTTTCGATGACCTTGTCCCCGACGCGCGTCATGATGTGCATGTTCACCACGACATAGGGCGACTCGGTGATCTCAACGCCGATTTTGGAGATGGGCGACCCGATGGGCCCCATGCTGAAGGGAATCACGTACATCGTGCGGCCCTTCATGCAGCCATCGTACAGCCCGCGCATAGTCTTCTTCAGCTCACCCGGGTCGATCCAGTTGTTGGTCGGACCGGCTTCAATTTGTTCCGTCGACGCGATGTAGGTGCGGTCCTCAACCCGGGCCACGTCGCTGGGATGGCTGCGGAACAGGTAGCTGTTCGGCCGTTTCTTCAGGGGAGTAGCCGCACCGGCATCCACCATGATCTTGATCATGGCGTCGTATTCAGCCTTGGAGCCGTCACACCAGACAACCTTGTCCGGTTTGACCATGGCTTGGATTTCGGCGACCCAGTTGACGAGTTTCTTATTCTTGCATGTGACAGTCATCTTCAGTTCCTTTCTGTTTTCTGTTGTTGACGCTTTCGATCCCTGTAAAAAATAAAAAAGGCCGACACGGAAGCCCGCTAACGGCTCCGTGCCGGCCTGTTCACACTTTGCGGATCAACTCCGCCCCTTGCTCTCCTGCCAGTAACGTGGTCGAATTTATAAACCATCACCGGAACAAAGTCAAGACAGACAACGTTACGTAAGGGCGCCACTCTCATGATGGATATTCCCTTGTGCTGGCGCACATTGGGCTGCATCGGCCCGTCGCCCCTTACCGCCGCCTGAATACGGCAGACACCGCAAAGAATCCGCAGGCCCAGAGAACGATCGTGGCGCCGGTGGCCGTGTCCCAATAAAAGGAGGAAACCAACCCCAGAAGGCCAGATAGGATTCCAAGTGCCACGGCAAGGAGAACGTATTGCCGGGTATTCCTGGCCAGATTGCGCGCCGTGGCGGCAGGCAGAATCAGCATCGAATTGATCACAAGCAGACCCACCCACGGCATGCTCACCGCCACCACAACCGCCACCAGAATGGTAAAAAAGAGTTCTATCCGGCGGACCGGGAATCCACGACTGGCGGCAAGCGGACGGTTCAAGTGGACAAAGAAAAGCGCGTTGAAAAAGAAAAACCATATCAGAAGCACCAGAACCAGCAGGCCGGCCAAACAAAGCAGTTCCATAGGCGAGATGGTGAGAATATCACCAATCAGGTAGCGGGAAAACCTGGTGAATCCCCCTCCCCGCGAGAGCAACACAATTCCCAGCGAGACAACAAAAGCCATCACCAGCGCAATGGCCGTATCCGGCGGCACCGCACTATAGCGGCGCATCAGGTACATCAGAATTCCCAAAAGCACGGCAAATCCAATGATAGCCGCCATGGGCTCCCGTAGCCCAAGCAGGACACCAATGGCCAATCCCGTGAGAGTGGAATGGCCCATGGCCTCGGAGAGAAAGGCCATCTGGTTGTTGACGACAAGGCATCCTAATAGCGCCAGAATGGGCGTCACCAGCAAAACGGCCAATAAGGCGTTTTGCATAAAACCGTAGTGGGCCCACTCAAATGGAATAAATCCCATTATTGCTCCCCACAGTGGCATCATGGGCGCCTCCCTTCCCTATCCGCTGAAGGCTGCCGTCGGTCATGACGCTGTGCATGGTCCAGCAGTATCCGTTCAGGAATTTCAGCCCCCGTGAAGCCAAACCCGAAGGTTTCGCGAATCAGGGGATTCAGCAGGACGGCCCGGGGCGGTCCATCGCACAGAATTGTCCGGTTGAGTAAAATAATCCGGTCCGCCACTCGGGCCGCCGCGGCAAGATCGTGCGAGACCAACAAAATGGAGAGATCGAAATCCGTGCGCATGCGGGAGACGGTCTGGTAAAACATCTCGGTGCCTGTATGGTCCACACCCGAGACAGGCTCATCGAGCAACAACAGTTCAGGGACCGGCAGGAGGGCGAGCGCCAGAAACACGCGCTGAAGTTGGCCGACGGAAATTTCCGAAAGTTTGCGATCAAGAAGCGCATCTGCACCAACAAGGGCAAGACTCTCGCGGGCTTTGTGGCGGATGGAGGCTCGGCTAACCAACCATAGCGGCCAACGGGTCAGGGAGGCGGCAAAAAGATCCATGACCGTCGTTGGCGAGGTGCCATCAATCTCCAGTTTCTGCGGAACGTAACCGATGCGAAGCGGTTTGGCATTTTCGATATTGCCGTGATGGATAAACCGGATATCCCCCGAGTGCGGTAAATCGCCGATCATGGCGCGCAACAGGGTGGTCTTCCCCGCCCCATTGGGACCAATGACGACCGTCAACTCTCCGCAGTGCATGTGAAGGTTCAGGTGCTCAAGAACGGCGGTCCTTCCCAGGGTGACGCCAAAATCCACCAACCGGGTACAACAGTCGCCGCAGGAACGGATGGAACTGGAAACGCTCATTGCATTGGATCCCATGAAGATCAGTTAAACGACGATGCCCGGTCAGCCAGTGACATTCCCTGTTGCTTCGGCATGACAGCGCCGCACCAGTTGGGCATCGTCATACGAAACATTGCGGCGCTGATAGCGATTTTCAACCCGTTCAAGCAGGTGATCCCAATCGGCGGGAGATGGTGGTGTTGTATAGTCCCACCGCTCGTCGGTTTCGGCCTTGAACTGCCACTTGATCGCGCCACGATTAACATTGACTCGCACTTCCCGTTTAATGCCGTCTTCGTTTTTCTCTACCCAGCAAATTTGTCGGTGCATGATATGTAAATCCTGTTGTGAAGCATCACGCCCACAACGCGGCTTATGATAGCAACTCGCCGCCCGCCTGCAATGGGGCATTTGACATCCTGACCAGCTATTCTCATTTTGGCCGCATGGAGGGCGGATGTCCCCAGCCGCCGCGTGCCTAGTTGCACCAAAACGGCGGTCGAGGACGCCCGCCCTCCAGGAGAGGTGGCCATAATGCGAATTGCTGCATCCTGACCTGCAATCCTTGAAGTGTGGCGGAGGACCTGATACTATTAATCCCATGGTGATTTCATGAATGTTGCCGTATTGGGAGCCAGTAATAAGCCGGAACGCTATAGCCACAAGGCCGTGTTGCGTCTGCAAGAAGCAGGCCACAAGGTGTTACCGGTTCATCCGATCCTGGAGAATATCAATGGCCTCCCGGTGTATCACTCGCTCTCCGAGATCCCTGAACGGATTGATACCGTCACCGTGTATCTTCAACCAGCGCATTCCGAGGCGATTGCCAGCCACATTATCCAATGCGGAGCCAAGCGGGTAATTTTCAACCCCGGCGCAGAGAATCTCAAACTTGCATCGGCTTTGCGCGGGAAAGGAATGCTGGTTCTCGAGGCTTGCACTCTCGCGTTGTTGTCGTCGCGTCGATTTTAATGCCCCCTGCACGGGCCGGGATGGCATCCATCACAAGCGAGCTCCCCGCCTTGGAAGGGTTAGGGGCGGGTCCGTGGTTTTGGCGTAACTCAGCGTCCTGTTCGAGGGAATACGACAGGGCGGTTACGGCCAAGTCGTATAAACCATATTACTCCGCTGTTTGCCGTCGCCGGACGTCCATGCAAAGGCAACACGGGTGCCAGATGGCGGGTCGCGGAGACCGTTATAGCCTTCGTGAATATTCTCAAGCAACTTGGTGCTTTGGCCACCCTGCCGGATCCAGTCAAATTTGCCGCCACTCCAGCCGGTCCCATTCCAGACAAAGAAATGAGCGAGCCCCATTCCGGACCAGGGGTAACGATCCCAGGAAAAGGAGACCTTGGACCCCCCGCTCGTGATCTTGGCCGAGGTTAGCGTCATCACTTTCCTCGCCCCTTGACAGTTGGGTCCTGAACCGGTGTGCCATTTAATGGAATCCCACTCAGCTTGGGCAGCCGCTTCTGCTGCCGACGAGGTGCCATTTGTCAAGGTGCCAGAATCCGGCGTTCCTGAATCCGGCGTTCCAGAAGTACCGTCCACGCCCTCGGTGCGTGTATCAACCTCACAACCCACTGCCGCCATCAGAAGCAATAAAATCAATGCTTTCATCATTTTTTTTCCTCCCTGTCGCCAAATGGATACCCTCACAGGTAACATCCGTTGCCAGTCTTATTTTTTAAATAATACAAAAAGACAGGGAGGCAGGCAACAGGAACCGGAAAAATTGTAATTTAAAAGAGGTTTCCTGGATTCAGGATCCCTGCGGGATCAAAAATCCGCTTGAGTTGTTTCATCGCCAAGACGCCTTCGTCGCCGATCATTTGACGAAGCAATGGGACCTTGAGCTTCCCTATGCCATGTTCAGCGGAAACAGAGCCCCCCATGGCCACAACAGCGCGCGCCCACTCAAGATAGAGCGCTTTGCCTCGTGTATATTCTTCCTGAGAACGGGGCACGATGTTGACGTGGACATGATTGTCTCCAATGTGTCCGAAGATCACGTACTCAAGTCCTGATGCCTCAAGCCCCTCATGGTAAAGCGCCATCACCTTGTTCAGGCAGTCATCGGGCACTGACATGTCAGTACCCAGTTTGGTCAGGCCAGGGTGCTCCTTCCTGCGTGCGTCGATTAACAGGTTAACCGCTTCCGGAGTGGCATGGCGAAACATTTTCAGAATTTCAAGGTCCTTGGCGCTATCGGCAAACCAGCCGTCGTCCGCGTTGGCGCCCAGCCCGGCCATCTGTTCGGCAACCAGGCTGATAGCCTCCTCCATGGGGCCGCTTTCATCACCGTGAAATTCAAGGTAGATGGCGGAATGGAAATGCGGAGGCAGGACGGGCAGTTTGGCAAAAGCCGCATAATCAGCCTTGGCACGGCGTAGCAGCTCCAAGGCATGCGCGTCGAAAAATTCAATCGATACGGGAGGACACGGCAGCCCGATGCCGGTTTCTGCCCGCAGAAACCGGACGAATCGCAAGGCCGCGGATTCGCTTGGGAAGAAGGCGGTCAACGCCTGCACCCGACTCGGCGCAGGGATCAGGCTGAGTTCAATTTCGGCAATAATACCGAGCGTTCCCTCCATTCCTATAAAGAGGTCTATTAAATCCATATCCGGCTGGACATGGTAGCCGGCAGCGCTCTTGACAGAAGGCAGTGGCAGGACGGGCAATTCACCGGTGATCTTGTCGCCGGTGTCCGTCTGCACGGAGAAACAACGCCCCTGGGCCTTTGTACCACGCTCAATCCTAAACGAGCGACCATCGGCCAGTATCAGGCGTAAAGCATTAACCCAGCGACGCGTCGGACCGTAATGGTAGCTTTGCGCTCCGGAAGCGTTGCACGCCAACATCCCCCCGATCGAGGCCGACGTTTCGGTGGGATCGGGCGGGAAAAAGAGTCCCTGCTGCTGAACAGCAACACGAATATCGGCAAGTAAAGCACCCGGTTGGACGGTGATGCGTTTTCCGTCATGAATAATGCCAATCTGGTTCATGCGGCTCAGATTCAAAATGAGCCCCCCTTCAGGGACCGCTCCAGCGGCAATACCGGTGCGCGCCCCTTGGATTGTCACCGGCCAGCCGTTATCGCGCGCGGTCATCAAGGCCGATAGGATATCCCCATCGGTTTTAGGGAAAGCAATAGCCTCTGCGTGACCTGTTCGCCGGGATTCATCACGAAGATAATCCTGATGCTCGGGACCAAGATTGGCGATCGATAGTTTTTTCATTCGTTTTGCAGGTTAAGCTGACATCGCCAGTTAATAATACGATATAGTCATATATGACCATTTTAACTCATTAGACCAAATAGCCACTACTTTTTACCCCTCTTAATCATAACCGATAAAATTGAAATATCAGCTGGAGTGATTCCAGAAATCCTTGATGCCTGACCTATGGATTCTGGACGGATTCTTTTCAACTTCTCCCGGCACTCATACCGCATCACCTTGATTGAGTCATAATCAATCCAATCAGGAATACATTGACTATCAAGCGCTTGCAACTTTGAGACTTGTGAAGATTCCCGTTGAATATACCCGCCATACTTAGTCTCGATTTCCACTTGCTCAACGACTTTAGGATCCAGATTGACCCGCTCAGGAAGATCCGCGTACGACACTCCGGGGCGCCTCAGCAACTGGGCCAATGAACCACTTTGAGTATAAGTACGCTCAAGCCGATTCAATTCCGCCTTGAGCTCAGCGGATAGCTTTTCCACGCGGGAGACAACATCATCGCCGTGAATTCCAATCTCTTTAGCAAAAGGAAGCATCCTGAAGATAGCGTTATCCTGACGGAGCAGTAGCCGATGTTCAGCCCGCGATGTAAACATGCGATAGGGCTCATTCGTTCCTTTAGTAACGAGATCATCGATGAGAACCCCGATATAGGCATCACCACGCCCAAGCGTCAGCGCGGCCAGACCACGCCCCTTACGCGTGGCGTTAACGCCGGCAATAAATCCCTGCCCGGCTGCCTCTTCATATCCTGTGGTTCCGTTAATCTGACCTGCAAAATAGAGATTCTCCACCAGTTTCGATTCCAGCGAATGAAAAAGTTGAGTCGGATCTGAAAAGTCATACTCGATGGCATATGCCCATTGACTGAAAACGGCACGCTCAAGCCCAGGAATCGAACGAATCATCAACTCCTGAATATCCTCCGGAAGACTGTTCGAAGTTCCGTTCGGATATATATCAGAATGGCTTCTTCCTTCCGGCTCTAAAAAAACATGATGCGAGTCCTTATCTGAAAATTTGACAATTTTATCCTCAATTGACGGGCAATAGCGCACCCCGGTACCCGTAATGCTCCCGCTATACATGGCGCTTTTCGAAAGATTATCACGGATAATGTCATGGGTTTCAGGCGTGGTATGCGTGATATAGCATGGCAACTGTGAAGATCCCGGTGGCCATGGCCGAATCGCAGAATGTTCCACGTGGAACTCTTCTGTGTCTTTGGATCTGTAATCTGCTTCCTGAATCCCGATATCACCCCTCTGTTCCACGTGGAACATTCTGTCTTCCCTTGCCTTCTCCGAGAAGAACATTGGCGGTGTTTCGCCTGCCTGCTCAATCGTGGCTGACCAGTTTATGGAGTCTTTCCTGATCCGAGGAGGCGTCCCTGTCTTTAGACGCTCCATACGGAATCCAAGGCTTTGCAGTTGAAGACTGAGTTCTATGGATGACTTTTCGCCGTTTCGTCCACCTTGGAAACTCTTTTTTCCGATATGAATTGTTCCTCTCAGAAAAGTTCCCGTGGTGATGACAACAGCCTTTCCCTTAAGACTTGATCCATCGGCAAGGAGAACGCCTTGAAGCCTCCCTCCTTCAATGATCAGACCAGCCACCGTTGCTTCAATGAGAGATAAGCTATCCGCGGAGTCGACGACACAAAGCATTCTTCTTGAATAAGCATCTTTGTCGCATTGAACCCGGAATGCTTGAACAGCCACTCCTTTCTTGGTGTTGAGTGTTCTGAATTGAATACCAGTATAATCTGTGTTTCTGGCCATTTCACCGCCAAGAGCGTCTAGTTCGCAGACGATGTGGGATTTAGCGATTCCTCCAACCGCAGGATTACAAGACATACGAGCGACCGCAGATCGCTCCATGGTAACCAGGGCAACGCTGGCTCCCATTCTTGCGGCGGCTAATGCCGCTTCACAGCCTGCATGGCCAGCTCCGACAACTATGACATCGTATTCCACGAAAAAATAGTGCTCACTTTCCTATACAGAACCTTGAAAAAATACTGTTAAGCAATTCGTCATGATAAACCCTTCCTGTGGCTTCGCCCAGTGCGTCCAGGGCTGATCGCAGGCGTGATGCCGCCAGCGCAGGATCTGGCTGGTCCATGTTGATCAGTAGCGTTGCCTCTGTAATATCCTTGAGCGCCATGATAACTAACCGGCGGTGCCTCTCTGATATTACCGAACGCTGCTGGCCTGAGTGCAAACCTGACAACTTCTCTCCAATTCTTTTCATGATCATGTCAGCCCCACCGACCTCGAGTAGGGAACAAGACAAAATAGACGTATTAGTCATATATGACCGATCAATTCCAATATCTGCCTTGTTCGCAACCAATATCGTTTTCCCCGATTTTTTTTGCGCAAGACAATCAATATCTTCCCGGTCCATCGGTTGCGATCCATCCACTATATAGATGAGTATGTCGGCCCTCTGCACATACTGTCTGGCGCGCCGTATTCCCTCACCCTCAATCTCGCAGTCAGTTTGCCGCAAACCAGCCGTATCAACAAGTCGGACCGGATAGCCATCTATGACCATATTTTCTTCTATTATATCGCGTGTTGTGCCTGGCAGGCGATTGACAATAGCCCGATCTACGCCAAGCAACCGATTTAGCAGTGTCGATTTTCCTACATTGGGTTTTCCGCCAATAACAATCAAAGCGCCTTCTCGCAAAATATGCCCCTCATCCCAAGAGGCAAGAAGGTCTTTTAGTCTCATTTCAACCGAGATCAGCCTTCCACGAAGATTACTCATCAGGTCAGGGGGTAAATCCTCGTCGGCGAAATCCAAGGTCACTTCGATATCAGCAGCCATTATCAGGACTTGATCATAGATGGCGCCAAACGTACGACTGAGCCCGCCTTCCAGTTGTTCGAGAGCTGCAGCGGCGGCACGGTCTGACCGGGCGCGAATCAAATCCAAAACGGCTTCCGCCTGGAGCAGATCAATACGGCCATTCAAAAAAGCACGCTTGGTGAATTCACCGGGATCGGCAATCCGGCCACCCGCCTCCACAACAGCGCGCAAAATACGCTGGGCGGCAGCAGGTCCGCCGTGCCCTTGAATCTCAATGGAATCTTCGCCTGTATAGCTATGCGGAGCACGATAGATCAACAGGATGACCTCATCGGCAATGACATCGCCGGATGCAATGCGCCCGTGAACAAAGGAGCCTGGTTGACGCCGCGAGGGGAGGGGCCCCTTGCTGCGAAATATACGATCGGCAATCGTTACGCTTTCCGGACCGGAAATGCGCACAATCGCAATAGCACCTTCGCCCGGCGCCGTGGCAATGGCGGCAATAGTGTCGCTATTCATATTCATCATCGCACCAATTATCCCAAAATCCTCCTGCAAGTCCATGCCGTCGTTTCTTCCGGCCTGTTCTTTCTTCGCCTCTTGCCGCTCCTTCCTGACAAAAGACGTGCCTCTGCTCAAGTTCAATGGTACATGTTTTTCCATGAGTCAGGGAAAAACACACTTGGTGGAAGGCACGATTCGCCGGGGAGCCTCTATTGTCCGACAGGTTTTCGACATGTTGGATGGCGCCGATTGTTTCATTGCCGGCGGATTTGCCCGCTATGCATGCTCACCGCATCGAACCCCCGTGGCCGCAGATGACATTGATATTTATTGCATCACGGCTGATGCCTTCGGGCAAGCAAAGCATGCATTGATAAAGGCAGGATTAACCCTGACAAAAAACACAACCGCCTCCCTGTCGTTTCGCGACACGCGTCCCCGATGGCGTCGCAAGCTCTGTGATGTCGTCCAGTTGGTAAAGCCCATTAACCTTGGTGAAATTGCATTGTTCGGAAGCGTTGAAACCGTTCTGTCGGGCTCCGATCTTTCCGTGCTACAGGTTGCCATTATCAACCCTTCAACCGTCTTGCAGTATTCCTCCTTTGAGGAGGATGAGCTCCGTCGCCAAGTGACGATTAATTCGATTCCCTGCCCGGTTATGGCCTTCTATCGCCTCTGCAAATATTCCGAAAAGGGCTACCACATTCCCGCCGCTGAATTGATCAAGATTTTCGAGGCATGGGACGCCAAGACGCCAGAATACAAAACAACCCTCCGGGACTTGATTATAGAAAAAGGAAAAGTGGCGGGGTTTAAAGAACTGATGTTGCTCCGTCTGCAACACCATGACGGCGAGAGAAAAATTGAAAGCGGCCCGGCTCCATGATAGAGAGTCACGCATTTACAGGGCATCCATCTACAAGGAGACAACAATGACTACATCTCGCCTGGCACTGGTTCTGGTAATGGCAGGAGCATTAGCCGCAAAGGCAGAAACAACGGTTACGGGCGATGTGTCCTCCGCCACAGCCAACGTCGATACCAATCAGGCGGTCATCAGTACACCGGCGCCGACGGCCCTCCCGGAATCGGTCGTTACTCCCGTCCCGACAGAACCCGCCGCGGCAATTCCTGACATCGACAAGGCGGTCTTCTCCCTGGAAGGATTCAGCCTTGGCACACGATTTACCCATTTCGAATTGGAAACCGAGCGGAAGAACACGTTCTTGGGGCATATCGACAAGCTGGAAGCCATCCAGGATAATTCACCCACCAAGGTGTATGCCGACTGGTGGTTCCATCGGTATGTCGGCGTGGAGCTGACGTGGGATCGTGTGGAGGCGCGAACACACAACGACGATCCGGAAGGGATTAGCGATGGCAATCTCATCGCACAAGGGCCGATGGCATCCCTGATGGCCCGCTACCCGAATAAAACACGGGTAACCCCCCATGTTGGACTCGGGATGGCATTCATGTCGGTTAAATTCGAAGAAGAGCCCTGGTGGGCACTCGGCTATGCCAGTCCTGAAAGTTATGCCGAACTGGGAAGCCCATCCGTTCCTCGCGGAAAAACGCGGGAAATGCTTCCGGATGACAGCGCCAATGGGGTTGTCTTGACCGCCGGGCTGGATGTGAGGATCTCTCAACATTGGTCGGCAGACTTGTATTGGCGGCATATGGATCTCGACGCCAAGATGGGCTATCGAATCGCACAGGAGATCAGGGATTCCAAAACCATCCCCTTGAGCAACATGGCCTATGGCGCAGGCGTGAAGTACGTGTTTTAAGCATAACCGGCTAACGTCTTGGCCCGACACCAATCACTTCACTCAGCGTCATCGGGAATCCCGACATTCGGGTGAATTTCCACTGCACCGCTGTTACCGGAGCAAATCGCAGGCGCAATCCACGTTTCGACGTTTTCTCCAAGCGACCGTTGGTGATGGCATAGGAATTGGCGAGCGGTTTTTCAACGGAGCATTGCAGAGTCCAGACATCACTTCCCTGGAGGCGGTATTCCACCTTCCATCCTTCCACCTGCTCCCGTTTGGTTGCAGGAATGAGGTCGAATCCCGCACACACCGTTGGCGAGGGGAAGGTAACCCAAAAACTCGTTCCCGGAAGAATAACGAAGGGGGCGTCCCGCGTTATTGGCCGCTGACCCTCTCGATCACCATGGAATAAAGGTTGCTCCACGAGAGGCCCTGAATCCGGGATGCGTTGTAGCACAAACCCCTTGTCAAAGGGCACGGCCTCAACCGCCATCACATCAAGCATGGTGGCCATAGCGGCGCGTTGACTCTCCTTTGCGAATAATATGCCCGCCCATGGCACGTTCGTGGAGGTCAACGTCACTTTCAATAATTGCCAAGAGCCGGACTGGTCTATTTTCGCCACGTCGACACCGGGTATATCCCGCGGTGGTGCATGAAGGAAAATGCCATAGCGGCTCTCCCCCGGCCGGGCGGCGGTCAGAAGCCAGTCCTCCATCGAATCAATTGAACGTCGTCCATAGAACAGGATGGTGTGGCATTTCATCCGTTCTTCAACGACCACTTTGCCATCGTCCGGGACCAGCTCCTGCAAGCGCTTGGCGAGCGGGACGAGCTCGGGACGGGGGCCCCGATCAGGACCGGGATGATACATCGACGCTGAAGGAATAAACACTGAAGGAACGGTTATGCCCGCCAGAAGAACCCAGGAAAGCCCCTTGCGAAACGGTGAAAAGTGATCCTTGGTTAAGGCATCGGTTCCCTTGACACCATGTGTGCGAAAGGAGAGCCAGAGGGTAAGCAGACCTATGGAGCCGGCAATACCGGCAGGAATCCACCGCCAGGGGGAGGGGCCCATGCCTCCTGCCGCTATCGCAAACGGCATGAGCCATAGAATGGGCCAGCGGAAGGAAAACGCCCCGCGAACAAAAGCAACGGAAAGGATCAGCAGCAAAGGATAAGCGGGCAGAAGATAACGGGGAAAGGGATGTACCATCGAGGCGTAGACCCAAAGAAGGGGCAGGGCGGCAACAATCACAAGGGCAAGGAAAGCCGCACGCTCCCATGCGTTATGGCGGCGAATTCCAGCGGCAACCAGAAGAAATCCAAACGCCGCTGCGGGAACATGCCAGCCAAGCGTATTCTGCAGAACCTTGACAGCAGCGGGCAATCGTTCGAGTACATGACTGAAAAGGCGAATACGTTCGCTGGCTTCCTCGATAAACAACCGATGAATCATGGTCATTCGGTATTCAGGTGGCACGGCAACAAAGTAGGCGACAGGCAGGACAGCCGCCACCAGACAGGCCAGGATTGCCTCTCCCACGGCCGCAAGGCTGAACCGGCGGTAAATGAGGCCGAAGATCAGCGGAACCACCAGCACATAGGCGCCTGCACCTCCCTTCAGCAGAACAGCCGCACCCGCCGCCAGCCCCACTCCCGCTACCCGCCGCACAGGGTGACGGAAAAAAGTGAAACTACAGGCCGCCGCCAGCATCAGGCAGACCAGCGGCATTTCCAGCATCGCCGTCCGGATATGCAGCAGAACAAAAGGGGTCGATACAAGAAGCAGTGCCGCCAGAAGTCCGGTCGTGCTGTCAAAGAATCGCCGTGCCAGCCTCCACGTTAGCCAAGCGCACAGAAAACCAGCCACGGCGGTGGGAAGACGAACGGCCCACATCGTCCGACCCATGACGTGGTAAAGAGTGGCCACACTCCAATAGAGCAGGGGGGGTTTGCGGAACTGCGGGCCGTCTTCGCCAACATCGTCAAAGGAAAGACGCCACGTGTGGTGACGATAAAAACTGTCCGCGCGGTTGGCGGCAAAGCCTTCATCGGTCTCGTAGAGGGAGGGGGTTCCGAGGTGGATGAAGCAGGCGGCGGCGATGGCAAGGAAGACCGTGATGGTGATTTTGTGCTTCATGGTGCGTTAGTGATTGTCAACCTATTGTCAACCACGACTATGTATTTATCGTCAACCCTGGCGTGCGGGCAATTCATGGCCGGGCTCCATCCGACTTGGCATGGAACCCGGCGGCGGCCAGCACCTCGGCATTACGGGCCGAGTCGGCACCACGCTTCATGACAACAAACGGCGGCTCGAATACAATGACGCCCATGTCATGGTTTTCCACCAGAGGCCGCAGGGAGTTCGGGCGATGGGGATTCAAGACGGCCATATCAAATAAGACATAATCCGGAGAGTGCGGATACGACTTGATGGTTTTGAACGTGACCACAGACTTCCGGTTCCCCAAATACCCCGCCAGCCGCTCATCAGTCAACAAGATGCCCTCGGCAGGGATGCTCCGAACCACACTCAGCATCGATGGAATATAGGAGGAGGTGCGGCAATAAACTTTCCGGGGGTTCCGAATGCCCCACGGCAGTGAGCCCCAGCACAGATGCGAAATCACCGTCACCAGAATGAAATAGGTGGCCAGCTTCCAGGATGGTGAAACAGGGGAGGGCTCGGAAACCACATTGGCACGGGTGCGCCGCAGCGCTTCGATCATCCCTAGAAGGGCACAGGTAAAGACACCGGCTGAATAATGGCGATGGATGCAGTAGTGATGCCGTTCAGGGCTGGACAAGAGGATAATGAGAAGAAGCGAGGGGAATACGACCACCGGTATCCATCCGCGCCGACGAAAGCACAGGGGAATCGCAGGCAAAAAAAGCCGGAAGATGCTGAGGAGTCGCTGGGTGATTTGGTGGTTCAGTGAGTTTTTGATGGCGTCGGGGTTGAGTAGAACATCACGGCGCTCCGTAATCGAGATTCCATTGATCCAGGGGAAAAGGGTGGTAAGGGCGAATATGCCGTAGGCGGCGGATGCAATACTCCAGGCAAGACCGGTTTTCCACCGGTCAACCACGGCAAAATAGACCAGCATGGGAAGCATGGTAAACACGGCGTCCTCCCGCAGTCCGGCCACCAGAAGCAAGGGGAGCCATACCCATGATTTTCGGAAAGCGAGGCAGAGGTACAGCCAGGGGATGAGGATGTAGTAGAGATGAACGCCATGGAATTCGCACATCATGGCGCCTTGGGTGTAGGGATAGCCAACAAACAGGAACAGGAAAGCGGATGAGGTGAGTCCGGAAACACCCGATAGAAACAGGATCCGCCAAAACAGAAGGCCTCCGATCAGAAGGCAAAACCATTGAATCACCGTCAACAGGAGAGGATCATCCCATAGCCGGAAAAGCGGCGCCAACAAGACAAGGGAGAAGGAAAGGTGGGTCCGAAGATAGCTTTGGTCGGCGAGATAGGTGAACCAATCCCCATGCGCGGTATTCCAAAGCATATTGAAGTAAATGCCGTAATCATGGAGGGCCATTTTCCCCCAGGTGAACTGGCAATACTGGGAACGGACAAGGCCGACAATGACAGCTACGGTTAATACCGCCATCAGCGCCGTTGCACCACGGATTGTCCACCTCTGGACATTGTCGTTCATAATGGGTCAAGCGAGCAAGCCTCAGCGTCCAAAGCACCAAAGGTGTTTCAGACTGCGGATGTACATGCGGGTTCCGGAGAAGACCGGACAGGCTCGGAATTTTTCCAGGCTGTTCATGGCCACTTCCTCGTATTGGCGCCCGGCTTTAATCACCACTGTTTTCCCGCTTTCGCAGGATAAGAAGACATAATTCCCTGCCAATGTCGGACTTTGGTAAGTTGTATTAAAGTTGAATTTATTTGAATAAACCAACGTTCCAGTGGTTTGGTCCAGTACGGAAAGGCTGCCTGACGCATTGATGGCATAGACCAATCCTCCATGGATGAGCGGGGTCCCGTAATAGCGGCCCTCCGGAATGATGACTTCCGGCCACAACGAGCGGGGGGGGGCATCGAGTTTGGAGGGAAGACTGAACACCTTTGATTTGGCCTGTATATAGTAAAGAACACCATCGACAAGGCAGGGGCTGTTGTAGTCCAAGCCCGGGAGACCCTGATTGGGTAATTCCCGCCCGGTGGCGGCGACAATGGCCGCCCCCCGGCAGGTGTAGAGGACATCCTGGTTTTCGATTCGAGCCACTACAGGGGTTCCCCATTTCCATCCGGTTTTGACCTTCCACTTCTGTACGCCTGTTTCCGGATCCAGTCCGAAGAGATTGTCAAACTGGACCACCAACACGCCGTCAGCCAACCGGGGCGAAATGCAACTGCCCCATGTCTGGTGCGGCGGCACCTCAAGAAACGTCTCCCACTGTTTCTTTCCGGTAATATCCCAGCAGGCTACCGTCCCCTGTCCAAACACCATCCATATCTTGTTGCCATCGCTACAAGGGGTCGCCGATGTATACCCGTTGTCCGCATGCGTTTTCGGTATCGCGGCGGGAAAATTGGTGACGGTGTCCTGCCAGAGGATGGCTCCATCCTTCGCCGAGACACAGATTATAGAGGAGGGCTCTGCACACGTAATAATCCGATCGCCCACCAGAAGCGGGCTGGAGTTGGACCCGTTGGTGAAGGCGACTTTCCATACCACATTGCTGGTCGTGGACCAGATGACGGGTGGATTGGCGTCGGGATATCGGCCGGAGCCGTCGCCACGAAAACCAGCAGGTGAGGCCGCCCACGATGAAATCGCCAATCCAATAATGCCCACAACCCATATTGATCGTTTCATGATGATGGTTTTTACCCCTCTTGCTTACTCAAACCCGTTTCAAAAAAGCGGGGTTACTAGACACCATTCCGCAAGCGTATTCAATCCAATAGTTTCCCAATAGCGTTGACTACGCCCTGTGTTCGGGTATCCTTTTCCGCCATGAATGTCCTGATTATAGGCGGAGGGGGCCGCGAACATGCCCTCGCGTGGAAGCTCGTGAACGACAGCCGCCGGCCGCATGTATATTGCGCGCCGGGGAATGCGGGCACGGCTGAACTTGCCACCAATTTGAATATCAGCGCCGAGGATATCCCGTCACTCGTGCGCTGGGCCCGGGAACACCGGCCCGACCTGACCGTCGTGGGTCCGGAGGCACCGTTGTGCGCGGGAGTGGTGGATCGTCTTGAACAAGAAGGCCTGAAAGTCTTTGGCCCCTCCAAGGCGGCGGCCCAACTTGAGGGCAGTAAGGTTTTTGCCAAGGATGTCATGGTGGCAGCGGGGGTTCCAACGGCGAAAGCAAGTTTCTTTACCAATGCGGATCAGGCGTTGACCTTCGTTCGCGATATTGGCGCACCGCTGGTGATCAAGGCCGAAGGCCTTGCCGCCGGGAAAGGGGTTACCGTCTGCACCACCGTGGAGGAAGCTGAACGGGCCGTACGCGAATCACTGGTGGACTGTGCCTTTGGCGACGCCGGCAGACGGATTCTGGTGGAGGAGTTCCTCGAGGGAGAGGAGGCCTCCATCCTGGCGCTGATTGATGGGAAGCGGGTGGTGATGCTGGCTTCTGCCCAGGATCACAAACGGGCTTTCAATCAGGACCAGGGGCCAAATACGGGCGGCATGGGCGCCTATTCTCCCGCACCGGTTGTCACCCCGGAGATGTTCCCTGATATTGAACGCATGGTGTTCGGGCCGACCCTGGCGGAACTCGAGCGGCGAGGCATCTGTTACAAGGGAGTGCTTTATGCAGGGTTGATGATGACAAAACGGGGCCCCAAGGTCCTGGAATTCAACTGCCGGTTCGGCGATCCCGAGACACAGGTCATTCTGCCACGTCTTGCCGGCGACCTGATTCCCGCACTGGAGGCGTGTGCCGACGGGACGTTGCGCCCGGAGATGGTGTCCTGGCGGCCAGAAGCCTGTGTATGCGTGGTCATGGCGGCAGGGGGATATCCCGGGACGTACCGGAAGGGCGATGAAATCCGGGGATTGAAAGAGGCGGCGGCGGTCAAGCAGGCGGTGGTTTTCCATGCAGGGACGACGTTGCGTGATGGGCGGGTGTTGACCTCCGGTGGCCGCGTGCTGGGAGTGACGGCACTGGGTAACGGATTAAAAGAAGCCGTTGATCGGGCGTATGAGGCGGTGACCGAAATTGACTTTGATGGCGCCATGTATCGGACGGATATTGCAGCCAAGGCGTTTGGAAGAGGCTAAGGGGGGCAGGGGGCAGGG
>CAZSSA010000021.1:3301-11876 GCA_964609375.1 uncultured Verrucomicrobiota bacterium | reverse complement strand
CAGAAGTGGCATTGGTGATGGGCAGCGATTCTGACTGGCCCTTACTGGAGGATGCGGTCGGGGTACTGGCAACGTTTGAAGTGGAGTGCGAAGTACGCGTCATGTCGGCGCACCGGACCCCGGAGTTGGCCGCCACGTTCGCCAAGCAGGCGGCAGGGCGCGGACTCAAGGTCATCATGGCGGCAGCAGGAGGAGCGGCGCATCTGGCGGGTGTGATTGCAGCGCATACGATCATTCCGGTTATTGGAATTCCGGTGACAAGCCACCTGCTGGGGGGTCTGGATTCGCTGTTGTCCACCGTGCAGATGCCGGCGGGGATTCCGGTGGCAACGGTGGCGGTAGGGAAAAGTGGAGCGACGAATGCAGCCTTGCTGGCGGTGCAGATTCTGGCGTTGAGCAATCCGGCATTAGCGAAGAAATTGGTTCAGCACAAGAAGTCGCTGGGGGATAAAGTCAAGGCGGGCAACGAGCGAATCCAGGCGGAAGTGGCGAAGAAGAAGGGGTGACAGAGAGACCTTGGACCTTGGACTTTAGACCTTAGGATGAATTATGAAAAGGGGACAGGAAACGAGACATAACGGGAAGCGGGGCTGGGGGCTGTTTTGTGTCCTGATGATGGCAGCAATGGTTTCCGCGACTGGCGCCGAGGCAACCGTAAGCTTTCCCGAGATGATGCAGTTTCTGGAGGAGCAGGGCCTGCCGGCGGGGACAACCTCAGCCGTCGAGGGGGCGATTATCGGAATGGTTCGCGCCATGGATCCCGGCGCCAGAATATGCACGCCGGAGGAAGCAACGGCCATTCGCGCCCAATGGACAGGCCTGGACGAGGGATCGGCGAGCGGGGGCGGCACATCAAGATCGGTGGCCGTATTTGAATCCTGGCCGGAAGGACTTTCCTATCTCAAAATCAAAGGTCTCAACGTCAACGGCGGTCAGGAGATCATGGCCCACCTGCGAACGCTGGCTGAGGGGGCAGGGGTAATTATGGATCTCCGGGGCACGGACGGGAATGACCTTGATACCGTGGTTGCATTGGCCAGCCCCTTTTATGGCCCGGCGGAGGCGCTCTTCCGGATTGAGAATCGAACGGGCGCCCTGATTGAACTTCGAACGGCAACGGAGCAAGACCCGTTACGGACACCGTTAATGGTATTGATCGACCGTGATACACGCGGCGCGGCGGAAACACTCGTTTCGTTATGGAGCGGGAAGACAAGGATCATGCTGATTGGAGAACCCACACGGGGTGATTCCTGCATCAGGGAACTGTTACCCCTGCCGGACGGGCGATTCCTGTATGTGGCCACAAAGAGGATTGTTCCGGTGAGGGCAGGAATACCTGAAGCAAAAGGAGTACAGCCTGATGTGGCCGTGGAGGCACGGGGAGGCAGCCCAACTCCGCTCGTGCATGTCCCCGGATACGGTCGACCGCTCAGCGCCAAATCAACGGAAGACCGGGACTTGATGATGCGGGTGGATGGAGATCCGGTACTGAGACGAGGAACCGATATCCTTCTGGCATTGAGAGCCTTAAAGCGACCATGACCAACGCCAACCCCATCATTATCCCAGTGAGCGCCACCCGACCGGAGCCGGCAGCCATCCGGCAAGCCGTCAAGATGCTGCATGCCGGCCACTTGGTGATCGTTCCCACGGAGACCGTGTATGGACTGGCCGCGGATCCCGCGGTGAAAGGGGCGGAGGACCGCATTTACGACGCCAAGACGCGGGATCGCGGAAAACCCATTCCCTTGATGGCCGCCAGCGTTGACGCCGTGGTGAAGTTTGGGGCAAGACTCTCCCCGGCGGCACGTCGCTTGGCGAAGCGCTATTGGCCGGGTCCCCTGACGTTGGTGCTGCCTTGCGGGGATCAGACGGAGGGCTTCAGGGTGCCGGATCACGCGGTCACCCAGGCGGTCCTTAAGGCCGCAGGCGGCGTCCTGCGGGTGACCAGCGCCAACCTGAGCGGCGAGCCGGCGGCAGTGGATGCGGCGACGGCCGTGGCGGCACTGGGTAACCGGGTGGCCTTGGTGCTTGATGCGGGGCCGTCCACATTGGGGCAGGAAAGTACCGTGGTGGAGGCGACGGGCAAGAAACTTCGCCTCCTGCGGGAGGGAGCGATTCCAGCAGAGCAAATTCTGGCTAAGCCGATGGTCCTGCTTGTCTGTACGGGCAATGTCTGCCGGAGCCCGATGGCGGAATATCTTTTGCGCCGGTGGCTGGGATCAGATTCGTCATGGGACGTTGGTTCTGCCGGGGTATCGACTTATGACGGTATGCTTGCCAGCGAGGCAGCGGTGGCGGCACTGCAGGAGGAAGGACTTGACGCATCAGGCCATCGCAGTCGGCAGTTGACTCAGGCACTTGTTGACGCTGCCGATTTGGTTGTGGTAATGACCCAATCGCACCGGCGGATCATTTTGGCCCAATTTCCAAAAGCCCGGGACAAGGTTGTTTTGCTGAACGAATTCAATAGTTCCCGGCGGGATGAGGATGTTGAGGATCCCATCGGAATGTCGCTTGATGTCTATCGGCAAATTCGCGACGAAATGAACGCGGCCATGCCGGATTTGGTTTTGCATTTGCACGAACGGCTTCAATAAGGACGAGAGGACCATCATGAAAATAGCGATTGGCGCCGACCACGGCGGTTTTGACTTGAAAGCCCACCTGATTCGCTTGCTGCAGGAACGCGGGATCTCCGTTGAAGATGTGGGCTGCTACAGCAGTGCCGCCGTGGACTATCCCGACTACGCCCGCACCGTGGCGGTCATGGTTTCAGAAGGGCTCGCGGACCAGGGGGTGCTGATCTGCCGTACAGGGATTGGAATGAGCATGTCGGCGAACAAATTCCCCCGTGTGCGGGCCGCCTTGTGTATGACGCCGGAAATGGGAACAGCGGCACGGGTCCACAACAACGCCAACGTCCTGGTGCTGGGGAATGACAACAGTTCCCGCGAAAGGGTAGAATCCATCGTCAACGCGTGGTGTGATGCCAGATTTGAAGGCGAGGCAAGACATCAGCGTCGCGTGAATAAGATTGGATCCATGGGTGGAACGGCGATGGAGATGGCGGCCGTCGGGCTGGTGGATCGTGAGACGTATGAGGCGCTCAGAGGGGAAGAGGAGCGCGAGCTGAAGACACTGGATCTGATTGCCTCCGAAAATTATGCCAGCCGCGCGGTTCGAGAAGCGCAGGGTTCGTTAATGACGAACAAGTATGCGGAAGGCTATCCCGGAAAGCGGTATTACAACGGATGCGAATTTGTGGACGTGGTTGAGCGTCTGGCGATTGACCGGGCCAAGGCCTTGTTTGGAGCCGAGCATGTCAATGTTCAGCCGCACTGCGGGAGTTCGGCCAACATGGGCGTCTATTTCGCCGCGCTGAAGCCGGGCGATACCATTTTGGCCATGAGTCTTGCACACGGCGGGCATCTCACGCACGGGCACAAGGTTAATTTCTCCGGACGGCTTTTCAATTTTGTTTCCTACGGGGTGAACCAGAAGACGGAGTTGATTGACTACGATGAGGTGGCCGCGTTGGCGAAACAGCATCATCCCAAGATGATTGTGGCTGGTGCCAGCGCCTATCCGCGGATTCTTGATTTCCCGCGATTGCGGCAGATTGCCGACAGCGTCGGCGCCATGTTGCTGGTGGATATGGCTCATATTGCCGGTCTGGTTGCCGCCGGGGTACATCCTAATCCCGTCCCTTATAGCGATTTTGTGACGACGACCACGCACAAGACCCTGCGCGGTCCACGAAGCGGAATGATCCTGTGCCGCTCCGCCTATGCACCGGATATTGATAAGACCATCTTCCCGGGATTACAGGGCGGGCCGTTGATGCACACCATCGCCGCCAAGGCGGTTTGCTTCAAGGAAGCGGCCTCCCCGGACTTCAAGGACTACCAGAAGCAAGTGGTAACCAATGCGCGGCTATTGGCGGCGTATCTTGCCAAGCACGGAATGCGAATCGTGTCCGGCGGGACAGAGAATCACCTGATGCTGGTGGATTTGTCCGGAATCGGCAGCACCGGCAAGGAGGCGGCGACCGCCTTGGAAAAGGCAGGCATCGTGGTCAACAAGAACGCGATCCCGTTTGACACCAAACCACCGGCGGTAACATCGGGCATTCGGATTGGAACGCCTGCCGTGACAACCCGTGGATTGAAGGATGCCGAGATGACGCTTCTGGGGCAGTGGATCGTCGATGCCGTCAATCATCAGGGTGACGATAAGCGGCTTGGAAAGATCCGCAGCGAAGTACAGGCGTTGGCGCTGAAATTCCCAATCCCGTAAATGGGCTCAACCGTCAGTAACGGGGAACCATGAAGTTTAACAAGACCATCGGCGATAGGCGGACGTCGGCTTTTGCCAAGTACCGGCATGTGTGCTACGGCACCACCTCCCTGCCGGACGTCATTTTTGCCGAACTCATCCTTATGCTTTCCAACAGCCTGCCCGGAGCCGCCGGCTTCTGGCTGCGCGGAAAACTCTACCGCCAACTCTTTGGCACCGTCGGAAAAGGCGTGGTCTTCGGGCGGAATATGACTCTGCGCCATCCTCACAAAATCCGCATTGGTGATCATGTTGTTATCGATGAGAACGTCGTCCTCGACGCCAAGGGCGACCACAATCAGGGCATCACTATCGGCGACAACGTGTATATCGGGCGCAACACCATCGTGTATTGCAAGGATGGCGACATCGTTATCCGATCCAAAGCGAACATTTCATCCAACTGCCAGCTCTTTTCCTCAAACCGCCTTGAGGTGGGCGCCGGGACTGTCGTTGGCGCTTTCTCTTACTTCCTCAGCGGCGGCAACTATGATTCCACCAGTGCCATTCCGTTTGCCGATCAGGAGGTTCACCCTTCCAAGGGGCCCCTCCTGATCGGCGCCAACTCGTGGATCGGCGCCCACGTCACGGTAACGGACGCCTCCACCATCGGGGAGCACTGTATTGTTGGGGCAGGGGCCGTGGTCAACCGCCCGATTCCTCCCAATAGCGTGGCGGTGGGGGTCCCCGCCCGCGTGGTCAAGTCGGTGCCCGCCTGCGAATCCACCCATGAATAAGCGTACGCTGGCCTTTCTTCTCAAGGCACTCATCAGCCTGTCCGTCCTGACGCTCCTCTACCGCCAGGTGGACATGCCGTCATTGGCTTCGCAGTTGGCCGCCATCCAGTTCCTGCCTCTGGCCATATTCTTCGTTCTGCTGGCGCTGAATACTCTGCTCAGCGCTGCCAAGTGGCGGATTTTCCTCAAGGCCGACGGCATTGAGCATCCGCTTGGCCGGCTCTTTATCAGTTATTATGTGGCCAGCTTCTTTACGGTGCTGTTGCCCTCCACGATCGGAGGCGACAGTTACCGGATTTATGACATGACCCGGCGCGGATCCGGAGCCGGCCATGTGGCCGCCTCGGTTCTGGCTGATCGCCTCACCGGGTTCCTGGCGCTTTCCGTGCTGGGCCTGATCTTTCCCTTTCTCGGTTGGCACCTGATCCCCGATCACCGGCTATTACTGATTCCTCTGGTGGTCTTCGGCGGACTGCTTGTCATGGTGTGGCTGCTCATCCAACGAACGCTTCTGTTGCGCCTGATGACTTTCTTCCGGCTGGATCGGATTGGCACCCTCCATCGGTTCACAGACCGGTTCTTCCGCTCCATCCAGGTCTATCGGAGCCGCCCGGGCGTCCTTGCACAAGCCATGGCCATTTCGTTTCTTTTCCAGTGCAATGTCATCCTCGCGATTTATTGCCTCTCCGAAGCGCTCGGGTTAGGCATTCCGCCTCTTTTTTACGGGGTGGCCGTACCGGTGGTCTCCCTCATTGAGGCGATTCCGATTTCCATCTTCGGTATTGGCCTGCGGGACACCGGTTACATGCTGCTCTTTGCCCAAATCGGACGCGGCCAGACCGAAGCCGGGGCCCTTTCCATATTGTATGTCGCGGCCACATTGGTCTATGTCGCCGTTGGCGGCTTGGTCTTCCTGCTCGATCGGCAGCCCGTCACCTCCTCTCCCCCAACCCATTCCATATGAGTGCAAAAACCATTCGTCCGACAGAACGCTGGATACTCATCGTGCTTCTGACCGCCCTGCTTTGGGCCTGGTTCACCTGGCCGTTACCCCAGCATGTCCTCTCCGGAATCCCGTGGACGGGGCACGCCACCGAGCGCCATCCGGTCCGCACCATGATCGCCGGCGACCACCTTCAACTCATGTATCATTTCTGGCTGCTGGGCGACATGATTCGCGGTGAAACCCCGTGGTTCAACAACCTCTATGAATTCAACACCGGACACGACAGCGATTCCTACCGACCCGATCCCTATTATGTTCCCTTTTCCCTGGCCTATGTGGCAGGAGAGCGATTCGCCAGCCGGGCCTTCGGCTGGAATCTGGCTGGATTCCTCTCGCTCCTGTTGACCTTGCATTTTACCTGGCGTCTGGCGCGGCAATATACGGAGAGTGACCGGCTGGCGCTCGCTGCAGCGATCATTGCCCTTGCCCTGCCCTATCGCTGGTTCTGCCTGCTGGGCGGCAGTCCAACCGGATTCGGAATGGCCTTCGTCCCCATGTTGCTGTACGGGCTTGACCGTGCCATCCGGCAGCAGTCCATTTCCGGCGGCTTTCTGGCAGGGATTGCTGTTGTGTTCGCCTACGGCACCGATTTGCATGTGTTCTACTTCCTCGCCCTCGCCGCTCCAGTATGGTCCCTGATGGCGCTCCTGCAGCGGGACGACTTCCGTTGGTTACGTCCTCGTTCCTGGTGGAAGCTGGTGGGGGTGCTCTGGCCAGTGGCCGTGGGGCTCCTGCTGGTCGTTGAAATGGGCAAAATGACCAGCGGCCACCTTTCGGGAACGGATATGGCCGGAGGCCGGTCGATCCAGGAAGTGGCGGCCTTTTCGCCACACGCCAACGGGTTCCTGGGATGGGGAAACCTTGGCACGAGCAATCACATCTATATTGGATTCATGACGCTCCTGGTCATGGCGGGCGGGCTTGTTTTTCTTCTCTGGCGGAGACGTCAAAAACCACGGTTAAGGCTGCGCGAGTGGATCTTTGCCGCTTTTCTGGTGGGCGGGATCGCTTTCATGATGACCCTGGCACTGGGTCCCAACGGGCCGTTCCACGGGGGATTGCTTGATCTCTGTCGACGCCTCATCCCCAAGTACAAGATGATCAGGCAAACCCCGAAAATCTACTGCCTGATGCCTTCGGTTCTGGCGGCCCTGCTGGCCCTTTTGTTTGGCGCTATCATGGCTAAACTGCAACACAGGAAGATCGCCGGGGGAATCCTGATCCTGGTCGTCATCCTGGCCGTGGTTGAATTCAAAACCAATCTCCGGGCCGGTATTTGCGAGTTGGATACCCAGCAGGAGGCGTACCGGGCGGTCGTCACCCATGCGCGGCGCCATCAGCGGATTCCGCGTGCGTTGATCCTTCCCCTCTGGCCGGGAAACTCGCACTGGGCCTCGCTGTACGAACATTATGCCTCGCTATACCGGTTGCGCATGGTCAACGGTTATTCCCCCGCCGTCTCCACAAACTACATCACCTCGGTATTTCGTTCCCTTGAGAGCGCCAATCTCGGTGAATTTCAGGAAAGTCAGATCGCGCAATTGCGCTCGATGGGCGTGGATTATGTTCTATTGCATGAGGACGCCTTCCCGGAGAAAGTCAGCCCGTACCCCGTGATCTTCACCCTGAACGGACTACTCTCCAATCCACGCCTTGAACTGCTCGCCCATTCCCAGCAGGTCTGGGCGTTCCGCGTCCGAGACGAGGGGGACCCCGCCGTCAGCAACGCGGCGCCGGCAAGCCTGCCCATTGCCTGCCCGGTTTTATTTCCTGCCCGGCAGTGGGAAGCCGAATCCGCCCGCGAAAAGAAAAACGCCAACACCATCCCCCGATTGGGGGCGAGTGGTCTGGCCTACGTCTGCCTGTCCGAGCCGGACTCCTCCTTTACCCTGCGGCCCACGGCTATTCCCGCTGCTCCCCGACAATCGGTAATGATCCGCACGTCGGGTCACGGAGCCCTGAAGCTTGACCTCTTGACCAATGGGGCCCCCGCCCAACGCTCCGCCATCGAAGTGCGTTCCGATGGGTGGACATGGCGGCACCTTCCGCTGTCGATGCCGGCGCGACAATCCTGGATGACCCCACGTTTCTCGGCGATCACGCCGTTTATCAACTTCGATATGGCTCTGCTTTGCGGCACTCCCTGGCGCATGCCTGCCAAAGGAGAAACCCTGATCCTCCCGGCTTCTTCGTTTTTCCACGCCGGATTCACCGATCCCATGGATGGAAGCGTGACGCTCCGCCCCGAGCGGGATCCGGAGGGCGCCGTCCTTTACGGGCTCAATCTTCCGCTGGAACGCGGGAACTACCAGATCGAGCTGCGTTTCTCATCGCCATCTGCAGACGGAACCCCTCTTGGCTCCATCGACGCCACAGGGGTCGATGTGCAAAGCACTCCCATAGCGGTCAGGGCGGGCGCCGTTGTTCGCGGCACGTTTACCGTGGAGAGCGAGCTTCCCGTTCGCCTGAACCTCCATTATACTCGCGCGGC
>CAZSSA010000021.1:1540-3201 GCA_964609375.1 uncultured Verrucomicrobiota bacterium | reverse complement strand
GGAGAAAAGGATGAGGATTCTGGTTACGGGCGGGACAGGGTTCACAGGCAAGGCGTTGGTACGGCGACTGCTTAACGAGGGGCACCAGGTGGTGGCCATGGACAACAAGGAGGGCCTCAAGACCCAGGAATTGCGTGAATGGGGTGCCGAGGTCGTCATCGGATCCGTGACGGATCGAGACGTGGTCCGGACATGCATGAAGGGGGTGGAGGTCGTGCATCATCTGGCCGCCGCCTTCCGCGAGATGAACGTGCCCAACTCCTACTATGACGATGTCAATGTGGGAGGAACACGCAACGTGTTGGAAGCCGCCTGGGACGCCAAGGTCTCCAAGTTCATCTATTGCAGCACGTGCGGAGTTCACGGCAATGTGGATCACCCGCCCGGCAGCGAGGATTCGCCGATCAAGCCGGCGGATTATTATCAGCGCACCAAATATGAAGCCGAGCCGCTGGTTCTGGAGTATTTCAAGAAAGGCATGAATGCCGTCATTCTCCGGCCGGCGGCCATCTATGGACCGGGCGACCCTGAGCGTTTTTACATGATCTTCAAGCGGGTGGCATCGGGGCGCTTCCTGATGTTCGGGACCGGGAAAACCCTCTATCATCCCCTGTATATCGACAACCTGGTGGACGCCTTAATGCTGGCCATGCAACCGGGCAAGGGCAATGGGCAGGCGTACCTGATCGCCGACGAGGACTATGTCCAGATCGAGGATTTGGTCAAGCGGGCGGCCAAGGCCCTGGGGGTCTCGGTCTCCATCCCGCACTTCCCGGTCTGGCCTGTGATTGTGGTGGGGCATGTGGTGGAAAAACTCTGCAAGCCGTTCCGGATCAGTCCGCCGATCTTCCCGCGCCGTGTGGATTGGTACCGGCAGAACCGGGCGTTCACCATTGCCAAGGCCAAGCGCGATTTGGGCTACCACCCCACCGTGGGGCTTGATGAAGGGCTCAAGCGCACGGCGGAATGGTATCGCCGCGAGGGATACCTCAGGCGCTGAACAATCAGGGCAAGCACCAGCCAATCCACGTTCAAAAGGGAGGGGGAGCCAACTCATTCCCTGCCTGAGGGCGGACCACCCCTCCGCCGGGGGGCAACGGCGGTTTCGGGGCGGCAGGATCACTTTCCTCCGAAATACTCTCTGCTTCAACGTAGTGCGAAGGCACCCCTCGCCCAACCCAACGGGAATCGCGCTTGAACTCGCGAACACGGCCACATACCCTTACCTTGCTTCCCACCTTCAACTCGGAAAGCATGGCGATGACATCAGTCTTCTTTTTCATCAGCACCGGCAGATTGGGATCACCGATATACGCAACCACCCAGCGGGTCCCTTTAAACGTTGACCCATCCATATAGAATGGTAACGCCGTGAGAACTTCCCGGTATTCAGCGATGTAGGAAATCGGTTTGCTCTTGAAATTCTCGGGCGTCATTTTAAGCACAGCATAGGGCACGTCGTTTGTCGCCGACGACGCCGCATAAAGACTGCCTGTTAAAGCGGTCAGCGCGAAAACCAGGAATAAACGCTTCATAAGGGCCATCCTTTCTTAAACTTGTTTCAGAGAATACCCCGCTCCTGCGGTAAATCAAGAACAGATGATGGCGCCCTCCGTGTCGGGTGGAGGAGGGGAACTTAGGTTCAACGGCTTGTGTTGGGT
>CAZSSA010000021.1:0-1440 GCA_964609375.1 uncultured Verrucomicrobiota bacterium | reverse complement strand
CTCGATTCTAGCGTCTTGTCTATCTTTTCTCCTGTGCTACTATCCGCCCAAAACGAGAGGGAGGAACCCATGAGTACAACCATCCTGTGCATCGGCGCCGGTTATGTCGGTGGACCCACCATGGCCATGATTGCCAAACAGTGCCCCGACGTTCGTGTCCATGTGGTGGATATTGATGCCGACCGCATCCGAGCCTGGCAAAGCGACAAGCTTCCCATTTATGAGCCCGGCTTGCACGACGTCGTTAAATCCGCCCTGAATCGGAACCTTTTCTTTTCAACCGACATTGCCCGCGGCATTGATGAAGCCGATATCATCTTTGTAAGCGTCAACACGCCCACCAAGACGTTCGGACAGGGAGCCGGCCAGGCGGCGGATTTACAGTATTGGGAAAAGACCGCCCGGCAAATCAAGGAACACTCCCGCCGCGATAAAATCGTGGTGGAGAAAAGCACCCTGCCTGTCCGAACAGCCGAGGCAATGGAACGTATTTTGCACTCGGGCACCAAAACAGTTCATTTCGAGGTTCTGTCCAACCCTGAATTCCTGGCCGAAGGAACCGCCATCAAGGATCTCGAGAATCCTGACCGAGTCCTGATCGGCGGACATGCCACGGAGTCCGGCCAACGGGCCGTGGCAACACTGGTGAACATATACGCGCAATGGATTCCCCGGGATCGCATCCTGACCTCCAATGTATGGTCGAGTGAATTATCCAAGCTGGCGGCCAATGCGTTTCTGGCCCAGCGGATCAGCTCCATCAACAGTCTCTCGGCCCTTTGCGAGCGGACAGAGGCGGACGTCTCCGAGGTTGCCCGCGCCATCGGGATGGATAGCCGGATCGGCTCGAAGTTTCTCAATGCCAGTGTGGGGTTTGGCGGATCCTGTTTCAAAAAGGACATCCTGAATCTGGTTTATCTGTGCCGCCATTACGGACTGAAGGAAGTGGCCGACTACTGGGAGCAGGTGGTCACCATGAACGAGTATCAGGAAGACCGGTTTGTGGAGCAGATGATCGCCTCGATGTTCAATACGGTGGCCTCCAAACGCATTGCCCTGCTGGGGTTTGCCTTCAAGGCCGATACCGGCGACACGCGCGAAAGTCCGGCCATCCGGGTCTGTCGATCCCTGCTGGCGGAACGAGCCTCCGTCGTGATTACCGATCCGAAGGCATTGGACAATGCCCGCCGGGACCTGGCGGATGGGTTGGATCGCGTCCAGTTTGAGCCAGACCCCTACAAGGCGGCAGAAGGGGCACATGCTCTGGCGGTGATGACCGACTGGTCTGAATACAAGACGCTTGATTACCAGAGGATTTATGACGGTATGATCAAGCCGGCCTTTGTATTCGACGGACGAAATTGTCTGGATCACCGGAAGCTTTTTTCCATCGGCTTCAACGTGTACCCCATCGGCAAGAAACCGCTGAGTCACCTGTAG
>CAZSSA010000020.1:0-29735 GCA_964609375.1 uncultured Verrucomicrobiota bacterium | reverse complement strand
TGGCCAGGAACTTTCGCCTTGATTCTCAGACCGCCAGACCGTATTAACTTCACGATTCATTCGCATCATTAAGGATCAATTTATGGAAATAACCACAAACACACCGCCAAACAGCGCTTCCCCCGAACACCCCGAACTGAACGAACTTCAGACGCTGGTCACTAAAGCACAATCCGAGTGGAAGCACTGGATTGGCACGGCCGCCATTGCCGTGGTCATGATCCTTGGCTTTTTCCTCTATCGGGACCGCGTCCGGTCAAACGAAGAACAGGCATCCAGAATGCTGGGCGAGGCACGTTCAGGGCAGGCCATTCAAGCAATCATCGCACAGTACCCGCGGACCGCATCCGCCACATTGGCTATGCTCCAGATGGCCAAAATCCAGTACGACTCCGGTGATTATGTGGCCGCCCTCTCGTCTTATACCGACTTTATCAATCGAAACCCAAAGCACATGATGACGGCAGTGGCGGAACTGGGCAAGATTCATTGCAGCGAAGCCATGGGACAGACAGCCGATGCCTTGAGCGCCTTCACGGCTTTTGCCACGCAACACCCTGACCACTACTTGGCACCTCAAGCCTTGTTCGGAAAAGCACGGTGCCTCCAACGACTCGAACGTCTCGCTGAGGCACGCGCCGTTTATGAGGAATTTCTCGCCGCCCACCCTGACAGCGCCTGGAAAAAAGATATCGACGAGGCCCTCAGGCAATTGGACCGCGACAGCAGAAAAGCCTCATCAGTCGCGGCCAGAACCTCGCCCTGAATCAATACGCTCAGGCTTTCTTGTCGGTGGCATCAGTATCCAGCCCCTCTTTGGGGTCGGACTTCTTGCCTTCGTCCATGCCTTTCTTGAACTCGTTGATACTCTTACCCAACGAGCGGGCAAGATCAGGCAATCGCCGGGCACCAAAAAGCAACAAGATCGCCAACACAATCAACAGCCATTCGCCCCAACCAAGATTTCTCATGGAAAGCTCCCTTCTGATGGATTTAAATTACACCTCGCGACAATAATTAACAATACTATCGCATCCCTGTCGCGTCAGTCACGGGCCATTGCACGACGGGTTTCCCTGTCGGCATCCTTGCGCCTCAGGCTTTCCCGCTTGTCAGGATCCTGCTTGCCCCGACAAATCCCCAGTTCCACCTTTGCCCACCGCTTACGGAAATACATACTCAAAGGAACCAACGCGACGCCTTTTTGATCAACTTTCGAGGCAAGACGATCAATTTCCTTCCGGCTCAACAGAAGACGCCGGGGGCGAGTCGGTTCATGGTTATAACGATTGCCGCATTCGTAGGGAGCGATATAGACATCGCGCAGCACCATCTGGCGCCCCTCCAGCATGGCAAACCCACCGGTCAGGGTCACATGCCCTGCCCTAACCGATTTGACCTCGGTACCGAGGAGTTCAAGACCCGCTTCAATCCGATCCAATACAAAGAAATCATGAAAGGCCTTCCGGTTCGTCGCAACCTTGTCGTCGCGCTTTTTGTCCGAAGCGGAAGCCATAAACTGTTACCAACGGCTATTCAGAGGAATGCGCACTAGCATTAACGGGGTCAAAATAGCCGATTTCTGCCGTCAGTTTTCCTTCAATGATTTCACGTAAGGCGGTATCCACCTTTTCTTCACGCGGCGACTCAGGCTTGATATACGGTCGCATTCCCGCGTTCAATTGCCGCACACGCCGGGACACTAAATTAACAAGCAGGGGAACTGATCCCATCTTTAGCTTGGCTTTCTCAATCAAATCAGAATTCATACCGCATCTCCTCTGGAAAGTAAACGGGACGCAGTGTATGCGTCCCGTTTACCAACGTCAAACGTTTTATTCAGTCTTAGTACATGTCTCCGCCCATACCACCCATTCCGCCACCACCAGGCGCCGGAGCAGGCTTCTCATCCCTGGGCAGATCGGTAATCATGCATTCCGTCGTCAGGAGCAACCCGGAAATGCTCGCCGCATTCTGCAGCGCCATGCGGGTCACCTTGGCCGGATCCAGCACTCCATCCTTGATCAGGTCAACATACTGACCGGTTGCCACGTTGAAACCCATGGCGCCCTTCAGCTTCTTGACTTCCTGAACGATGACTGCACCTTCCAAGCCGGCGTTATCCACAAGCTGACGCAGCGGGGCTTCAAGACAGCGACGGATAATATCCACGCCAATCTTCTCATCACCACTGACATCGACCTTATCCAGCGCGCCGAGGCAACGCAGCAAAGCCACGCCACCACCCGGAACAACGCCTTCCTCAACGGCCGCACGGGTCGCATGCAGTGCATCCTCGACGCGAGCCTTCTTCTCCTTCATCTCGGTCTCGGTCGCCGCACCAACGTTGATCACCGCCACGCCACCAGCCAGCTTGGCCAGACGTTCCTGCAGTTTCTCGCGATCGTAGTCCGAGGTCGTCTCCTCAATTTGCCGCTTAATCTGGGCCACACGCCCCTGGATGGCTGCCGCCTTGCCGGCGCCCTCGACAATCGTCGTGTTTTCCTTGTCCACGGTAATGCGTTTGGCGCGACCCAGATCGTCGATTTTGACGTTCTCGAGCTTGATGCCAAGGTCTTCCGTCAGACAGCGTCCACCCGTCAGGATGGCGATATCCTCGAGCATGGCCTTCCGGCGATCTCCAAAACCCGGGGCCTTGACGGCGCAAATCTGCAATGTTCCACGCAACCGGTTCACCACCAATGTGGCCAGCGCTTCGCCTTCCACATCCTCGGCAATGATCAGCAACGGCTTGCTGGACTTGGCCACACTCTGCAACAGGGGCAGCAGATCCTGGAGATTCGAGATTTTCTTCTCGTGGATCAGGATATAGGCGTCTTCCAACGACGCTTCCATCGTTTCCATGTTGGAAGCGAAGTACGGGGAGATATAGCCCTTGTCAAACTGCATTCCCTCGACCACATCGAGGGTCGTCTCCATCGCCTTGGCTTCCTCAACGGTAATGGTGCCGTCCTTGCCAACCTTGTCCATGGCATCCGCGATGATGTCGCCAATGGCCTTGTCGCCATTCGCCGAAATAGTCGCCACCTGGGCAATGGCCGTGTGCTCCTTGACCTTCTGAGCCTGCTTGGCGATCGCGCCCACAACGGCCTCCACGGCCTTATCAATGCCGCGCTTAAGGCTCATGGGGTTTGCACCGGCGGTCACGTTCTTCAGACCTTCCCGGTAAACATTCTCGGCCAACAAGGTCGCCGTCGTCGTGCCGTCACCGGCCGTGTCACTGGTCTTGCTCGCCACTTCACGAACCATCTGTGCACCCATGTTCTCGAATGCATCAGGCAGCTCGATTTCCTTCGCCACAGTAACGCCATCCTTCGTGATTGTGGGCGAACCGAATTTCTTGTCCAGAATCACGTTACGCCCGCACGGGCCAAGGGTGACCTTGACGGCCCGACTAAGCTTCTCCACACCGCGCAACATCGCCTGCCGCGCATCGCTGTCATACTTAAGTTGCTTGCCTTTATCTGCCATTTTCATACTCCTTTATTGGTTTAGTTGGTATTCGCTTCCGCCGTCAATTAGTCGATGATGCCGAGAATATCCTCTTCGCGCATAATCTGGTATTCCTTGTCGCCGATCTTGACCTCCGTGCCACCGTACTTGGGCATGAGAACAGAATCGCCAACTTTGACCGTGAACGGAATGAGCTTACCATCATCATCACGTTTGCCGGTACCGACAGCAACAACCTTGCCTTCCATGGGCTTTTCACGCGCGGAATCCGGAATAATGATGCCGCCCTTGTTGATTTCCTCTTCCTTCTTCGGCTCGACCAAAACTCGATCAGCCAGTGGTTTAATCTTCATCGTCTCATGTCTCCTTTTGTTTGTTTTTACTCTGGGATTAACGTCCCTATCACACCCACGGAAACCGCCGGGGGTGTGTTGTCTCCACCTTACTTCTTCTTGTCATCCACCATCTCAAAATCAGCGTCAATCACACCATCCTTGCTCTCGTCCTTGGCGCCCGTTTCTCCTCCGGCCTGTTGCCCGCCACCCGCCGCCCCATGATCCCCACCGGGCTGACCGCTCTTCGCCTGGGAATACAATTCCGAGGAAAATGCCTGCATCGCCGAATTCAACGACTCCACCGCCGTCTTGATCGCCTCGTTATCATCACCCTTGAGCGCTTCCTTGACGCGACTTACCGCGTCCTCAACCGGCCGCTTTTTATCCTCGGCAATCTTGCCACCCTGATCCTTTAACACCTTCTCGGTTTGATACACCAGGTTATCAGCCATATTGCGGGTTTCCGCGATCTCGCGACGCTTCTTGTCTTCGTCGGCATGAACCTCTGCATCCTTGACCATTTCCTTGATCTCTGATTCGTTCAATCCACTGGATGCCGTAATGGTAATCTTCTGCTCACGACCGGTTCCCAAGTCCTTGGCACCAACATGCAGAATCCCGCTGGCATCAATATCAAACGTCACTTCAATCTGGGGAACGCCACGCGACGCCGGCGGAATCCCATCCAAGTGGAACCGCCCGATGGTCTTGTTCTGGTCGGCCATCTTGCGTTCACCCTGCAACACATGGATCTCCACCGACGGCTGGTTATCCGAGGCCGTGCTGAAAATCTCCGTCTTCCGGGTCGGGATTGTCGTGTTACGCTCAATCAACGCTGTAAACACTTTGCCCAGCGTCTCGATACCCAGTGACAATGGCGTTACATCCAGCAAGAGTACATCCTTGACCTCGCCCTTGAGAATACCGCTCTGGATCGCGGCGCCAATCGCCACAACCTCGTCAGGATTCACACCCTTGTGCGGCTCTTTGCCGAACAACTTCCCAGCCATCTCCTGTACCTTGGGCATACGGGTCATGCCGCCAACAAGAACAACCTCATCCACCGTGGTCAGCCCGGAATCCTTCATGCAGTTCCGAACAGGAGCCACCGTGCGTTCCACCAACGCCTCCACCAATTGTTCCATCTTGGCACGGGAAAGATTGACGCTCAGATGCTTTGGCCCGGAGGCGTCTGCACTGATAAAAGGCAGGTTGATTTCAGTCTGCTGCGCACTGGACAACTCGCACTTGGCCTTTTCCGCCGCCTCTTTCAGGCGCTGCATGGCCATCGCGTCCTTGCTGAGATCAATCCCCTGCTCCTTCTTGAACTCGGCAACCAACCAAAGAATGATCACTTGATCAAAATCGTCACCGCCCAAGTGCGTATCCCCATTGGTCGACTTGACTTCGAATACTCCATCCCCGATATCAAGGACCGAGATATCAAAGGTGCCGCCACCTAAATCGTATACCGCAATCTTCTCGTCCTTTTTCTTGTCCATGCCGTAAGCCAGCGATGCCGCCGTCGGCTCGTTGATGATACGCAACACCTCCAAACCGGCAACACGCCCGGCATCCTTGGTCGCCTGGCGCTGGCTATCGTTGAAATACGCTGGCACCGTAATCACCGCCTGCGTGATCTTCTCGCCCAAATAGGCTTCTGCATCCGCCTTGAGCTTCTGCAGAATCATCGAGGATATCTCCGGCGGCGAATATACATTGTCGCCAATCTGCACATGGGCATCCCCATTCTTGGCCCTCACGACTTTAAAGGGCACCATGGAGATTTCATTCGCCACTTCATCATACTTTCGCCCCATAAACCGCTTGATGGAGTACACCGTATTGGCAGAATTGGTGACAGCCTGCCTCTTGGCCGCCTGCCCAACCAACCGCTCGCCCGCCTTGGTAAAGGCAACAATCGACGGCGTTGTCCTCATCCCTTCAGCATTCGGTATAACAACGGGCTCTCCACCCTCCATCACCGCCATGCAGGAGTTCGTCGTTCCCAAATCAATTCCTATTACCTTAGCCATGGTTACTCCTTTATCAGCAAATTCTCAGGCGCATTTTAAAACAATTCCACGCTTGCACCTGTCTCATATAGCAATCCCTGTGCCACTTCATATCACTTTCGACTGATAAACAACATAATGTGCTCATTTACAACAACTTGTGACTATTAACAAAACACACCTTATCAACAATGAATCCAATGCGCGCGTCAAAGTGACGCATCGCTACTCTTTTCGTCGTTCAAGCGGCGTCTTGTTGTCGCACACGACACGAAGTAACCGACAGAGGATCCTTATTGCCACTTTCGCCTTGGAAAAACAATCCTAAATGGATTAACCTACAGCGAATCACAGGAAAGTTGGATGCCGTATGAAACTGTTTCTCTCCTTCGTCGCTCTACTTGCCGTTTGCTCCTTCACGGGGTGCATGAGCCCTGCGACCCCTTCAAACACCTCAGGCGATTCACTGCATCTTTCAGTCCTCCCAACGGGAACATGGATCGTCAACGGGAAATCTATTCCGCGGGATCAATTGATTTCCGCCCTGCACAAAACAGGGGCAACATCAGAAACCACACTCTATGTAGACATTCCCAGGACCCTGCCCTTGACGGAAGTCGCGTCACTCACAAAAATGCTGGCCTCGGCCGGCTACCGCCGTGTGTTTTACAAGCGCCCAAAACACGCTGCATCCAGTGGTAGTAAATAAAAGCAGTGCATTGTTTAATGCGTGACTCCAGCCAAGGGCGGAGAATCCATCATCTCACGGTCTCTTCTTCCTCGACTAATCCCCCTGCGCACAGGTATATACCTCTCCTGACCCAGGAATCTTTCGACTTTACGGAGATCAGCATTGCGCATCGTTTCACGATATGTACGGGATAGCTATCTGTTGACGTTTCTGTTGACACTGTTTGTGTTGACGTTCGTCATGTGCATCATGGTTCTTTTCCGAATTGCCGATCCCATCGCCATGGGAGGTTCCGTCCGCCTTATTGCCACCATCTTCCTTGCCGGACTTCCCGCAGCCCTTGGTTTATCCATCCCGGTCAGCATCATGACGGCCGCCCTGCTGACCTTCGGCAAACTGTCCGCCAACGGTGAAATCACCGCCATGAAAAGCAGCGGAATCCGCATGCTCCAGATCATGCGCCAACCCATGATTTTCGCCGCCCTGATGTCGGTCATCTGTCTTTACCTCAATACCGACATCGTCCCCACCAGTTACGCCACTCGCCGCGAAGCGCTCCGTCAACTGGGCACTGAAAACCCCATGCAACTCATCGAGGAAGGACGCCCCATCCGCGACTTCCCTGGAATCACATTCTATGTCGGAGGAAAAAAAGACAATGAACTTCAGGATATTCTCATCTATCAGGTCCAAAAAGGGTCCCCGCCCCGCACTATCCGCGCCCAGCACGGAACCATCACTTCCTCAGAGGATAAGCAAAACCTCATCATTGACCTCTATGATGTCCGCGTAGACCCTTTCTATGACGACAAGCCTGGGCCAGGCCACGCCAGCCACTTCCCCTTCGTCATCAACGTGGCGGGATCAAGCTCCACCAACAACACACCGAAAATAAAGAAAAAGAGCGATATGACCATGGACGAAGTCGTCGAGGTCTATGACAATATCCCATCCTTTTATCCGGGATTATCCGACGATGAACGGGACCGCCAGCGCGCCGTTCTTGCCGTCGAATTCAACAAACGCATCGTCATGGCCCTCGCCTGTTTCGTCTTCGTCCTGCTGGGCGCCCCTCTCGCGACAAGAACCCACCGTCAGGAAACCACCGTAGGCATTGGCATCAGCCTCGGGTTGGTCTTTGTTTTTTACCTCTTTATCATCGTGGCCGAAACCATGACAAAGCATCCCATTATCCAGCCACACCTCATCACATGGATTCCTATCGCATTGGCCATGTTCCTTGGTGTCCGGTTAATACGACGTTGTGACTAACTCACACCCATCCTACCGCTCCCTTTGGCTTCCAGATCTTCTCTGGCTGAACTTGTTGCTTTTTGTCGCAACCATCCCCTTCCTTGACGGCGGCTTGGATATTCGCCTTCAATCCCTCTTCCATCGCTCATCAGGTGCTGCATGGCCCTATGAGTCTTGGCCCTTTTGGAAGTTCCTCTATACCTTTGGCACGTGGCCAGCACTGATTGTCGCCGCCGCAGCACTGGTCGCCTTTATCAAGGGATCCCGTCACCCAACAGTGGCCACATGGCGCCGACACTGCCTGTATCTGGTCCTCGTTCTTGCTCTCGGCCCCGGCTTGCTCGTTAATACGATCTTCAAGGACCATTGGGGGCGCCCACGCCCGCGACAGGTTGCGGAATTCGGGGGGCAATGGCAATTTAGACACATCCTTGAACGAGGGACCCCTGGCGAGGGAAAATCCTTTCCAAGCGGCCATAGTTCAACCGGCTACTACTTCGCCGCCTTCTACTTCCTCCTCCGCCGCCGCCGCCAAAGCCTCGCCATCCTGACGCTTGCCGGCACGGCCATCTATGGCACCCTGATCGGTATCGCCCGTATGGCGGCCGGTGCTCACTTCGCTTCCGATGTCCTTTGGTCCGCCGTCTTCCCTGCCTTCTCCGCCTTCATCCTCTACTACTTCATCCTCCGGATTCCATACCACGAAGATCGTCTTGACAGCTCCCCCCCGGCGACATCGTAACCGTTACCGGATTCGATATTATTTCCTGAACGGCACGCAAGCCAAAATCGGCACCTTGCCTAACACTCCGAGTGCTTTTATATTATCCTTCCCTATCCACCCGATCCGCCCCGGCGTCGCCTGATTCACCACGACCCCCGCCACACGCAACCCGCGCCGCCTCAACGCCTCAAGCGTCAGCAGGGTATGATTCAACGTTCCCAGCCCGGGACGCGCCACAACAATAACGGGAAACCCAAGCGATTGCATCACATCCAGCATCGTCCGCCCACCCCCGATCGGAGCCATCACACCACCCGCTCCCTCCACCACCAGTCGGTCATATCGCTCCAACAAGGCTCCGGCTGCCATCCTTATTCGATTAATCTTTATTGGCCGCCTCGCCCTATCCGCCGCCAGATGGGGCGAACAGGATGGACGGTAACAATAGGGCGCCATCAATGAGTATTCCTGATCCGGAACCTCAAGCCCCGCCACTCGCAGGCACAAATCCAAATCCGGAGCTCGCAACGCCTTCCCCCTTCCTGTGCAACCCGTCTGCACAGGCTTCATCGGTGCCGCATTAATCCCTGCGGCCCGCCATGCACACAACACCCCTGCGGCCACCACGGTCTTGCCAACCCCCGTATCCGTTCCCGTGATAAAAATCCCATCCATCGTTTTCATCATGCTTCTTTCTTTCCTGCAGCCACAAACAAAACCTCATATCCCGCATACACCCCGCCATGCCCATCGGCGCAATCCCGATCATATTCACAACACACCCGGGCCAACTCGCGACGCGTCAACGGCAACGCCCCGCGTGACACTCCACCTCCTGTCAATCCCTGCGCATGAATCGTCCGCAGAAAATCATCCGCTGATGAATACCGGGCATGAACCATCTCCTTCCGCACATCCGTCAACACAAAACCGGCCCCCTCGAGGGCCGTAAGCACTCGGGCCTCATCCGGCAGACGATCCCGGGGCACCTTGCCTGGCGCAATCCGCGCCCGAATCTCACGCAATTCGCCCAGCGTCCCCTCCACCATCATCGCCACACAAAGACAACCACCCGCCTCCGTTAACGTGTGTAAATTTGCCATGGTGATCTCCAGCGGCTGCGCCCAGTGTAGAGCCGAACTGCTAGCCACCAGCGGAAAAGACTGTCCACAGGTAAAGGTCCTGGCATCTCCCTCCTTACACGTCACCCGCAGATCCCCGGCAAACTGATCCCTCATCCATCGCATCATCCCCTCCGACGCATCCACGGCATACAATGGCGACTCCGGATACCGTTGCCGCAGAAGCCTGGTCAGCACCCCTGTCCCACATCCCATCTCCAATATCGCCCTCCCCGCCAACCAATCCCGTTCCGGAAGAAATTCCGTAAGCAAGGCTGCCACATGGCGATGCAGGGATGCCCCCCGGTCATAAGTCTCCGCCGCCCTCGTAAATGCCCTGATCACATCCCTGTTCATACCAACCCTTCCTCCCTGGCCACCCACAGGCATACTTCCGATGCACGGGCAATATCCTGTTCCGTGTGATGTGCCGTTACCGAGAACCGCAATCGCGCCGTCCCGGCGGGCACCGTCGGCGGACGGATGGCCACCGCCAGGATCCCTTCATCCATCAACCGCTGTTGCATCCGCACCGCCCGGTGATTGTCACCCACCATGACCGGCACAATCTGGCTCGCCGATAATCCTGTGCCCAGTCCGCCGGCATGCAGTAATTCCCTCAACCGGCCGGCCTTCGCCAACACGGAAGCGCCAATCCCGGGCTCTTCCACCATCACATCCAAAGCGGCCAGGGCAGCCCCCACCATCGCCGGCGGGACGCCTGTCGAGTATATAAACGTGCGAGCCTGATTCACCAACCATGACCGCATCGGAACGGAACAGCATACGCAGCCCCCATACCCCCCCAATGCCTTGCTCAACGTGCTCATCACCAGGTTCACCTGCGCTTGAACTCCACATGCCCCCACCAAACCACTCCCGCCCGGACCAAACAGGCCGGTTGCATGCGCCTCATCCACAAGCGACATCGCCCCGAACTCATCCGCCAACGCCGCCATTTCAACCAGCGGGGCAAGATCCCCATCCATGCTGAACACCGACTCGGTAACAATCAGGCGCCGACCAGCAGCAGGACATCGCTTCAGCAGATCGCGCAAATGGCATGCATCATTATGATGGAAACGGTGCATACTCGCTCGACTTAAAACCGCCGCATCCACCAAACTTGCATGCGCCAACCGGTCAATGAAGAGATGATCATCCCGCCCAACCATCGCCGTAACAATACCGGCATTGGCACTGTAGCCGCTCCCGAACAAGAGGCCGGCGTCATAGCCCTTCAATGCCGCCAGGCGTCGCTCCAGCCGTTCATGACACCTCAGGGTGCCGGCAACGAGTCGGGAAGCCGTGGCCCCTGCCCCATATTCCTTTAACGCATCAATGGCACCGCTGACCACACGGGAGTCTCCCGCCAACCCCAGATAATCGTTGCTGGAGAAGTTCACAATAGCAACCCCTCCGCACGACGCACGGGTCCCTGCCGAATCAAACACCAGCGGTATACGCTCCAACCCCGCCACCCGTCGTTCGGCAAGCTCCTTTATAATCCATGACTCCGTATCTGACATGGCCTGTATCCTGCTAAGCCCTCCGAATCATGTCAACCCGCGAGTATTCGCCTCCTTTCAAATAGTCGAGCGCCCAAAGGCCATTTCTGCTATCGTTTCCCGGAATTAAACGAAAGCCGCATTATGACCTTCAATGAATTAGGATTGCTGCCATCACTGGTATCGGCATTGGCTATCGAAAAAATTACCGAGCCCATGCCCATCCAAAAGGAAGCCATACCGTTACTTCTGGACGGAAAGAGCGCCTACCTCAACTCGGAAACAGGGACAGGGAAAACGCTGGCCTACCTGTTGCCTTTGTATCAACGCCTCGACCCGCTCCTGCCCGCCACCCAGATGATTGTGGTCGTCCCTACCCACGAACTCGCCATCCAGATTCAACGTCAGGCCAGCACCTTGACTGTCAATTCCCGACTCCCCCTCCGCTCGGTACTCCTGATCGGCGGAACGCTTATGCAACGGCAGATTGATAAACTGAAGAAAAAACCTCACATCCTGATCGGCTCGCCTGGCCGGATTCGCGATCTCATCACCTTGGGCAAGATAAAAACCGACGCCATTAAGAGCGTGGTTCTGGACGAAGCTGACCGCCTTCTGACCGCCGAAAGTCTTGCAACCGTCCGGATGATCGTTCACTCCACTCCCCGAAACCGGCAACTGATTTTTGTGTCGGCCACTGAAAAAAACGATGCCACCAGTGAAGCCAAGACCATGGCACCGGAATTGTCCATGGTGCGGGCTGGCAGATCACGGGTGAATAGCGATATTGAACATCTTTACCTTATCTGCGAGGAACGGGATAAGCCGGATTGGCTGCGGAAACTTATCCATGCCATGAAGCCGGGGCGGTCATTGGTGTTTGTTCATCGCAACGAGAGCGCCGAAGTCATTGCCTCTAAACTGGTGCACCACAAGATCAAGACCGCCGACTTGCATGGAGCCTTCACCAAGGGTGAGCGCAAAAAAGCCATGGATGATTTTCGCGGCGAGCGCGTCAACGTTCTTATCGCCTCGGATGTCGCAGCTCGCGGACTGGATATCAAGGGCATTACACACATCTTTAATGTTGATATGCCCAGCGACAGCATGGCGTACCTTCATCGGGTCGGACGAACCGCTCGCGCTGGCGCCAAAGGCTGTGCCGTCTCCCTGCTAACCAGCCGCGACCTCCGACTGATTAGTCGCTTCGAGAACGAACTCAGCATCAAAATGTCCCCGATCCTGCTGCGCCAGGGAGAAGTGATGCCGTTGGGCCCATTATCGAGTCACTCGCACGCCCTATCGCAGGACACCAAACACCCTGCGTAAATCAAACGCCCCCGCCCGCGACATTCCCACACCTTGCCCCAAACCCTGCATGCCGGCTCGCTATACCACATGGCGTTCGCAGGTCTTGCGGAAGTGATAACCATAGATCGCCAGAATAATGGCATCGGGAACAAGCCGCGGTCGCCGGAATTGCGTCCACAACAGAAGCCCCCAATAATGGAATCGCTCTTTGCCCACAATCCCAAGCCGGTAAAACGAACGCAAAAGCGCCAGCACATGTGAACACTGCAAATGGCCTCGAGTCTTCGGTGGCTTGTACTCTCGCAGAAATGTCCTTAACCGCCGGTAATAGTTCTTCGGGGAGTAAATATAATCCAGGATTTCCCGGTATCCTTCCCGAAGTTTATCGATATCCATCGCCGTAACAATATTCGTCGTTCCATCCACATTATCGCCCGAGGATTCCGCACAAAGCCGGCCTTCCTTCTTCATTCGTTCATAAAGCCTCGTCCCGATAGGCGCTTGCAGCAGACCAACCATGGCAGTCACAATCCCGCTTCTCTGTATGAAATCAATCTGACGCTGGAAAATGGTCGGCTGATCGTGATCGAATCCGACAATGAATCCACCCTGCACTTGTAGCCCCGCCCTCTGAATACGTTTCACGTCCTCCACCAAATCCCGGTTCCCATTCTGCAACTTACGGCACTCCACCAGACAAGTCTCATCAGGGGTTTCAATGCCGATAAAAACCTTGGTGAATCCCGCGTCAACCATCAGGGCCATCAGGGCCTCGTCATCCGCGAGATTAAGCGAGGATTCGGTAAAGAACACATTCCCGGTTTTACCTTTCCGCCACTCAATCAATGCCGGCAACAGATCGGCTTTTAAAAAAGGTTTGTTCCCGATGAAATTGTCATCAACAAAGAAAATGTCGCCGCGCCATCCCAATTCATAAAGGCCATTAAGTTCAGCGATAATCTGCGACGATGTCTTGATGCGTACCCGATGTCCCAACAGGGCGGTGACATTACAGAAATCACAGTTAAAGGGACATCCCCTGGAAAACTGAATACTCATGCTCGCATATCGCTTGAGATTCAATTTCTTCCATAGAGGAATGGGTGTTGTCCGCAAATCCGCAAATCCAGACGACGCATATATTCGCTTCGGGGCCCCTTGCCTCATATCCGCAACGAACAGGGGCAGCGTCAATTCAGCCTCATTCAGGACAAAGTGATCCACGGATTCAAACTTCTCGTGTTCAACCTGGAATAGAGGTCCACCGGCAACAACCCGGAGCCCTGCCGTCTTGCACCGGGTTATAAGACTACGCGCCGACTCACGCTGGACAACCATGGCACTGATAAAGGCGCAGTCCGCCCAGGCCAGGTCCTTATCCGTAAGCGCCTGCACATTCACATCCACAAGCCGCGTCTGCCAGTCCTCTGGCAACATGGCCGCCACAGTCAATAACCCCAACGGCGGCAACGCGGACCGCTTTCCTACAAACTCCAACGCATGCTTGAAACTCCAAAACGTCGCCGGGAACTCTGGATATAGTAATAGAATATTCATGAACACCTTCTTCAGCAGGCATCCCATTGGGACATCCGCACATTAAGGTATTCAGCCTGTATTGACCATGGGGTGTAACCCTACCCCGCCCTATCCCTCATGCTTCTTCCAAATCCCGCGCTTGATGGCACCCTGCCCAAAGGACGCCCTTAAGGCGTCCACAGCCCGATCCAAAGCGGCATTGCGTCCATCCGTCGCGCTCTTGGGCTCCAACTCCGAAAACAGCATTTGCTCCCGCTTGACCGCCTCGCCTGCCCCGACAAGATGACTGACCCCAAACCCGATCAATCGCACGGGCTGGCTTATTTTTTCCCGGTCAAACAACTCATAGGCGGCATCACGCAACATCCGGTCACTGTCCGTCGGAACCGCCAACGATGCTTGTCGGGTCATCGTCCTGAAATCACTGAACCGCACCTTCACCTGCACCGTACGCCCCTGTTTTCCGGAACGTCTCAATCGTCTCCCCACCCGCTCAACTTGCTCCAGTAATACCTGCCGCACCAACCCGCTATCCGCACAATCCTGATCAAAGGTATGCTCTCCGGAAATACTCTTCTCCTCCCACTCCGTCACGACGGGACGATCATCGAGCCCACGGCAAAGCGCCCATACATCCCTCGCACCTGAAGTGCCAAAAAGCTTTCCGAGCGCCTCTAAATCCATGGCCTGCAACTGGGCAATCGTCTGAATTCCCGCCTTGTGCAGCCGTTCCCCGCTTACCTTCCCGATCCCCCACAACTTTGTCACCGGCAACGGCCCCAGAAAGGCGAGCATACCCGCCTCATCAGCAGGGACAACCGTCAACCCGTCCGGCTTATTCATATCGCTGGCAACCTTGGCGAGGAACTTGTTCGATGCCACCCCCACCGAGGCCGTTAACCCTCCCGTTCTCTCTCTCACGCGATGCTTAAGTTCCTTGGCGATCGTCACCGAGTCCGACCATATGCCCAGTGCCCCGGAAACATCCAAAAAGGCCTCATCCAGCGACAGCGGCTCAACCAAAGGTGTAAATTCATTAAAAACACCCATGATGCTCCCCGAGACCTCCTCATAACGATCCATCCTCGGTGGCGCAAAAATACCGTGCGGACATAACTTCCCGGCCGTACGTGACGGCATGGCCGAATGCACACCAAAAAGGCGCGCCTCATAGGAACACGTGGAAACAACCCCACGCCGATCCGGTGGGGCCCCCACGATCACCGGCTTCCCCCGCCACCCAGGATGATCGAGCTGCTCAATCGCCGCAAAGAATGCGTCCATATCCACATGCAGGATTGTCAAACCGCGCCGTACGTTCATCCGTTCACTATACACCCGTCCGCCTGCCATCAGGCACCATAAAATCACTTACCTTGTGCTTGCGTTTCTCCCTCCACTCTGGCACCGTCTCCCGCTTGAAAACGCCTTCACCTAACTGTATGCGCTTGTGCGTGAACCTCTAAAAACAACCTTTCGTTCCAGTAACAGGGGAGAAAACATGACTCAGATGCCTAATCGTCAGTACAAGCAGCAAGAAACCGGCACCAGCCCAACTCCATTAAAACAATGGCCCGCGATCAATGGCAACAGTCCCTGGCAACGCACATTGCGCGTTTTCCGGAATGGCCGAGTCAAATTGCCCCGTGTGCTTGGACCGCTCCTTCTGGTACACTATGTCATGTCTGGTTGTGTGCCTTTAGTCTTGTGGCCCCTGTCAGCGATTCACCTGAAAGCCGGCATTGCCCTGCTTGTGATCTTGGCCGGTATCGGCATCCGCATCTGGTCACGCGGACATCATGTCCAGAATACGTTATATACAAACGGCCCTTACGCCCTGGTTCAGCATCCGCTCTACCTCGGCACATTCCTGATCAGCTATGGCGTCTGTGTCATCCTGAATGACTGGCTGCTAACCGTGGTCTACCTGGCCTATTTCTCGATCTTTTACGCGGCGACCATTCTGTCGGAAGAAATCTCCATGTATGACAAGTTCGGTCAAACCTACTCCATTTACTTCAGCCGAACCCCATCCATTGTTCCATACCGTTTCTCCGGCCTGCACCTTCGGGATTTGGGAGGCTGGTCATGGGGCGAATTCCGCAAAACAACGGAACTCCGCAGTTCAATGCTCTACCTGTGCATTCCGCTGTTCCTGATCCTGTTCTCGCGCGCGATGACCGCCTTCTACGCCTGGTAACACAGCACGCCGTCATTCCAAGACGAAAATATCCACCACCCCTTGCAAACCAGATGCTCTTCGCATCTTCGCGGTGGATAATTTAGCCCATCCGGCTGCTTATTCACCCTGTGCCCGGATCGGCGCTTTAGAATGCCCCGAATAGCAACTGAGTAAAGCTGATCACCGGCGAGGTCTCCCGGAAATCCTCCACCGCCGCCCTGACCTCGCCCACCGCCGCCTTGACCTCCGTATAAAGGGAGTCATCGTTCGCCAGCTTGCCCAGCAACCCTTCGCCACGTTCAATCTTTGACGCCAGATTCTTTAATGATGCCGCCGTATCGGCCACATCCCGATACAGTTGATCATCCTTGGACATCAGCTTCCCAAGCGTGCCCTGCCCCTGGTTTAACCGGTCACTGATCTCCCTGAGGTTCGTAGCCACCGCCTGTAGGTTGGTGTACACCGAATCATCCCCGATCAACTTGCCCAGCGTCCCCTCCCCTTTGGAAACCTTGTCCGCAATGTCCTGAAGCTTTGTTGTCAACGCGCGCACATCTTTCCCGACCGCCTGATACTCATTGTATAACCCATCGTCATTCACCAGCTTCCCAATGGTACCCTCGCCGCGGCTGATCTTGGTCGACACCTCCCTGATCGAGGTTATCGTCGTTTCCAGATTGGTCAGAATCCCACCCTCATTCAGCGACTTCCGAATCTCATGAATCGTCTCTGCCGCTTCCATCATCAAGTCAAACGGCGGCACCCCCTGCGGCATCACATCAGGCGGAAGGTAAGGTGCGGAAGAGCTCCCTTCCTTGACTTCCAGATAGCGCCCGCCAAGAATCGAGGTCGTTACAATGGTGATCTTGTAGTCCGTACGCAGTTTGACCGGATTATCAAGTGTCGCCAACACCCTGACCCTTCCATCAATCAGGTGCAACGTCTTGATCTTGCCAACGCTCATTCCGCGTAAAACCACATTATCGTCCTTGCGTAACCCCATGACATCGGCAAATTCAACCTCCAGCGGGAACTTCTTTTCAAAAAGACTGGCCCGCCCCAGCACAATCGTAAAGTAACCCAGCGCCAACAGCACCATGAACATAAAGGTGCCGACGATCAGTTCCGTACTCATCTCTCGATCAATGCTCGATTGCTTCATGGCATGTCCTTTTCCCAATCCCCTCGACGGGTAATAAATTGCGATTCCAAAAAGAGCTTCACTTCTTCGTGCTCGGATTTCACAAACGCGGCCGGCTCCGCCAACTCCACAATTCGCCCACCCGACAACATGGCGATCCGTGTCCCGATTGAAAGCGCACTATGAAGATCATGCGTCACCACAACACTCGTCACCCCCAATTCATGCCGCATGCTGTCAATCAGGTGGTCAATCGTTCGCGACGAAACCGGATCCAGCCCTGAGGTCGGCTCATCATATAAAATAATCTCCGGATCATGAATAATCGCCCGGGCAAGACCCACCCGCTTACGCATCCCTCCGGATATTTCCGACGGATACTTGTCAATATCGCCAACCAGGCCGACCAGGTTAAGATTCTTCTCAACCTTGGCAACAATCTCATCCTCGGATAATTTTGTCTTTTCCCGCAGCGGTAACGCCACATTTTCACCCACCGTCAACCATTCCAGCAAGGCCCCGCCTTGAAACAATACCCCGAATTTACCCCTGAGCTTCTCTAATGCCTCACCCGCCGCTTCACTGATCACGTCCCCCCCGACATACACCTTGCCCTCATCCGGGGTCAACAGCCGGACCATGTGTTTCAACGTCACGCTTTTGCCGGTACCCGATGGCCCGACAATCACCAGTGTCTCGCCTTTAATAACCTCCAGGCTCACGCCATCCAACACCCGGCGGCTACCCAGAGTCTTTGTCACATTTTCAAGCCGGATCATACGTAAAATATCCTCGTCACAAAATAGCCGACTATCAGGATGGAAAGAAAGGACAGGATAACCGTGCGGCGCGTGGCGTTACCCACTCCAACCGCACCCTGCGTTGTCGCAAATCCCTGATGGCAAGCCGTAATGACTATGATGATGCCAAACAGGAACGCCTTCAGCATCCCCACAAACAAGTCCTTGTTCTCGGCAAAACGAGTGGCATTATCAATATAGGCCGACCATGGAACCCCCAACTGGGTCATCCCGACAACCCCTCCCCCGACAACCCCCATGATGCAACTGTAGAACGACAACATGGGCGTCATCACCCCCATGGCCACCAGCCGCGGCATGACAAGAAACCGCACCGGATTGATGGACATCAGTTCCAAGGCCGCAATCTCTTCCGAAACCACCATCGTCCCCATCTGCGCCGCAATGGATGATCCCACGCTCGCCGCCAGAATCAGTCCCGTCATGAACGGCCCCATCTCGCGCAGCATGGATACCATCACCGCCGCCCCGATATAAACCTCCTGGTTGAAACGGCGCATCTCAATCCCGGTCTGCAACGCAAGAATCATCCCCGTAAACGACGCCACAACGGTAATCACGCCGAGGCTCTTGATCCCACCCACCAACATCTGGTGAAGAATTTCATTTCGCGACCGCCTCAACATCATATACCGAATGGACCAGACCGCCTCGGCAAACAAAAGCACGGCGCGGCCCGCATTGCGGCAGACCTCCAGCGTCTCACGCCCCAGCGTCCCTCTCCAATCCTTGGGCGGTGGAAAATACCGCGGCTCACGGGTAATCATGGCGAAATCCTCCAACGCAGAAAGTACAGCAATCGTATGGTCTTTGCATCCGCATCCCGTCGATACCCAACCAGCCCTTTTAACGCATCCCACTCCCGATAAGCCTCTGTTTGCCGATTCGCCTTCCAGGAAACCAACGGGAATAATGAACGATAAGCATCACCATCGTGATCGGTCTGCCATCGGGCAAGCCCCCATAACACACGCCCCTGCGTCCCCTCCACCGTCCGCTGGCGACTGAACAACGTCCACCATGGAGCCAGATTCCGCTCCATCGGTCGCGTGTCCCGGAACGGCCATAAGTCCAGAAGCCGAACCTCGGTATTGCTTCCCTCACGCTCATAGGCCATCACCGGCCACACACTGACATACCGCTCCATCACATTCGTGGCCCCCCCCCTGGCCACCTTCCGCGACTCCTGTGCATAAAGCGGAAACACGCGAAACCGATCCCGTTGCTCCCTGTCATTCTTTGTAACGCCCTTCCATACAAAAGGCCACGCCCAAAAGGTCACGCTATCCCCCGCCGCTGCCCGCCGCCCATAGATCGGCCACACATAAAGCTTGCTGGCCGGCCCCGACTTCCATTGCACAATCGGCCACGGACAAGCCCCTTCGGTGCCTTTTTCCAAACGGGTATGCCGGAAAAGCGGCGGGATCACCATCCACGTTTCCTGATTCTTTAACTTCACATGACCGATAACAGGAAACACCATGAAACCGCTCCCTGCCGACTTCGGGCGCTTGTCCTGCATATGGCTCCAAATCGGCCACATCGTATAAGACTTTTCATACACATTGGACTTACTGGAATATCCGTAGAAGGGAAAGAATCGCGCCTGATAGACGTCATCTCCCGTCGTCCGCGAAATCAGCGGCCACAGGACGTGATGGGTTTCAACATCATTCAGCCGGCTATGCGCATAGAGCGGAAACAACACGAACGACATCTCATCCCGACCCATGAAATTATCCAGTCGCCCCCCCAACGGAAAGACCGCTCCGTAATCGCCCCGCTCGCGGGTACGCCCGAAAAACAGCACCGGAAAAATCCATGCGCGATAAGGGGACGCAGGATCAAACCGATCTTCATCCTGACCAAAGGCCGTCAGGAAACGCCAGTCCGTTCTTTTATCCCACGTCCGCACCGACCCAACCGGCCAGAGAATATCCAACGTCGTCCAGCGGGTTGCATCCGTCTCCCGTGTAAAAAAGGGCCTGAACGCATCAAACTGGGAATTCTTGCTTTCCAAATGCTCCAATACCGGCCCACCACCACTCCACCCCGACCGCGCTTCACCCTCATCCCCCCACACGGAAAACAGGCATCCATAATCTTGAACAGGCCCGCCCATAACGGGTACACCCCCGGCAAGGCACGCCAACAGGAATATGGAGAACAAGCATTTCAAACTATCATTCCCTTTACACAAATCGTTCGTATCCAGCCCGGATCTGCGAGTCCTTGTTGAAAATCGAGGCAATCAACGCCGCCCGGATCCACATCCCGTTCCGCATTTGCCGCCAATAAACCGCCCTCGGATCTTCATCCACCTCAACGGAAATTTCCTTGCGACGCGGGAACGGATGCATGATCACCGCCGTCGCTTTCAACAACCGCAAATGCTTCTTCGCGAAACAATACCGGCTGGTATCAATCCGACCGCTCTCCCCCTCGGCATCCCATTCATCCTGGATGCGTGTCATATAAATGGCATCAGCACGGGGAATCATTCCTTCAAAATCGGACAACACTTCATATCGCACATTGACCCGATCTAATAGCGCCAGAATATCCCCGCCAATTTGAAGTTCCGGCGGCGCCACGAAGAGAAGTGTCATCGCCTTGTAATTGGTCAGCAACCAGGCCAACGACCTCACCGTTCGCCCGCGCGCCAAGTCTCCCACAAACATGATCGTCTTATTGTCCACTCCTCCATGCCGCTCAAAACTGCGCTGCAGCGTATAAATATCCAGCAACGCCTGCGTCGGATGCTGGTCCTTTCCCGAGCCGGCGTTGATGATCGGTACCGGTCGGTCGGTATTGGACAATAACCAGGCCACACGCTCCGCCAACCCTCCAATTTGCGATCGCATGATGATCAAGTCAAAATACGAACTGAAAGTTCGAACTGAATCCTCCTGCGATTCACCCTTGAACTCGCTCGACGTCGCCGTATCACGTACTTCTCCAATCTGCATCCCCAAAAGCTGGCAGGCCGCGCAGAACGACAGGAAGGTACGACTGCTCGGCTGCGAGAAATACAGCATCGCACGCTGATTCGCCAGCAACGACCGGAGAAAGGTCATACCCGCGTCATGCTTTGACATCCGCCGGATACACGTCGCCAGGTTGCCAAGATCCTCCAATCGCTGGCGGCTGAATTGCTGCGCGATCAGGACATGGAATTCCCGCTCCTCCCGGGTCAGCAACTCCGCCTTGCCATTAAGATCAAGGGACGTAAACGCTTCCCATGAGATCCCTGAAAGCACCTTGCTCATCCTGGTTCATCCCCCCCACTTAACGTCGCCACCATCACGGCCTTGATGGTATGCAACCGGTTCTCTGCCTCATCAAACACCCGCGAGAATGGCGCCTCAAACACATCATCCGTCACTTCCATCGGCCCGATCTCGCGCGTCACATCCGTGTTGTTGTCATGGAATGCCGGCAGGCAGTGAAGAAAAATCACCTTTCCTGTCTCCACATTCCCCGTTCGCCGCATTAAATCCATATTGATCTGGTAAGGACGCAACAGCGCAAGTCTCTCGGCAAACTTGGCTTCCTCGCCCATCGAAACCCAGACATCGGTGTAAATCACATTCGCCCCTTCAACCGCCGCGTGCGGGTCATGATTGACAACCACGCTGCCGCCCCGGGAGGCAGCCATGGAGGATGCCTGCTTGCATAACGGTTCCAGTGGCGCCAGTTCCCTGGGGGTGCAATTGACAAAATGCATCCCGGCGCGCGCACAACCCATCATCAGGGAATGAGCCACATTGTTCCGGCCATCCCCCACATAGACAAACGTTAACCCCTTCAATCCACCAAAGGATTCCTGGATGGTCAGCAGGTCGGCCAGCACCTGGGTGGGATGCCAATCATCCGTCAGCGCATTCCAGACGGGGACCCCCGCATACTGCGCCAGCGTCTCCACCGTACTCTGCTTGTATCCGCGAAAGGCAATGCCGTCAAAAAGCCGTCCCAGTACCCTCGCCGTATCGGGTATGGACTCCTTGCGCCCAATATGGATGTCGTGCACATCGAGGTACTCCGCATGGCCACCCTCTTCATTGGCTGCCGCCACGAAGGCACAGCGCGTCCGGGTGGATGATTTTTCAAAGATCAAGGCCACCGTTTTGTTCCGCAACGTATCCCCGCGCACTCCCAGTCGTTTCTTCGCCTTAAATGACCGCGCCAAGTCCAGAAGATAAAAAAACTCGTCATCGGTAAAGTCGTTCAGCCTCAACAAACTTCGCCCCTTCAATATCACCTTTGATTTCATCATGGATCCTTCCATCATTCCTTCCCTCACGGCGCCTGCCAAACCAGTTTGCGCTCCGGCCCGTATACTTCAATCCGCGGCGCCTTGTTGGTGGCCGTCGTCATTCCAAACACGGCTTCCGTCTTATTCGTTCCGTAGATATTCAGCGAGGGAACATTCTCTATACTGGCCAACGAGACCTGGGTTTCCCCCTCATGAGTGAAGATCCCCAGTGCCGGCTCATCCTTCCTCATCATGCCGATCCCCATCCTTCGCATTCCGCCAACATCCAAAAAACTCAGACTCGACCCTGTCCGGTCCGTCGTCAACCCGATCCGTTCCTTGCCATTTTCGTCACAAACATTGATGGCTCCCGCCTCCGCAAACTGCCCGATGCCTGTCCGCCGGGTTTCACGTCGGTCATAAAAATAGAGGCTGCCCCAATCATCACGACTGAAGAGGGCTGCCCGTTTGCGCCCTTGGGGATCACGCAACACAATTCCAGGCCATCCTTCCATCATGCCGATCACCACCCGCGAATTCTCACCGGGGTCATAGATCGCCAACGCCGGCTCAGCCTGCCGGGTCATCCCCACCCCCATCCGTTGCTGACCGGAGGCATCAAAAAAAATCAACCGTGGCCCACCCTCCGCAACTCCAAGCCACGCCCGCATCTGGCCATCGGTATCCCGCAGAACCAGATGACCGGTATCCACCTGCGTAAAGGACCCGATGATTCCCTTGCCCCCGTTGGACGCACCGGAAACCAGCACTCCGCCGATAAGCATTCCGATCGCCAGCAAAACCCCGCGCAAAATCCAGCGCTCACGTTCAAGACGCGCCACCCGCCGTTCCAACAACTCACAAATCGCATTCTCTTCGCTCATCGTGCCCTCCTATATCTGGGAAAACTTATTGACCCACCACGTTCCTTAACAACCGGATTCGATTACCATATATCATATCATCAAGACGGCTGACCACTACTCCCGCTTGAACAGCCGCATTCGCCGCAGACACCTTGTCGCCCAACACAACAAAACTATTTACCGCCCGCTCATACGCCGCAAACGCTTCCGGGAATCGACCCACCGCCTTGAACGCATCCCCCGCCTTCATCAACGCCGCCGCCATATCCCCATACGCCCCACCATCCCGGCAATACCTTGCCTGCACGAGATATTGCTCACCCTCGTCCCCTTTTCGGATACCATCATGGATCAACTGGGCTCCCACCCCCTCCCGCCTCGCTGACAGAATGGGATTAATATTATCAGATCCCGTCGCCCGGGCCACCTTATACCACGACAACGCCCCCACTCCATCCTGATCCACCAGGGCCATCTCCGCCAACAATACCGCCGCCTGGCACCGCAACGGCGCACTCCCCCGCCCCGCCAAAACACGCCGGGCCAAGTCACCCGCCGCCTTCCGGTTGCCCCTCCTTAACTCCAGTTCGGCATCCGCCATATCAACCTGCATCATGGCGTTCGCATCAGAAATCAGCAACCTTCTCGCCTCGCCTAACAACTTCGTCGCGTCTGCCAATGCACACATCGACAGATGACACAACGCGGCATTATAGGCACTCCGCCCTGCCTCCATGGGTTCATCAATCAACATCCCGCGCCGATAGGCCTGCTCATATAGCGTCGCCGCCTTGGCTGCCCCCCCCAGTTCATATGCCGCCTTCCCCGCCTCGGACAACGCCCGCAATTCCCCATCGTAACGTCTCACGGAAGTCGTTGAACAACCCGTCCATACCGCCAGAAAAACCGCCAATAATGAACTCATCACCAATCGTGTCATGGCTCCCTCGCTTTCGGAATCATCACCGGCACCGGTGACAGCATGGGGGAATCCCCTTCCTCTTCAATATATCGGCGCACCAGCCAATGCTTCTGCAATCCCTCAATCAACACCCGCGTTTCCCGCAAGGCCGACTCGGCCTCAAGCAACACCCCTTGAACATTGGCGGCCTGCCCCGTAAGCCCTCCCGTCACCACCCGTGCATCATTGACCACATCCCCAGCCCCCGTGGCAATCGCCGGAAACCGTGCCGCCGTCGCACTCAGACTGACGCTGATCGCCTCCACGTTTGTCATCGCGGATTCCAATCGCCTGGCCACATCCGGCAGTTGCACCGATGTCTTCCGAATATCATTCACGATCCCCTCGATCATCGCCGCCATGGCCGGATCCCCGATGAACTTACCCGCAACCCCCTCCTTCTTCTCGAGTTGCGCCGTAACCCCGTTGACATGCGATAGAATGCCACGGAACTCATCCAGCATGGGCACCGCCGCTGCCCGGAAATCATCCAGCATCTTGCGCGCTGTCTCAATCAACTCCACATCCTGGAGACACTGGATATACGCGCCGGACTTCATCAGCGGCTGCTGTGCACTCCCCAGAGTAATCTCCACAAAGGCATCACCAGCCACCTGGAATTTCTTCTTCACCTTCGCGACGGAATCCGTCCGCACAAACTTGCCGAACCGCCCTTTGATAACAAACACCGTCTCCATGCCCCCATCCTCAGCCGGAACAATTTCCCCTACCCGGCCGGCCAATGCCCCGAGAATGCGGACCTCCGCCCCCTCCTGCAGCCCATAGGTCCCATCCGTGGTGTTGAATTTCGTTTTCAGCTTCAGCTCTTTTTGGAACCACCCTTGCGCATGACCAGCCAGATAGATCCCCAGAATAAGCAGCGAAACGCCCAACAGGACAAATCCCCCGGCAATCTCGTTTGTATACCTGAATTTGTATGCTCGATTCATAGCGATCTCCCGCTCAAATGGCTTCCAGCTTTTCGCCCGTCAACATAAACCGTCTCACACGACCCATCCCTTTGCAATCCCAGGCCCGGTCATCCTCCGTAATCCAGATCACAGCGGCCCCATTCCCGCTCGCCGAACAGACTAAGTCCAACAACTTGCCCATATCGGCACGCGGCGCTCCAAACAATGGACGTTCAAGCAGGACCAACTCCGGGGTCCCCATGAATGCCCTCACCCATTCCAATCGCCGTAACACCATCGGATGCAACCGGGCGGGTCGGACGGCAGGCACCTCCTCCAGTCCACATCGGCGCGCCAACACCTGGGCCTCATCAACAATATCGGAAAGATGCCGCCCGGTATGATAACTCTCCGATAAACAAAGATTCTCCATCACATCCAGATTGCTTATCCATCCGTAATGTTCAAACACCCGGCGTGTCCGCCCACGCTGGACCGCTTGCCGATGGGCATTCATGGACTGCCAGTCTTCTCCCATATAACACACTCGTCCAGCAACCGGCGCCACCAATCCCTGGGCTGCATCCGCCAACGGCGTCTGCTCCCGCCCCTCCTCAACCCGAACCAGCATGATGTCCCCGCGCCTCACTTCAAACGTCACCCCTTCAATCCCCGTCACCTTTGACGAAGCAGAAGGAATCGTGACGCCTTCAAAGAACAGCACCCCCCCGCCATTTCCCATGGATTCGCCATCATGCATAGGTCAGCACCGAAATAATCACCGAAATAACCAACAACGCCAGTGTAGATCGTACCACCGTCCTCGTCACGGCCTGCGGGATATCCGTGGCAACGCCTTCGACCGACAACCCCTCAATACACGCAATGACCCCGCTCATCATCCCCGGCAACAAGGTCTTCGCGATCAAGTTGAAAAAATCACTTGGCGCCACACCCCTGAATACACTACGTGCAAAGATCACCGCCGAGTCGGGCCCCGTTCCAAGCAGCGAACCGCAGAAATATCCCGTCACAAACGATACGAGCACAAACACCATCGTCAAACACAGGACACACAGCCCCATGGCCACCGCTCTCGGCATCACCAGATAAACCAGAGGATCCAGTCCCTGCGCATCCAGAACCCCCACCTCGTGCCGGACGCGCATCCCCGCCAATTCAGCAGCCGTCGCCGTGGCACTCCGGCCAATCACAATAAAATTCACCAGCAGGGGCCCGACTTCCCTCACCACCACCGTCACCAGCAAGGGCCCGAGAAGTTCAAGTTGTCCAAGCCTCCCCATCCAGACTTGCGCCTGCACCACAATCGAAATACCGGCCAGAAAAGCCACAAAAACCACGAAACCCATCGCATCCACCCCGGTAAACATCAGTTGCCGCGCCAGAACCGACCGTGTCGCCCGTCGCCAGGAATCCGGGCGGACACTCTGGACAATGACAGCCCAGACCACGGACATCAAATAGCCCAACCGTTGGTACGCGCTGATGGCGCCGCTCCCAATTGTGTTCAAAATGCGCATCGCATCAAAGTAGCTTTGCAAGTCACCCGCTTCAAGCCTATTATGCCACTCGACGATATGGCCTGTGATCAGGGCGGAAAACCATGGGACCATGTTCTGCCCTGTAGCAATAATGTAATGCCGGAGAAACCCTCGCACCGACGAGCCTATCAAACCGCGCAACCGTTTTCAGATCACACAGCACAAAAAGCGTTGATCTCTCGCCCGGAATGCACAAACGGTCAACCGGCCCCGGATCCATCCTGCGCCATGGTGGATTTCCGGGCAGAGGTGCGCATGGGTTTGTATTTCGCGCCAATCGTTATTTATCTTTATGGATGGCAATCTTGTAGCGCTTGATGATGCCTTCGGCATCCTTGTCGGTCTTGGCAAGATCCAGTAGATCGGTCATCATGGTTCTCAGTTTTTGCTCAGTCTGGACCACTTGAGCTAGCTGAACATCCTGTTGGGCGCTGATGCGCATCGCCGCCGCTTGCTGCTTAAGGGTAATCATCAAATTCCACGAGTACAGCAGAATGACTCCACTTGAAATCAAAACGATCGGCGTAAAGGCGCTATACGATTTGATGGAAGGTTGATCGTTCATGGATTATTTCTCCTTATTGTTTTTTTTCGCCGGTTGATTATCCGGAGAAACGGACGAGGCAGCAGGAATAACGTAACCATACTTGGAAAGCAGTGCGCGCATGTCATGATTCGTGGCTGCCGAGGTTGCCATATCCTGCAGAATGCTGTTGGCAATCTGCTGCGCCTGAGGGCCCAAAACGCTGTTATTCAATTGCTGCTGGCGAACCTGCATTTCATCCTGCAACGTCATGGTACGATGGGAGGTAAAGACGATGACGGCACAAAGCCCCAGACAAACCGTGCTGAGGACCACGCATGTCGTATATTGCCACAATTTCATAGCGACCCCATTTTTGTTTGTTGATTTCGGCCACTTACTGCACAAAAGAGACACTGAATGCAATATCAAAAACCTTCCCCTTCTATTCACTGGCACCAAACAGATTCACACGGTATAGTCCCCTCCCATGTCATCTCAACGAATCAGCGCCCGTATTGAACAAGATAACACCACCCTCCAGGACTTCCTGTCGTCCTGGCAGCACGTCTCGCGTAACCGGGCAAAAGCATTGATCGATACACGGACCGTCTTCGTTAATGGCACTCGCATCTGGATGGCCCGTCATCGCCTCAAGCGGGGCGATCAGGTACAGATCACCGTCGCCCCTCCCCCCTCCACCCCCCAACGGTCACCGGAAATCCTCTTCGACAGCCCTGCTTTTCTCGTTATCAACAAACCGGCAGGACGACTTTCCAATGGCCCCGACAGCACCGAACAGGATATACGCGACTTCCTCAAGGACCCGCAACTCCAAGCGGCCCACCGCCTTGACCGCGATACCACCGGATGCCTTCTCATCGCGAGGAGTCAGGCCACCTTTGACGCAGTCACCAACTGCTTCAAGGAACATCGCGTGGTCAAAATCTATCACGCTCTCGTGGCCGGAAACATCAAGGAGAACGAACTCCATATTGAGGATCCAATTGATGGCGAGCCAGCCGTGACCCATCTCCGCGTATTGGACCGGAACCGCTCGGCCACCCATATCACCATCAAGATTGAGACCGGCCGCACCCACCAGATCCGCAAACACCTGGCTAAAATCGGCCACCCGGTCCTGGGCGACAAGCAGTACGGCACCGCAACCGAGATTTCTGCTGAATTACGCACCGTGGAACGCCAGATGCTACATGCCTACAGTATCAGGTTCACGTCTCCAATGGATGCGAAGCTAATCAAGGCGGCAGCGCCGCTACCCGCAGATTTCAAGGCGTGGATGAAACGAACCCGTCTTGATTAAGGTCAGGTCTTGTGACGATAGGTAATGCGCCCCTTGGTAAGATCATAGGGCGAAATTTCCACACTCACCTTGTCGCCGGCAGTGATGCGGATGAAATGCTTTCGCATTTTTCCCGAGATATGAGCCAGAATCTCGTGACCATTTTCAAGCTTCACGCGATACATGGTAGCGGGCAGAACCTTCAAAACCGTTCCATCCACCCGAATCACATCATCTTTAATTTCTTCCGGCATACACTCTCCTCATTGACTCTTGCTGGCCTCACGGCCACAGAAACTCCACAAACTCAGGGAATTCATGCTCAATCCCCTTTCACCTGATGCCCGAAGAGGTACCACAAAGCCAAGAACAGTGTCAATGCCCTGAAAAGTCGGAAAGTCGACTGATTTCTTGCTTATCCATACTCAGCCCACTACTCTGTCTAAAGGAGTCAGTCATCATAATGAAACACATTGAAAGACACAGGACACACCGTATCGGCTGGCTTCGTGCATCCGTTCTTGGCGCTAATGACGGCATTGTCTCTACGGCAAGTCTCGTCCTGGGAGTCGCCGCAGCGGGCGCAAGCTCACAGAACGTTTTCATCGCCGGGATCGCCGGCCTTGTTGCAGGCGCCATGTCCATGGCGGCCGGCGAATATGTTTCCGTAAGCTCCCAATCCGACACCGAGCAGGCGGACATCGAACGCGAGCGCAAGGAATTGGCGACCGATCCGGTCCATGAACATGCGGAGCTGGCCGCCATCTATGCAGGACGAGGACTGGACCGCGAACTCGCTTCCGAAGTCGCGACTCAATTGATGGCTCATGACGCTCTCGGCTCCCACTGCCGCGACGAACTGGGAATTTCCGAGATATCAACTGCACGTCCCATCCAAGCAGCACTGGCCTCGGCAGGAACCTTTGCGGCAGGAGCATTCCTGCCTCTGATCATCGTCCTCCTGGTCCCGGCATCAGCCATGATGTGGGCTGTTTCAATGAGCTCGATCCTCTGCCTTGCCCTCCTGGGATCCCTATCGGCGCATGCCGGCGGCGCTTCCGTATTTCTTGCCGCCGCACGCGTGACATTCTGGGGCGCCTTGGCCATGGCGTTGACAGCCGGTGTCGGCGCCTTGTTCGGGGTAACCGTTTTATAACATCACTAACCCTTGAATCCTGTCCGTGACGGCAAGACACTCACCGTCCCGATGAACGCCCACCCCTGCTGCCACCCATTCT
>CAZSSA010000019.1:0-29816 GCA_964609375.1 uncultured Verrucomicrobiota bacterium | reverse complement strand
TTGGGCGAGCCGTATTTCGGCGTCCAAAATGATCTCCCCGACAGCGAGGTCATCCCCACCCTCAAACGCCTGGGGGCGCGTTATTACCTGGTATGGGATAGACCGGGCGTCGATGCGGCGCTATTCTCAACTTTACCTGAATTGACTGCAGGAAAGATCCAAGGACTCAAGATGTACGATCTGGCGGCAGCAACACCCGCTACCCATTAACCAGCACCTCCCTTACCCCCTCGCCACCGTCACCACGCAAACGCGCCCCGATCCCGCCTCCTTCAACGCCCGCGCACACTCATTGACCGTCGCCCCCGTCGTCATCACGTCATCCACCAGCAGGAAGTGACGCCCCTCCACCCACTCCGGATGCCGCACCCGAAAGGCATCCCGCACATTCTCCGCCCGTTGACGCGCCGTAAGGTGTGTCTGGGTTCCCGTATCCCGCACCCGCTCCAAACATCCCCTCGCCAGCGGCAATCCCATCTCCCGCCCCAACGCCGCCGCCAATAGCCGGGCCTGGTTATACGTCCGCGCCCGCTCCTTCACCGGATACAACGGCACATACGTCACCGCATCAAATCGCTCCCGCTCAAAATGCACCCGCACCGTTGCCGCCAACATCTTCCCGAAATCCGGCGCCAGATGCGTCGCATGGGAATACTTGAATCGATGCAGCCAGTCCTTGATTCCCTCGCGGAACCTCACGGCGGAACGGGCCAGATCAAAGGCAGGCTCCCGCGCCGCACACAGGGAACACGTGTAGTCATTGGTAATAGCACCGCTGATCGGATCTCCGCACCGGGAACAATACGGCGGCTCAATCCAGGGTAATCCCGCCCGGCAGTCCCAGCATAGATAGCGCCCACCCTCATCCGGCACGGCGCCACATCCCTCACACTGCCGCGGCCACATCAAGTCGGCGCCTGCCTTGAACAGACTACCACCCATTCGCGGCAACCACTCAAACAGGCAATGAGGCCTCTTCGCGCCTTCGCGTCTTTGCGTGAAATCCTCTTGCATCCCCTCAGGCTTGCTTCCTGTATTTCCCGACGAGCGGCTCCAACGCCGCCAGCGTCGCCTCGGGAATCACCTTCCAGTCCGTCATGACCGCCGTCGCCAGCGCCTGCGCGCACGCACACTGCCGATGAGTCGGCAACCGCCTGACCACCCGCCGGATAACTTCCTTTGCCAGACTCACATTGGCCATCAATGTCGCCATGATCATCTCGACCGTTACGCTCTCTTCGCTCACCCGCCAGCAATCATAGTCCGTCACCATCGACATCGCCTGGTAACACAGTTCCGCCTCCCGGCAAAGTTTCGCCTCCGGCAAACTCGTCATGCCAATAATGTCAAACCCCATTTGACGGTATACATTCGATTCCGCCCGGGTCGAAAACGCAGGCCCCTCCATATTGACGTAGGTGCCGCCATTCACAACCTTCACCTTGCCCGCCTTGCCAAGATGCTCCACCGCTTCGTTGGCCGCCGCCTGAATCGCCACCCGCAGCACATCACAGGCCGGATCGCCAAATGACACATGCCCCACAATCCCGTTCCCGAAAAATGTATGATTCAACGATCCCTTGGTCCGGTCAAAATACTGATCCGGCAGAACAACATCCCCCGGCCGCAACGCCTCGCGCAAACTGCCAACCGCACTGACCGACATCACCATCTCGACACCCAGTTTCTTGAAACCCCAGATGTTGGCCTTGTGGTTGATTTCCGATGGCAACAGCCGATGTCCGCGTCCATGACGTGGCAGGAAAATCACATCAACGGCATCCAGCGTCCCTTGAATATAAGCGTCGGAAGGTTTCCCGAACGGCGTCTCGACCACCACCTCGTGTACTTTGGAAAGGCCTTCCAACTCGTACAATCCACTGCCGCCGATGATTCCAAGCTTCATGGGGGGATCTCCTGAAAAGTAGGCCGTCCGGGACTCGAACCCGGGACCCCTTGATTAAAAGTCAAGTGCTCTACCGACTGAGCTAACGGCCTGAAGTATTTTGTTTTCAAGCACTTATGCAACATGTCGTCACTTCGCGCCTGACGGTTTCGCCAAGTTTTGCCAGCATGTCTTTTAACAGGAGCCACGCTGATATGAACATTGCCAAAACTGAGCCGCGAAATATAGAGACTGAGCCTGCCATTGTCAACGACCATCCCGCCAGCTCAATTACTCAATTACATCTTGACCCACCCCTTCCCTTTTGGCATGATTCAAAACAATGAACGTTACAAAACCCATCGCTGTTGCCGTTGAGTACGTGGATATGGTTCCGCGGACGGACGTGGTGTACCTTGACCTGGTTCTGGTACGCACCCTGCGGTGGGATGGTGATTGCTAATCGGGCAACTCACCATGAGGCGAATCACCCACCGCAAAAAGCGGTGGGTTTTTTTGTTTAGATGCATATAATCAGGCGATCACGAAAGGAAAGCAACATGAGAAAAGGGGCCAAGTGCGTTATCGATGCCATTGCGGATGCCGGAGTGAAAACCGTTTTCGGACTTCCGGGCGGAACCGTTCTGGATATTTTTTCAGAGCTCTACCGAGCGCCATTTGAATTCATTCTCGTGCGCCATGAACAGGGTGCCGTTCACATGGCAGACGGCTATGCCCGCGCCACCGGCAAACCCGGGTGCTGTATCGTGACCTCCGGACCCGGCGCCACCAACGCCGTCACCGGCCTGGCCACCGCCAATATGGACGGGATCCCCATCGTCTGCATCTCCGGGCAGGTTCCCTCCTCCATGATCGGCAACGACGCCTTCCAGGAGGCGGATACCACCGGCATCACCCGTGCCGTCACCAAACATAATTACCTCGTCAAACGCGTAGACGACCTTCCCGACATCATCGCCGAGGCCTTCCATGTCGCCCAAAGCGGTCGTCCCGGTCCCGTCCTCATCGATATCCCGAAGGATATCCAGCAACAACAAACCTCCATCGTCGCTTCCGGCCAAGTGGACCGCCGCGGCTTCAAGCCTGTCTATGAACCCGACCCCCGCCAGATCGCCGCTCTCATCAAGGCCATCAATAATTCACGCAAACCCGTAATCCTGGCCGGTGGTGGCGTGATCGGCGGCAATGCCTCTGCCGAATTGACCGCCTTCGCCCGTAAAGCCAAAATACCCGTCACAACAACCTTGATGGGAATCGGAGGATTCCCGGACACGGATCCGCTCGCCCTTCGCATGCCCGGCATGCACGGCAGTGTTGCCGCCAATCAGGCCATCAGCGAATGCGACCTGATCATCTCCATCGGCGCCCGTTACGATGACCGCGTCACCGGCAAGGTCTCACGTTTCGCACCGCACGCCCTCAAGGCCCATGTGGATATCGACCCGTCCGCCATCTCAAAGAGTGTACCCGTGGATATCCCCGTCATCGGTCACGTCAAGCCGGTTTTGAAGGAATTGACCCGCCTCGTCGACTCCGTGAACCGCAAGGAATGGCTCACCCAGTGCCAGAAGTGGTCCTCAGAGTTCCCGTTCGCCTATGACGAGACCACAACCGAACTGTTGCCTCAATTCGTGATCGATAAAATCGATGAAGTCACCAAGGGCGACGCCATCATCGTCACGGACGTGGGCCAACACCAGATGTGGGCTGCCCATTTCTACCACTACACCAAGCCGCGGACCTTCATCACCTCGGGGGGGTTGGGCACGATGGGCTTCGGCCTCCCGGCCGCCATCGGCGTCCAGTCGGCCTTCCGGAACCGCAAGGTCGTCACCATCAGCGGAGACGGCAGCATCCAGATGAACTTCCAGGAATTGGTGGTCGCCGTGGAGCACGACCTCCCCATCACCGTGGTCATCCTGAACAATGGCTATCTCGGCATGGTCAGACAATGGCAGGAAATGTTCTACAAGAAGGAATACTCCGCCGTCCGCCTCGGCCAGGATTTGCGCAACAAATCGGAAAAAATCAAACCCAAGCCGCCCGCATATCTTCCTGATTTCGTGAAGCTTGCCGAGGCGCACGGTGCCGTCGGAATGCGGGTGACAAAGCAACACGAGGTAACAACGGCACTGAAGAAGGCCCTCGCCTTGCAGCGCCCCGTCGTCGTGGAATGCATCGTCAAACCCGACGAAAACGTGTACCCCATGGTCCCTGCCGGGGCGGCCTTGAATGAAATGCTTCTCAGGATGATCTAAAAGGAACATCACCATGAACAACCAACCCTCCATCCAAAAACATACGATAACCGCCTTGATCGAAAACCAGCCCGGCGTCCTCGCTCGTGTCGTCGGACTCATCTCCGGGCGAGGCTATAACATCGAGAGCCTGAATGTCGGCCCCACCCATGACCCGACCGTCTCCCGCCTGACCATGCAGGTCCCGGGAGACGATCGCGTGCTGGAACAGGTCAGTAAACAGCTCGCCAAACAATTGGACGTCGTCAAGGTCACCGACCTGACCAAGGAGCCTTTCCTGAACCGGGAATGCATCCTTATTCGTGTCGCCTCAAACCGTAAAACCCGGTCAGAAATCATCGAGCTGGCAGACGTTTTCGGCGGCAGTGTCGTCGCCGTCCGTTCCGATTCGTTAGTGATTCACCTGGCCGCCCAACAGGAAGAGGTGAATGACTTCATGGAACTGATGAAGCCGTTTAAGGTCCTTGATGTTTCCAGGTCAGGCATCGTCGCCATGGATAAGGAATAAGGAATTGATCAACTAGTTCATCGCTGAAATGTTCATTCCCCGGGAGAATCAGGCATGAGTGCAACACAAGACAAGAACAGAGTCATTATTTTCGACACTACCCTTCGCGATGGTGAGCAGGCGCCCGGATGCAGCCTTAACCATCGCGAAAAACTCGAGATTGCCTATGCACTCGCCGCCCTGAAGGTTGACGTCATCGAGGCTGGGTTCCCCATTGCCTCTCCCGACGACTATAATGCCGTGCATGCCATCGCCGAGAGTGTAAGCGGCCCCACCATTGCCGCCTTGTCGCGCACCGTGGAGAAGGATATCGAGCGGGCCGGAAACGCCATCGCCCCTGCCGCTAAACGGCGGATTCACACCTTTAGCTCAGGCAGCGATATCCACCTGGAAAAAATCCTCAAGATGACACGCGCCCAGAACATCGAACGCTCGGTCAACGCCGTCCAGTTCGCTCGCACCTTCACGAATGACGTTGAATATTCCGCCCAGGACTGCACCCGTGCAGACCGTGACTATCTCGTTGATCTCTACACCGCCGTCGCGGAAGCGGGGGCAACCACCCTCAATATCCCTGATACCGTCGGGTACGCCATCCCCGCCGAATACGGCGAAATGATCAGCTATGTCGCCAAACGCGTGAAGGCCAATGTCCCCGGAGTGATTATCTCCGTCCATTGCCATAATGATCTCGGAATGGCCGTGGCTAATTCACTCGCCGCCGTCAAGGCTGGCGCAAGACAGGTCGAGTGCACCATCAACGGTCTCGGCGAACGGGCCGGCAACACCTCACTCGAGGAAGTCGTCATGGCGCTCCGGACCCGGAAGGACTCGTTCGGGCTTTACACCGGAATCGAAACCAAGGAAATCTACCGCGTAAGCCGCATGGTCAGCCGGATGACAGGCATGACCGTCCAGCGGAACAAGGCCATCGTAGGGGCTAACGCCTTCGCCCATGAGTCCGGAGTGCATCAGGACGGCATCCTCAAGGAACGCACCACCTACGAAATCATGCGCCCCGAGGATATCGGCATCGACGGGACCGACCTCGTCCTCGGCAAACACTCCGGTCGCCATGCCTTCCGCGATAAAATGGGGAAAATGGGCATGAAATTGACCGATGAGGAAATGGAACGCGCCTATCACCGGTTCATCGAATTGGCCGATAAGAAAAAACACGTCTATGACGACGACCTGATCTCCATTGCCCGGGACCAGATGGATGTTGTCGAAAACGCCTACACGCTTGACTACCTTCAGGTCTCGGCGGGAACGGCCACCGTCCCCACCGCCACACTGCGCCTGAAAAAAGGCAACGAGGTTTTCCAGGACGCCGGCTGCGGCGATGGCCCCGTGGATGCCGCCCTCAAAACCATTGATCGCATTACCAATATCAAGGGTCGCTTGCTGGACTTCTCGCTTCAGGCCATCACGGTCGGCAAGGACGCCATGGGCGAAGTCACCGTCCGCGTCCAATTCGGCAGGGATATCGTGAGCGCCAAGGCCGCCAGTACCGATATCGTCGAAGCCGGTGCCAAGGCTTATCTTTCCTGCGTGAACCGCCTCGTCTTCAACCGCGCCTCGCACCGAAAAGGCAAAAGCAAGGAAGCGCCTCGCACGGCAACCGCCGCCCGCCGGAGAACCCCTCGGTGAAGGCACTGAGCGGCCATACCAAGCCATTCGCCGTCCTGGGGCATCCCATCGGCCATACGTTGTCACCCATCATGCACAACGCGGCACTGGAAACCCTCGGAATAGATGGCATTTACCTGGCCTTCGACGTTCATCCAGACCGTCTGATGTCGGTACTGCCGGCGATGGCCGACATGGGCTTCGGCGGCGTCAACCTCACCGTTCCCCTGAAGGAAGTCGCCTTCAGGGGACTCTCCGATCTGGACGACTCTGCACGTCGCCTGGGTGCGGTCAACACCGTTCAGTTCCTGCCCTCAGGCCTGCGCGGTCACAACACCGACGGCAAAGGCTTCCTCCGCGCCATCACAGAAACCTTCGGCACCTCCACGCAGGATCGCTCGGTCTTTATCCTCGGCTGCGGGGGCGCCGGCCGTGCCGTCGCCATCACCACCGCTGTTGAAGGCTGCAAAAAAATCATTCTCGCCGATGTCGACCCGGCCCGTTGCGACGCGGTGGCCCGCGATATCTGCACCTTTGCCCCGGGAATCCCCGTCAACGTCGTCGGAGCTTCCCGCGACCGCTGGGCAACCTCGGCCCGTGCCGCCACGCTCATCGTCCAGGCCTCACCAGTCGGCATGAACCCTGCCGATCCCCCGCCGCTCCCTCCGGAGGCCTTCGGGAAAGGACAATGGGCCTTCGACCTGGTGTACAATCTTCCCGAAACGTCTTTCACCCGTGCGGCAAATCAGGCGGGAGCCCATGCCGTCAACGGACTCGGCATGTTGTTGCATCAGGGAGCCGAAGCCCTCACCATCTGGACCGGCAAACCAGCGCCTGTAGCGATCATGCGCCAAGCCCTTGAAGGTGCCCTGTACAAACACTAACACTCATGTTTGCGTTGTTCCTGATCAGTTCCCTCTCCCTCTACGCGGGTATGCACGCGTACGTCTACCGGCGTATCACCATCCTGTGGACCCTCCCGCGTCAGTCACGCCTCCTGCTGGTCGCCCTGTTCCTCCTTCTGGTCGCTCTTCCATTTGCAGGTCGCTCCCTGGATCATAACGGACACATCACGTTGGCGCGCTGCATCAACCGGACGGCATTTCTTTGGATGGTCTGGGTCTTCTGGTTTTGCCTGGCGGGCTGGATTCTCAGCCTATGGAACATCCTGCTTCCCCGCCTCCGTCTTTCACAACGTACGCATGGAATCGTTTCCCTGTCATGTGTTCTGGTGGCCACCGCTTGGGGATTGATGGAAGCATCACGGCCGATTCACCGCGAAATGATGTTCATCGCTCCCGGCCTGCCTCCCGGTTCAGCCCCGATCAAAATCGTTCAAGTCTCCGATGTCCATCTCGGCACGGTACGGAGTGAACAATGGAACCGGTCACTCGTCGAGGATATCCGCCGCCTCTCCCCTGATCTTCTGCTCAGTACCGGCGATTTCATTGATTCCTCTGTGCGGAATATCGGATCCCTTGCCGACCGATGGGCCACCCTGAATCCGCCCCTGGGAAAATATGCCGTCCTGGGAAACCATGAATTTTACACCGGTGTTGCCGATGCCGTCAGCCTGCATGAAAAAGCCGGATTCCATCTTCTACGCGGCGCCGGAGTGGTCCTCAACGACGCCGTGCACCTCCATGGAGTTGATGACCCAACAGGTCGATTTCTCGGCAATAACGATTGCACAAGCGAATCACCGCTACCCCCTCATGGCCCCCGCACCCACTTCACGGTTCTGCTCAAGCACCAGCCGCGGATCAACCCCTTCTCGGTCGACCGTTTTGACCTTCAACTATCGGGGCACACCCACGGCGGACAGGTCTTCCCGTTCCATCTGGTGGCCCATCTGGTCTACCCGCTTACCACAGGACTCTACGACATCGGCAAACGGTCAAAACTATACGTCAGCCGCGGCACCGGAACCTGGGGACCCCCGTTGCGATTCCTCGCCCCGCCCGAAATCACCATTATCACCTTGGTTCCCGCTCTCCCCGCCACAACGCCTTGTGCAACACCATGATCGCCGGGCTTGCCGGGCCATTCAAGGCATTCCCCTGGATCGGGCTTTCAACGCCGACAGCCCCTGATAACACATTGACAAGTCATCACTTTAGCTTGCCCCACTGGTATTCTTCTGGTTAAGTAATGCCCGCTATCCCATGTCATAATGTCGTGGATCAGGATTTTGCCGGAATGAAAACAATTAGCGAGTTGATGAAATCTTTCCAGCGAAGTTACACCGATGTACTCGGGTTGGATATTGCCGGCTCCTGCACCAAGGCCGTACGAATCAAGAAGTCCAACAATACGCTCACCCTTGTCGCGGCTGATATTCTCCCCCGCCTGATCCTGCCCGCCTCCGCAACCGATCCCGCCCCGGCTCTAGTGGTCCCCCGCTCTCTTCATGGCCGTTATGCGGCCATTGCCACTTCCGCACCCGGCGCTATTGTCAAACTCCTGACAATGCCCGTCCATTCGGACAAGTCCACCGATGCACACGTCTATGAACTGATGGGGATCGGCGAAAACTCCGATTATCGAGTGGGCTTTGAACAGGTTGCGGAAACCCGTTCCGAGCGCCGGATTCTTGCCGTTGGGCTTCCTGACCAGACCGCAAGGTCATTATGTCAGTTGTTCCCCAGTGGAGTTCCCGCCCCTTGCTCTATCGAAATCTCAGGACTGGCCAGCATGACAGCCTTCATGCAGGGCCCGGGATCCACGCATAAGGGAGACACGATGGCGGCCATCGATTTCGGCGCCACCTCGTCCTATGTGGCTTTCTTTAACAAAGGCGTTATGACCCTGATCCGCAAATTTGACCTCGGTTCAGACGCCATTCTTAAAAAGCTGCAAAGCTCACTGGGGGTTGACGAAGAAGTCGCCCTTGGAATCCTGAACGATGACTCCTTCGACATCAGCCAGATTCTCCGCCAAACCATGGAAGCCTTCCTGCAACAACTCACCATCTCATGGGACTTTGTGGAACGCCGCGAAAACAATCCCATCGCCCACCTTTATATCAGCGGAGGCATGTCCAGCATGAAAAGCTGGATGAAAGAGGTTCAGGGAGTCACCGGCAAGGAACCAACTTCCTGGAATCCTTTTTCTGCACTGGAAACTTTGCCAGGAGCCTTGCCGGATCGATTGAATGGACAGGAATCACGTTTTTCGGCTGCAATGGGAGCAGCTATCGCCGTTTTGGAGAGCCGTTGATGCATATCAACCTGATATTGGAAACCGAACAACGAAGCGCCAGCCCAGTATCATTCTCAACCCTCCTTAAAATATCAGGAGGCACGGGGATCACCATCCTGATTCTTTGGTTGTTTTCAGGTTATTTCGCGTACCGGGACCTTCAGGCCAGCGTGGAACAATGCGAAAATCAATGGAAATTAACACAACCCAAACACATCGCCGCCAAACTGCTCAGAGCCGACCTGCTCCAAAAGGCATCCAAACTGAAGGAAATCCAAAGCTGGCGGACAACCCGCATCGACTGGGGGCGCCAGTTGGAAAGCCTTCAAGTTGTCACCCCTCCCATGATCCAACTTACGGAAATCCATATAAATCAGGACGTCCTCGTCCTTTCCAATAACGTTCCTGCCCGCGTGTTCGAAATGCGCCTGACGGGCAGAACCGGCGCGGCCCGCTCGGAAGTCAATGTCGGCGAATTCCAGCAAGTCTTGTTCAAGCACCCCCCTTTTGACGCCTTTGTCGAGACCGTTAGCATCCCGGCAGGCGCATTCCGGCAGGACCCGCTGAACAAAACAGACCGCGTGTTCGAAATTGTCTGCAAGTACAACCCAAGGTCGTTTGAATGAAACTTCCAGAAAACAAAAAGGAACGTGTTCAGGTCTTCGTCCTGATTGGAATCGGCGCCGCTGCCGTTATCTTTGCCTCATGGCAGGGACTGATAAGCCCCTTCTTCGCCTATAAGCAACGCCTCAAGGAATCACTGCAGACCAAACGCGCCGCCCTGGAAAAAGCAGAGCGCGAACTCAGGCTCGCTCCTTCCATTAAGGAAGAGTTCGACTCCGTCACCAGTCAGCTCGACACGACTATCGCCAAAAACCTGCTGCGCCCCATTTTGGGCTCATACCTCGTCGGGGTCACAGAAACGCTGGAAAACCAGGCACGGGCGATCAATATTAAAGTGGACGAGATTCAGGAAATCGGCATCCGCGAACTCCCCCGGGCAAATAATGCAGGAGCCAATCCTGTCAATTTCAAATCCTACAGCGTGCAAGTCTCCGCACGGGCATCCTACGAACAGGCATCAAAACTGATCAGCAGCCTTGAGGATATCAACCCATACCTATGCGTTTCCGATATCCGCATTACCGGACAGGCAGACACCCCCGAGCATCACCGGCTTTCCCTGAGAATTGAATGGCCTATTGAAGCGGAATCCGAAAAAGGGCAAAATAGCATGAGTGACCGGGGAGGTGGCTCATGAAACAATCAGCACAACCGATGATCTATGCGGCAACGGTTGTCTTGATGTCGGGTCGCTGCTTGGTTTCCGGCCAGCAAGGGCCCATCCCCTTCGCTCCCGAACCCAATACCGGGATGCCCAGCCCTCCTTCCATGACAGCGCCAGGCATTCCCACTCAACCTGGCCCCGACACTGGCTATATGCCGGCACCCGATGTCAATCTTGACCCAACTCACAAGCGAGACCCCTTCTGGCCTGTAAATTACACCCCTAAGAAAATAACGCACTCTCCATCCACAGGATCCCCGAAAACAGAAGGCAATCCCGCCGGAGTTTATCCCGAAAAACTGAAAACACCGGACTGGGACACCGCCAGAAAGCTCCTGGACATCCGGGGCGTCAGCCTCATCGGCCGCGACAAGCAATCAAACGCTCCTAAATATCTGGCCATGGTCGGGGGAAAGCTGGTCGAAGTGGGCGACACTGTCTACACCCTCTACGACGATCAAACCTATAGATGGAAAGTCGCCAGCATCACAGCCAACGGAATTTCCCTTGTTAAAATAGATGTCCGCCATGAATGAAACTCGACGAAATGGAGAGAATAAGATGAACAAGCATAATCTTCGGAAGTGGATTGGCCCCCTCTGTCTTTTGATGGCGACAGCGCTGCTCCCGTTGGGCTGCGACGACCCCAACACCAGCGAACTCGACGGATACTTCGAGTCCCACCCGTTCGTCAACGACCCGCGCGTAACCACAGATCAAATCGTCACCATCAGTCCTTCGGCAGCCACCATCAGCACCATCGGCGGGCGCATCATCTTCAGGGCCACGGGCGGAACCGGCGGTTATACCTGGGATGTTTCCAATACATCCATGGGAACCATCACTCCAAGCGGTGATTCACAGGCCGTCTATGTCTCCTCCGCCATCGGTGATAATGAGGTGATTGTCTCCGACCGGTCCGGTAATGCCGCCATTGCTTACATCCGCGGCAGCGCTCAAGAAGCAATGACCATCAAGGCTGAACCCGGCGAACTGCCGGACGACAACGATTTGTGCGTTCTAACCGTCACCGGCGGAAGCGCGCCCTACGTATGGACAGTTTCCGATACCGGACGCGGCAACTTCCCGTCGAGCAACACAGGCTCTAGCGTCGTTTATCGCCGCTATAGTCCCGGCGACAATGCTGTCACCGTCACAGACGGGGCCGGCAACAGCCGCAGCCTGATTATTAGTCAACCCTGAGCGGGAAGGTTTTCTTCCGCCCTCAGGAAAGGAGAATAGCCGTGAAACACGCGATTTCGATGAATCTTATCGCGGCAGGAATGGTCATTACGCTTTGCCTTGCCTGGCTGACCCCTGCCCAAGCTCAATCCATCTCAGGGCAAATCTTTAATAGTTCACTCTGGCGCGAGAATGTCTCCGGACCACCCGGAAATGGTGACGGCCAGGGACGGATGATGCTGGGACTATGGATATCCACCGCCGGAAAATTCTCCACTCCGGTCGCCACATCAGTGGTAACCAATGGCACTCTGCCTTTCCTCTATGGCCCCTATAATTACACCATCACCGGTGTATCCACCGGCGAGTATATCGTCGCCACCTGGATCGATGGCAACGGCGACGGGATGATTAATCCCGGCGAGCCCTTCGGCGAGGCCGGGGTAAAAATGGAAGCCGGCTCCATCGCCGGAATCAGCCTGTCGCTTCTCGACGATAACGACGCCGATCAACTGCCCGATTGGTGGGAATACCACTGGTTCCGCTTCACACCAAACCCCTTCAGCAACAACAGCGAGGACGATCCGGATGGAGATGGTCTTTCCAATAAGGAAGAAGCGGAAATCAGCATCACTGTTCCCGGCATGGACTATTTGAACCCGGGGAATTGGGATACCGATGGCGACAACATGGATGACCGCTGGGAGTCAAAATATTACTCCGAAGAACACGCCATGGGAACCGACCCCACTGACGCTGATCACCTGGTGGACCTCGATGGCGACGGGTTGTCCAATTGGCAGGAATACTGCGGAGTCGATGGATATCCTCCCATGCAGGCGCTTCAGTACATTAACGGTGTCTATATTGGAAAAGATAAAACCCATTCAACCGATGACCTCAATCCTCTCGATATCGATACCGACTTCGATCTCCTGCTCGACAGCTTCGAGGCCGCCTGGTATGACCCTCCCAACGGAATTGACCCCAAGGCAGGATCACTCCTGGATTTTCCATCGGCAACAAACGTAAGCACCGAAATAGCCCGCGCGGACCCCGATTTCGACGGAATGAGCAACTACCGGGAACAATGCCTCCTTTTGGAATTGCGACAGGGCTCAGTCAACAATGACAAGTGGACAACGGAAGGCCGTATCCCCTTCCCTTATCTTGGCTATTATGATCGGCAATTCAAACGAATCCGGATCTGCTACATGAGCTTTTCAGGAACAAGTCTGTCCCTCGGTCTCGACCCCTCTCTGAACATCCCTTCATCGGCAAATCGGGTTTTCGCCCTCCGCGCTCACGAATGGACTGACCCCACCGAAGGCACAGGCTACTTCTATACCGACGAAAACATCCCCCCCGGTCACGACACCGACAATGACGGACTCCCCGACGGCTGGGAAGTCGAATTCAATCTTGACCCCCGTGATAATGGCAGCATTTTGCGAAAAAATGGAGCTTCCGGAGACCCTGACAACGATGGACTGCGAAATATTTTGGAGTATTTGGGGCAGGATGGCTACCGGTTCACCACACGCCCTTACGTTAATGGCACAGGGGATGAGACCAATCCCAATGAACACAATCACAGACCTGACTCAACCTACACATGGCGCTGGTACCCGATCAACCTCCTGATCAATCCGCTCACGGATCCTCGGAACGGAACAGGCATCAGCAGGGGGGAAACCCTCGGAAGCGCTTTGCCGAGTATTAGCATCGGCCAGGATAAGGGAAACGACTCCGACGATGATGGCATCATGGACAGCAGGGAAATGTTCCCTCTTGGGGGGCAAAAAAAATCCAGCCCGGTCCATTCTTGCGACCCCTTCATTCCTCGCTCCGTTCTCATCACCAGCTCAAATGGCATTGCCATCCCCGACCCCGAACCCGCCACGACCAACGGCGCGGCCCCCGCAGGCACCCGCGAAGATCTGCAACGACGGAACTGGACGCTTGAATGTTCTGTCAAGCTGCTTGGCACCAACCTGACCGGCGATTTAATGAACTTTTGCACAATGGATGATTTCAGCAGTCCAACGGTTTACCAACTCTCTCTCTCGAACAATCTCCCAAGCATCACCTTCCGGGATAACGACTTGATCCCCGCTCAACGCGTCTCTGCCAATAGCCTCCCAACCAACGAGTGGATACACATCGCCGCCGTCTGGAACCACGCCAGAAACAGCCTCGGTCTTTACATCAACGGCGTTCTCGATATGGCCATTGAAGACGTCAACGAAAACTTCTCCCTATTCATGTACCCCGCCACCAACACGTTGGCTCTGGCGGCCTCGCCCAACGGTTCATTTGTCGGCCAACTCATGCTCGACGAAGTCCGCATCTGGGGTGTCGCCCGCACAGCCAGCCAGATTGCCACCTACGCCAATCGCCTGGTGCCGCCTCACAACGGCGACGACGTCTGGCTGGATCTGGACCTTCAATTCGGCGAGTACTACACCCACGACTCCACTGTCATCGTCAATGGCGGATCGCTTTTTGACGGCGAGCCCGGTGTTCCGCTTGACAACGTGTGTCAAAAGAACAACAACTTCTGGATCGACAACGGCGACAAACAGTACAACGCCACCAGGGATACCATCCTGTATCGCGACGACACGCTAAAAGAAGGACTGGTGGGCGCATTGGTTGCCAATGTGCGATGGAACGATAAGGACGGCGATGGCGTTTTCTCCAGGGAAAGTCTCCTCGCTTATTATCGCTTCGACGATGGTGGTTCCACCGCCGAGGATTTCGCCCGCCGCGCCAAGTCAGGACTGCTTGGCTCCACCACCGAGGAATACCAATTCGGCGACCGTGGATATGCTCTGCCTACAAACAACTTCACTTGGATTACCAATGATGTTCCCCTTGTGTATGGCGTGGACAAGCGCGGGGCCGATGATTCAGACGGCGATGGAATGCCCGATGCCTGGGAAATGGTCTGGCATCTTGACCCATGGGACAACGGAGCCAAGAATGAAAGCGCGCCGGGAATGATGGACGGCCCCGGGGGCCCCACGGGCGATCCCGATTCGGACGGCCTGCAGAACATCTACGAGTACTGGTCCGGAACAAATCCTCAATCCAAGGACTCGGACGGAAACGGCACGTTCGACTCACAGGAAGATCGCGATAGCGATGGTGTCCTCAACATTACCGAGCAGCAACTCCGAAGCCGGCCCGATATGGTCGATACCGATGATGACACCAATCCGGACAACGTTGAACAGGGAATGGGAACAGGCCCCGCCGAACCTACTGACCCCTCAACCTCCCGAGCCATTGTGATGGGGGGATCTCCAAACGATTACCTCCAAGTCCCGCTATCAACCCGCCAGCGCCTCACCGACTGGACCATTGAAGCATGGGTCAACCCCTCGAATGCCGTTGATGGAGCCGGCATCATTATCCGCCGTGTCGTCCAGACCCTTACCAATGGGGTGGCGGTAAACTATATTATGGGCCTCGAAACCAACGGCGCCAACCTGCAACTCTATGCTGGCTATGTCTGGCCGAATGGGCATCAGTATATCCTCCACGGCGGATTGGTGCCTGCCACTGGAAGCTGGACCCATGTGGCAGCCCGATATAACAGCAGCGAAGCACAACTGAACCTCTATACCAATGGCGGTCTGGCCATCACAACCAACACGTTTTACGAAGCGCCTCCCGTTAGCGGCATGGGCGGGCAAACCTTCCTTCGCATCGGCGAGGATTTTGCCGGCACTTTGGATGAGGTCCGCTTGTGGAAAACCGTCCGGGATGAAAATCAAATCCGGTATGGGGCCAGCAAGGTCGTCTCCGGCAACGACATCAACTCGCTTGCCCACTATTTCCGCTTCGACGATGGCGAAGCCAATACCAATATCTATGCTTGGAGTGAGTTCCACCAACCCGGCGGTCTTCAGGACTTCACCTATACCTCCGATTGGAACGAACAATGGAGGCATGCCGCCCGCCTGCATGGAACCGTTGGGTTCATCATCCCAGGCGCCATCGTACCCCCTCCCACGTTGCGCGTCATGCTCTCCCCCGAAGCGGCTAAAGTCGCCGGTGCACAATGGACGGCCGACGGCGGACTATGGCTCAACAGCGGAGATACGGCACAGGGATTAACCCCCGGCGACCACACACTGATCTTCAAACCCATCTATGGATGGATGGAACCTTCTCCGGAATCCATCACCCTGACGAATGGCGTGGCCACCACCATTACCCGGACTTACCTGGAAAGGGCAACGCTTCTTGTTAACCTCGAACTGGAAGGCGCCGGCCAAAACAGCAATGCGCTTTGGCGTATTGATGGCGGCCTGTGGCATACCAGCGGAACGACTGTCTCTAATCTCAATCCCGGCGCCCATGTGCTTGAGTTTTCCACGGTCACAGGCTGGACAACTCCTCCTGTCGAAACTGTCGTATTAACTCCCGGGCAATATCTGCCAATCACCCGCGTCTATGGTGTCATGCGTGGAGCCGTCAGAACCGTCTTACTCCCCTTGAATGCCATTACTGGTGGAGCCCAGTGGCGCATCGACAATGGAACCTGGATCAATAGTGGCGACACCGTTATCGATTTGGCCCTCACCACCCATACCATTGACTTCCGCTCCATCCCCATGTGGACCACCCCCGCCAGTCTAAGCGTCAATGTCACCAACGAGCAAACGATCGTCGTAACCGGATCCTATGTTCAGGTTTCAGGTCTTTATGTGACGATTGAGCCCGCCACCGCCATCAGCGAAGGCGCTTTCTGGCGACTCAATGGCGGAGAATGGACCAACAGCGGCACGTTCATTGAACTCCCGCCGGGAACGTATAATGTTTCTTTCTCCCCCGTTAATGGCTGGGTGCCTCCAGATGCTGTCTCCGCCATCGTTGTCAGTCAAACAGTGACAACCGTTGTGGGATCCTATTATCGAATGGATGTTTTTGGCGGCGATCCGGGATCGTCACCGGGACAATTCGTCAGCCCACGCAGCGTCGCCATTGACTCACACCACAACCTCTATGTTTCCGACAGCGCCAATAATCGCATTCAGAAGTATGACGCCTTGTCCCTAACCTGGACCAACATGGGCACCGGGGGCTCTGGAACCGGACAATTCATAACCCCGGAGGGGATCACCGTCGATGCCGCCGCCAATCTGTTTGTGGCAGACTCCGGCAATAATCGTATACAAAAACGGACCGCCACGAACGGACAGTGGCGCTCATGGGGAACCTATGGCACAAATGTTGGGAACTTTGTCTCTCCAATGGATGTAGCCGTAGATTCAAAGGGATTCGTCTACGTGGCAGATCGCGATCGAAACCGTATTCAAAAGTTAAGCACGAACGGTGTCACGTGGTCAGTATTCATCAACAGCGGATCTGCCAACGGATACGTCACGGCACCCAAGGGGCTGTTTATCGACAGTTCAGACAACGTTTATGTTTCTGATAATGGGGCGCAAACCAACGGCGACAGCCGAATCCAGAAGTTTAACAAGAACGGCACATTCCTGGCACTTCTCGGCAGCAAACTTCCATCACAAGGCCAATTGAAGCGCCCAGGCGGGTTAACCATGGGCATCACCAACCTCTACGTGGCTGATATTGATAACAGTCGCGTCGCGGCCTCTTCAACCAATGCCTCATGGAGCACCATCATCGGCAGCAATGTTCTGGATCACGCCGAGGATGTAACCTGGGACCCCCGGGGCTTCCTTTTAATCGCTGATACCGGTAACAATCGCGTTCTGCGGCTGCCGATCATCCCGGGCGTGGAAACCAACTCCGCCGTCCCTTTCTCCGGCGTGATGAACCCCGGCACGGGCACAAACGCCAGCTTCACCATCTCCTGGTTCGGCATCCTCAACTGGTATTACGCCGTGGAGTATGCTAATACCCTCCTCGATCCATGGTCGGTGCTTCCTGGTTTTTCAAGCATTGCAGGACAAAACGCATGGACTAATTGCGTCGATAATTCAATCGGGGGAGTGACCAGCCGCTTTTATCGGGTACGCGCGTATTGAAAACATTGATTACAGTGATAATGGAGAATAATTATGAATAGACGCTCATCAGTGACGGTGATGTGTATCATGGTTGTATCGTTGCTTCAGGGTCGATTGGCCATGTCGGACACGGTCCTGACGCCCGACATCGAATTCGCGGCGTTGTCACGGTCTCCCAAGGTCATGACCGTCGCTCAGGCAACTCCTGCCGCTGCAAGCGTGGCCCCACCCTCCCTTGACATCGGAACCCCCGGCCTCACCCCCGATGCCACGCCAGAGTCAGGCACGGGCAAAACACTGCCACTGTCCCTATCAACAAACAAACCCGCACCTACTGTAACAGATACCCCCGAACTGATCCCCATTGAGGCGGCTACCGACCCTTCCGTTGATGAAAACCTAATCTCCGTAGCTCTCGACGATGTCCCCCTTCAAGATGTCGTTCGTCTCTTCACCCGTATCTCGGGGGCCAACATCATCGCCACCTCCACTAACCTCCACGGCAAAGTCACCGTCAATCTTCAGGATGTCGAGTGGCAACCCGCGCTGATTTCCATCTTGGATATTCACAATCTGACTATTTTTGAAAAAACACCTGGATCCAAGATTTTCAGCGTCATTTCCAAGCCGCCGGGCGCCGCAGAACCTATGATTGCCCAACCTGTTTTTCTCAATTACACGTCGGTCTCTAATGCCATGAGCATTGTTGCCGCCATGGTGGATAAGGGCGGTTCTGTTTCGGCCTTCCCTAACGCCAACGCCCTGATTGTCCGTTCTTCCGCTGCCAGCCTCAATGAAATCCGCAAGGTCATCACCGAAATCGACCTGCCACGCAAGCAAGTCTATATCGAGGCCAAGTTCCTGGAACTCACCGATGAGGCGATCAAGGACCTTGGCATTAACTGGCAGGTCCTGCAGGGATACAGTGTTGGCGTGGGCGGAATGTCGTGGAACATGACGGAAAACCGCGACAAAGTAAAGGGGGACTCCAAAACCCTGGCTGTCACGGATAGCCGATCCAAGAGCGATACCATCAATAAGCGCTACGACAGCACCGGAACGCCCTATGATGAAAGCACCACTGAAACCACATACGATCCCAACGGGAACCCCATTGTCAACGTAGTACCAACCCCCACCCGCTCGGTCGTCGATTCCATCAATCAGTCGAGCATCGCCAGTAAAAATATCGAGGACTCGTTTACCAAAACCGCGTCCGACATCCGAACCGCGGTTTTGTCAGCCGATGATTTCGCCATCGTCCTGAGTGCTCTCAAGCAAATGAACGGTGTCAGCATCGTCTCCAATCCAAAAATCGTTGTGGCAAACGAAGAAACAGCCTCCATTCACATCGGCGAAAACGAACCTAACATCAAGGGCACGGTAACCGCCGGACAGCAGGGGCAGGCTAATACCACCACATATACTCTCGATGAAGCAAAACCGTATTTTGAATTCGGCATCTCGGTCGATGTAACCCCAACCATTAATAATGACAGCAATATCACCGTGCGCATCGTCCCCAAACTCAGCCGCTTCGTCCGCAACAAAGTCGCACCGGATAATAATTCGTTCCCCGTCGAGGCCACTAAAACAATCAAGACTGTCTTCAGCCTTGAAAGCGGGAAAACAGCAGCCATCGGCGGACTGACGGAAACAGATGAGCGGGAAGTCACCTCAAAAATACCGCTCCTGGGGGATATCCCCTTGATCGGCAAGTACCTGTTCTCTCACACCTCCAAGTCGCGCAGGCAAAGCGAGACGATCATCTTCGTGACCGTCGCCATGGCCAACCCGATGAACATTCAAAGGGAGCAGGGAATCCCGGAAGACGCCGAACTCATCCACCAGCTCCTTAAAAACCGAACCGTCACCAAAGAGGCACACAAAGCCAATTCAGGAGGCGGCTTCAAATCGGCGACATCCATCAAGTAATGGCACAATAACAGCCACGGCTTTGTTATCAGTAAACCCGACCACAGGATCACCTTAACCTCATGTCACAAGAATGGAATATCCGCCCAAGGGCAGTCCAATGCTCCGCATGTCAAACCGCCTTCTCCGACGGGCAACCCTATCACACCCGGCTAACGTTCGAAGCTGCAGACTATAACCGAGGTGATTTTTGTGATCCGTGTTGGGCCTCCGAGTCATCAAAACAACCCGGATACAGCTCATGGAAGGGTGTTTTCAAGACCCCTCCCCAGACAACCGATCATCGGGTAAAAAAAGAAACCGCGGAAAACCTGTTGCGCGATCTGATCGAGGAAAAGAACCCCGCTCGTCATAACGCCATCTATATTCTCGCCGTTATGCTGGAGCGCCAGCGTGTCTTCGTGGAACGAGAGGCCAGAACCACCGAAGAAGGGAAACGCCTCGTGGTCTATGAGCACAAGAAAACAGGCGAGACATTCGCCATCACAGACCCGCAACTCAAACTGAGCGAAATCGACCCCGTCCAGCAGGAAATCATGGCGCTACTTACCGGAAAGCCCAATGCTTGATTTCATCATTAAGGGTGGCAACATTCTTGACGGCACTGGAACTCCAGCTTTTCAGGCCGATATAGCCATCCAAGGCGATAAAATAGTCGACATCACTCCCCATCTGGATCAGGCAAAGGCATATACAATTCTTGAGGCCAAGGATCGCCTCGTCTGCCCCGGATTCATCGACGCTCATTCACATTCCGATGCCTATCTCCTGATCGAACCCTCGGCCCCCAGCAAGCTGTTCCAAGGGGTGACCACCGAAGTCGTGGGCAACTGCGGCGCTTCAGCCGCCCCCTGTCTCGGCAATGCCCGTTTACCATCCGACTGGCAGGCCCATTCCTACCCCGGCTCTTGGCAACGAATGAATGAATTCAAGGCTCTCGTGGAAGCCACCCGCCCTGCTGTCAATGTGGTTGCGCTTGTGGGACATAATGTTCTTCGCGCAAGCATCATGGGATACGAAGGCCGTCATGCCCGTCCCGACGAAATCTCCTCCATGGTCCGCTTGCTTGAAGCAAGCCTGACGGAAGGTGGCCGTGGTTTAAGCTCAGGACTCATCTATCCGCCCGGAATGTATGCCGCCCCTGCAGAATTACAGGCACTGGTAGACACCGTTGCTCGTCATAATGGCGTTTACACCTCGCATATGCGAAGCGAAAGCAGCGGGTTGCTTTCCTCACTGGAGGAAACCATCGCCATCGGACGATCAACAGGGGCAAGGATTCAAGTCTCCCATCTGAAAACTTCCGGACGTCCCAATTGGCCGCTAATCGACAAGGCCCTGGAACTGGTGAATTCCGCAAGGGAGGAAGGTGTTTCCGTCACAGCTGACCGATACCCTTACACCTCCTCCTGCACCGAATTGGATGTCATTTTCCCCAACTGGGCCACCGAAGGGGGGCGGGAAGCCGAACTCGCCAGACTTAAAAACCCTGAAACCCGCGCACGGCTTCGCCATGACATTTCCGACGCCAGACCCGATCGTGCCTGGGGAGCCATTACCATTGGCTCAACCACGGCAGCAAATGCTCAGTTCCGCGGTATCCCGCTCGAACAGGCCGCCGCCACACTCGGCATGGAACCTGTCGATTTTGCATTACACCTCATTGAAACCGATAATCTAACCACCAGCGCTTTTTTTCAAGGCATGAGCGAGGATAACATGTGGCGCATCTTGTCGACACCCTGGGTCATGATCGGCTCCGACGCCTCCCTGAGAGCCCCCTGGGGCCCCCTGAGCCTCGACTACCCCCACCCCCGCGCCTATGGCTCATTCTCCAAGTTCCTGCGGGCCTCCATTGACAACAAAACGGTCCCTCTCCCCGAAGCCATCCGGAAAATGACATCCCTCCCCGCCTCACAGTTCGCCCTTTCCCAGCGGGGCATTCTTGCTCGTGGAGCTTATGCTGACGTTTTACTGATTGATCCCCTCCGACTCCGCGATCACGCCTCCTTTGCAGACCCCCACCGTCTCTCTGAGGGGGTTACCGATATTCTGGTCAACGGCGTACCCGTCTTGAGCGGAGAAATATTAACCGGCAACCGTTCAGGACGCTGGCTCTGACCGACAGGTTACTCGTCGGTCGCAAAACAGGTCAGGCCTTCACGCCATGCTTCAAGACCCGGCGGATCGACTCTGCCATTTGGCGAAGAAGAATGGGCTTCATCACAACCTCTCCCACCCCGCTCTCCGCCAACTCACTTTCTGGCACTGTCTTGCTGAAGCCAGTGCAAATGATAACCGGAAGATCGCTTCGCAACTTGTGCATTTCTCTAACCATTTCAGAGCCAGTCATCCCCGGCATCATCTGATCAGTAATCACCATGTCATAGGCTCCGGGGTCCGTTTTGAAAAGGGCCAAGGCCTCCCTGCTGCCCCGGCACACTACCGGCGCATAGCCAAGCCCCATGAGCATCTGCTCCACCATGGTGACAATATCCCCCTCGTCATCCACAAAAAGAATCGTTTCCGTCCCCCGCGGCAGCGGTTCCAACGCCACGGCCAATACATCGGTTGTCTGCGCAACCAGCGGCAACACGACATGAAAGATCGTCCCCTTGCCAAGCTCACTTTCTACGTGTACCAGTCCATTGAGACTTTTCACAATTCCATGCACCACGGCCAACCCCATGCCTGTCCCCTCCCCGCTCCTCTTCGTCGTAAAAAATGGCTCAAAAATACGATCCATGGTTTCCCGAGTCATCCCAATTCCTGTATCGCGCACACTTAAGTCCACATACTCGCCCCGACGCAGGCGCGACAACTGCCCATGCGTTCTGCTATCAATCGTCACCAACTCCTGAGTCAACTCCAGCACACCACCATGATCTCTCATGGCGTGAAGGGCATTGGCACACAAATTCATCACCACCTGATGCAACTGTATCGGATCAGCCTGAACAATGTCTCGATCCATGCGTGTATTCCATCGCAGTTCCACATTGGAGGGGATCGATCCATGCAACAACGCACAAACCTCACTGACGATGGCACTGAGTTTCACCGGTTTGGCCTCATTCTCGGCCTGCCTGCTAAACGCCAGTATTTGACGAACAAGCTCCTTGGCCCGGCGGCTCGCTTTCAAAATCTCTTCCAGATGCGAACGGATGGAGGGATATGCCTCGCTGACCAATAAAGCCATCTCTGCATAACCAATGATCGGCGTCAGGATGTTGTTAAAATCATGGGCAATGCCACCCGCCAGAGTCCCAATGGCCTCCATCTTTTGCGCCTGCCTTAACACCTTTTCATTTTGCATTAACGCTTCCTCGGCTCGGCGCCGCTCCGAGATATCCTGAATCTGCACAAGAAATCCTTTGGGATTAAAATTGTGATCAAGCCCAAGGTTCGTTGCCAATACATCAAAACGACATCTACCGGATCGACTGGAATGAAATTTGTCATCCCGCCGAAACTCATCAAAATTAACCGTCCATTCAAAGCGCACAGTGCCACCTTTGAGCAGAATATCCCGGGAGGCCAATGTCAGCTCGGGAATCGCAAACATATTCAACCGGGAGAATAGTGACCGTTCGCTGAAACCAAACATGGCAAGGGCAGCTTGATTGACATCTGTAAGCTGCTGATTCGCATCATAAACAGCCACGCCAATGGGTGACCGAGCAAAGAAATCCTGAAAACGCCGCTCACTTTCTTTCAAGGCCTGCAAAGCATCACGTCGCATGGAAATATCATGCGCCGCACACATCACCACAGGCCGTCCCTCAAAGTTCAGCAAGCGAATCGTGACTTCAACCGGAATCTCCACTCCTGACCGTTTTCTAATCGTTCTCTCAATAACCACTTCTGATGAGGCAGGTGCTCCATGTTTCCTGTCCAGCAGCGCCATATGGATCGGACGGCTTCTATCTCCCCCCACCTCAACATCCTGTGGGGCAAGCGCCAATAGTTCTGCCCGCGTATATCCCAGCATCCGGCAAGCCGTATCATTCGCCTCAACAAATTTACCAGGCTGCTCCTTGGAATCTATCCCATACACTAGAATGGCGTCGTTTGAATGATTAAACAACGTGCCATACCAATCCTTCCAGACGGCAATAGCCTTTTTGCGCTCAACTTCATCGTCAAGGATCTTTTTTAATTCGTCACTCTTGGCCCGCAGCAGTGCCATTCGTTTTTCAACGGTCCGGTGTATTCGCCTGACAGCAAACCAGCCACCCGCCAACATAATCAGCCCCAACACCATCCCGCCGCCAAAAACGATCGCAAAATGCCCGTCAGGCAAAACCCACTTGGTAAGCGCCTTATAGTACGGGGACCGGTGATTGGTGCGTAGTACGCCAAGCCAGTAGTCTAACCCCTCAATGAGGGCCGCTTTCTGGTTTCCCTGCGCAACCAGCCGGAAATCAATCGTTGGGGTCACTACCGGCGATGCCTTCACATTATATTTCCGGGAAAAGCGTTCGCCGTAGTAAGCGTCTACCAACCCGCCATCAACCTGCCGACGGTCCAGCGCCTCCAGAATCTGGGCATACCGCTGCATCTCAACAAATTGACAACGAACCCCTGCTTCATTGAGCAGCCCCTTTAACCGGTCATAATGCGGATCACCACGGACAACGGCAATACTAGTCCCTGAAATATCCTGCAGCACAAGAATCCGGTTGGCGTGGGTCACATAGATACGTCCCCATGAGACGAGAATCCCCTGCCGGTTAATATCCACCCGGTTCGACAATCGGCTGGGCCACGGAACGGGCATCACAAGATCAAGTTCCCCCTGCTCTACCCGTTTAAGATTATTCGCCAGCGTGTCGGGAACGTAGCGGATCTGCCATCCCTTGAGTGCGGCTATATGATCAAGGACCTCCACCGCAAACCCTTCAACCGTCTTTCCGTCCGACCCGATGACCACCAGCGGATCCTGCGCAGAAACGCCCACCGAAACAGTCAGCCGCTCAGTGGCGGCCCCGTTCGCCAGCGTGCCACACGCCACAATCAGGCAGAGAAGGAAATTGAAAAATGCGTTCATCGCTTGCCTTCCAGTTGCGCAATCGCCCGTTTCATGCAAGGCACATCAATACGCCACTGCCCAGCCACATACCCCGCCAGCAATGCATTATCACACACGGCATTGATAAGGCGCGGAATGCCCCCGGAATACCGGAACGCTAAATGCAGGGATTTGGGATCAAACGTTATCCGCCCATTGGCACCTGCCATCGCCAGCCGGTGCGCCACGTAATGCCCGATTTCTCCCTCATCCAATGGCCCCAGATAGGCACGCACGGTAATTCGCTGCCGGAGTTGCCGGAGCGCCGCATCATCCAGCTTCACATCCAATTCTGGCTGCCCAATCATCACAATCTGAATCAGTTTCTGCCGCGTCGTCTCAAGATTGGACAAAAGCCGAACTTGTTCCATAAGCTTTGGCGACAAATTCTGCGCCTCATCGATCAACAAGGCAACGTTCTCTCCCGCCTCCATCTTCATCAACAGGAAGGCATTCAGGGTTTCCACCAGCTTAAGCATGTCGCACCGCACAGTCGGCAGGCCAAAATCATGCAGTATCGCCCGAAGCAATTGCGCCTCTGTCAAACAAGGATTGAGAATCAAGGCGGTCCGCACCGACTGCCCAAGCTCACCTAGCACGGCTCGGCATAAAGTTGTTTTGCCGGAGCCGACTTCACCGGTTAGCTGGATAAACCCTTTTCGCTCCCGAATACCATACATCAGAAGGTTGTACGCCTCCCGGTGTTGACGGGAGAGAAACAGGTAATGCGGATCCGGCGTGATATTAAACGGCGGCTCCTTGAGCTGGAAAAACTCAAGATACATGTCAGGCTTTTATTTTCAATTCACAGGCCGCCGCCGGTTCCAACACCCGGAACGTAAAGGATTCCGTAAAGAAAAGATCAACGCTTTCCTTGTCCTGACTCCTGAACCCAATGGATAAATCCTGCCCAACCGTCAGTTCAAAATCACCCCCGCGCCGGGATAACACCACCCCGCCATGCAAGGCAGGACTCCAGAAAACACCCCCATCGGCAATCACATTGACCTGCTTGCTCAATGGATAAGCCTGCGGATCACCCACCTTGACCAGCGCATAGGGGTCCGTTCCCAGCACAAGGGCATAGGGGCCACCAACGCCAGACTTCTGAAGGGCAAGCACCGCCGCCTCTACGGCTTCGGTAAATCCATCAGGGTCACCCGCCGCCATCGATACAGGCTTATGGGTGGAGGCATCACATATTCCTTTGATCCCGCCATCATTAAATCCCTGGTAGACAGCCGTTTCCTCAAAAATCGCCACTTTCCTGGCAGCGGCAACCATCGGATCCAAATCGGGATTCCGCCCGCCCCTTGACACATTATCCAGCTCCCACATTTTCAACGAAAAATGTGCCCGAAGCTCGATCAGGTTCTGGGTTTCCCGCTTCCCCCAACTTACCCCTTTGATCGGCTCATTGCTCCCAACCCTCACACTGCCGAGATTTACCGCCGCCAATGCCCACCCATGCGGACCATTGAAATCCACCAACCCGCGTGCCGAAAGATTCCCTTTGAGGACTCGCGCCGCCTGCATATCAATTTCTTTCCACGCCTCATCGGTAATCGGAGCGAAAGAACGTCTTAAAATATCATTCATTGCCAGCTCTCCTTATTTAGTTGAACATCTTCCACACATGACGAATCATTTCCGACACCCTTCACCTAAGGGGCCCCAGCCCCAAGTCAGAGACGCTTGCGCCCCTGCCTTCTGCTGCGGCCTCAATCTCGGTCACAGGCTTCGATGTAAACAGATACGTTTTCATCGCCGTGTCAAACTCTGGCATAGCCCTCCGCAACCACTCCATCAACATGGCGGCATGCTCCATCTCCTCGTTACGGTTATGCAACAGGATGGCTTTCAAGTGCTCGTCATTAGACTGGTCTGCCCGTTGCTGGTAATAATCAATCGCCTCGAGTTCTTCCTGGAGACTGGCTAAGGCACGATGAACGTGATGCACCCCTGCCGATAAGTTGGCTTCATTGTATCCGCTGCTCATAGACACCCTTTCTGTTAATGTTATAACAAGCGCCCTCTGGCTCTGAACTATTACCATAATATCACCCCATCACAAGAATGAACTTACCCGCCCGTTTGACTTCAATCCGCTTTTAAAGTAAATAACCTCAAGCATGGATACTACCATCAAGCAACGCCATCGCCGGAAACGTCGCAGTTTCAAAACGCTGCGCCCTCTAATGCTTCTCCTTGGCGGTCTTTCAGCACCAACCGGATTGGGAATGACACTGTGGGGCCATTCAGAAAACAATCCCCTGCCACTCGCCTTCGGGCTCCTAAACATCTCCATCAGCGCTGTTTGCCTGCTGATTTGGGCGATCCTCCGGCGTCGTTCACCCTCTCCAGCACTGGTGGATATGGAATCGCCTATTGACAACACCCGTCGTGCCGGCATGGCACTGCTTGTCTCACTCCTGATGCTTGCCCTCCTTTCCGGCATGGCACTTCAGGCGTTGGTCGCCTCCGGAATCGATCTGCGCTTTGCCCGGGAACGCCACACCGCATGCCTGCTGAAAACCGCCGGGACCGATGCCATCTGGACCACCCTTCGTGAGGCCGCCAAACTGAGCCCCGACACACTGGCCCGCTACGACAAGACCATCACCGCCGGGCCCGGAATCGAAGCTCATACTTCCCTCCGGGAAGTTGACCGCTCCGCTCTCCCCCCTCCGCTGCTTCTCCAAAAAACACCTTTGTTCGGGCGTTTCTTTTCCATCACCACCCGCCTCTCTCACGGCAAAAGCATCCGCGAAATCCGCGCTCTAGCCTGTCTGATGCCCACGGGGGAACTGCGCCTGTTAAGCTGGACCGAACCCTTTTGACAACAACCATGAAGCCTCGCTTCCCATCAATATTCTTCCCCCCACGCATCGCTTACGGAATTGATGTTAACCGTGATCAGTTGATCCGCATCGAAGCCACACGCCGCCATCGTCGTTGCGACTTCCGGCAATTACCGGATAACGGTGAACCCATTGGCCCCAATGCCATCGTTTCCACCTGCCTGCTTCAACGCGAGAGTTTCGTCCGCTGGCTATCCGCCCCCTTGGCCTCCCCGCGAAAAGCAGAAAAAGTATTCCCATCCCTATTGGACATACAACTGCCTTTCCCTATCGAGACATGCGAATTCTCCCTGGTGGATGTCCAGCCGTCCACTGACCGTCGCAGCACCATGGGATTAGTCGCCGGGGCCCGCCATACCGATATCTCAAACAGACTCGCCTCCTTGAACCAACTCGGCATCACACCCCGCATCCTCGACCACGAGGGACTTGCACTCTGGTCGCAGCTTCAGGAGGAATACCCGGCCGTCGCAGAGAAAAACACCTTCAGCGCCGTGCTATTCATCACTTCTGACCGGTTAACACTGGCTGTTGGCCGCGGCTCCTCCTTCCTCGGCGCCCACACCATGAAGGACGCCGACCCTGATCTCATTCAACGCATCCTGAAATCTTACCTGCCGGAAACTCCTTCTTCCTTCCTTTGGTTTTGGTCCGGTCCCGGTGCCGCCAATAGCGAACTGACCCGCCGCCTGCAATCCATGACCATCCCCAGCGGTGCCGGCCCCGCAAAACTCGTCCGTGAACCGGAGACCTTCCTCGCCCGTGCATTGGCGGCGCGCGCCCTGACCTCTGGTCCCTGCCGCTGCAATTTACTTTCAGGAAAATTCCTGCACCCTGCCGAGCATATCCACCAGAAACAACGCCCCTTCAAGACCGCCATTCTCTGCCTCATGGCCAGCCTGACTCTCGGCGCCACCACACTGACTTGGAAAATCGCCGCCCAACAGCGCTCCGCCACCATGCAACAGGAGCTGCGGAACCTTGCCGTCTCCATTACCGGTTCTCCACGACTGGTCCAGAACAAGCAGGAACTCATCGCCGCCAGGCGCGCCATGAGCGTTCAGGACAAACTCTATGCCCCCTTCATGGCCCCATTTATCCCAAGCCTGCCAGAAGCCCTGAAATCCATTCTTGGCGCCGCTGCCCTGAACGGACTCACTATCGAGTCCTTGACCATGAACCGTCAGGCCATCATCGCTCACGGCCTAGCCACCAAATGGACCCAATGCGAAAAAGCCGCTGATAGCCTATCCGGTTCGGGCTGGACGGCCAGGATAGACAAAAAAGACACCACTGTTGGTGAAACACGCGTCGCCTTCGTCCTTCGACTAACGCCATCCAATGAAACACGCTAATCCAAAACTCATCGTTATATGGAGTGCCACCAGCCTGGCCATTCTCATCGGATCAATCATCGCTATCCAGTCACTTGCCGGATTGAGCCGGCAAACCAGTCTCTGGCAGCAGAAAATCAACGACAAGCGCGAACTCATCCGCTTGCTCGATCAATCCAGACTATTCAAAGTGGCTCTTGAGGCCCACAACGCAGGGCCGGCTTCACCCCCCCCCTTGCAAAACCTTCTCTCGGCAACCCTTCCAGGAGTCGCCATCTCGCCACTCTCTTCCGTGGATCAACCTTCAGTGGAAAACTGGATAACACGACGGGTATCCTTCTCCATGACCGATGTTCCCGGCGAAGCCCTTGAAAAATTCTTTCAGGCGGCAACCACTTCCCGTCCGCCATGGTCAGTCGAAGAATGCACCCTGCAGTCCTCTGTATCCTCTGGACGGCTCGCCAGGGTGGACGTGGTCATGGTAGCCGTGGAACGCACTGCATCAGGAAACTAAGTTGATTTTCCTTATTTGCGATAGGGGCGCTAGGCGCCGCAACAGTTATGGCAGGAAAGCCCCCCGCCACCTTTATCGCTCCCACCTACCGTCTCAACAACTCACGCGCATGCTTCATCGT
>CAZSSA010000018.1:19248-29995 GCA_964609375.1 uncultured Verrucomicrobiota bacterium | reverse complement strand
CCCCCCCTCTTGCCAGCCCTCAAGCTTTGTGATAGCTATTGCGCTCCAAAAATAAACATCAGGAATAGATATGCAGGAATTCAATTATCGATCAGGAAGACTCTTTGCCGAAAACGTCGCCATCGAGGATCTGGCCCGCCGCTACGGAACCCCACTGTACGTCTACAGTCGCTCCCATCTGCGCGAACGCTTCCGCGCCATCGCCTCCGCCATGGCCGACGTCAAGCCGCTGATTTGCTACTCGGTCAAGGCCAACTCCAACGCCGCCATCATCAAGACCCTGGCGGCCGAGGGATCCGGTTTCGATATCGTCTCCGGCGGCGAACTCTTCCGCGTCCTCAAGGCCGGTGGCGCCGCTAATAAAATCGTGTTCGCCGGTGTGGGCAAAACACGCGAAGAAATCGACTACGCACTCTCTGAACAAATCCTGTTCTTCACCGTGGAATCAGAACCGGAAGCGCTCCGCATTTCCGAATGCGCCAAACGCCTGGGACTCAAAGCCCGCATCGCGTTCCGCGTCAACCCCGACGTGGACCCCAAAACACACAAGTACATCAGCACCGGCAAGAAGGAGAACAAGTTCGGCTTGGATCTGGAGCGGGCCCTCAAGGCTTACGAAACAGCCGCCGCTCTCCCCAACATCGAGGTCATCGGCCTGCACGTCCACATCGGATCACAAATCCTGTCCGCCGACCCCTTCGGTGAAGCACTGCAAAAAATCAAGTCGGTCTGCCTCGCCCTTAAGGCCAAGTACCCCTCCTTCCGTTATCTGGATATCGGAGGAGGCCTGGGGATCAAGTACAAGCCGGAGCAGGAAACCCTCGCTCCCTCCATTTTCGCCGCCACCGTCCTGCCCATCCTGAAGGATATCGGATTACAGGTGGTTATGGAGCCCGGACGCAGCATCGTCGGTAATGCAGGCATCCTCGTGAGCCGCGTGCAGTACATCAAGGAAAGCCACTTCAAAACCTTCATCGTTGCCGATGCCGCCATGAACGACCTCATCCGCCCCGCCCTCTATCAGGCACATCACGAAATCCTGCCCGTCACGGCAACCGACAAGAAAGTGCTTGGAGACCTCGTCGGCCCCATCTGCGAGTCAGGTGACTTCCTGGCACAGGATCGGGAACTCCCGGCCGTCGGCGAAGGCGATCTGCTGGTCGCCCTCAGCGCCGGAGCCTACGGATTCTCCATGGCATCAAGCTACAACAGCCGCCCTCGCCCCGCCGAAGTCATGGTGGAGGGCGATGTCGCCACCTTGATCCGCCGTCGGGAGTCATGGGAAGATTTAATCGCCACCGAATCCGCTTGAAATTTGCGACCCAAAATCCCATATCTGATTGCTGAAATTTGAAATCGCATGCCTGATTCTGAAATTTGAAATCTCATCTCTGAAACTGGGTACTCTGCCAAAGGGAGAAAGCATCATGTTTACCGGAGCCTATACAGCACTCGTCACACCGTTCAACACTAATGGCAGCGTTGATTACGGAAAACTCCGCGCCCTCATTGCCATGCAAATCGAGGGCGGCATGGATGGCATCGTCCCCGTCGGCACCACCGGGGAGTCCCCCACCGTCGACGTCGATGAACATGAAAAAATCATCGAAACCTGCATCGCGGCCGGAAAGGGCAAGCTCAAGATCATCGCCGGTACCGGCGCCAATTCCACCGCCGAAGCCTTGACCCTGACCAAACACGCCTTGGACGCCGGAGCAGACGGCACCCTCCAGGTCACCCCCTATTATAACAAGCCTAATCAGGAAGGCCTGTACCGGCACTTCTCCGCCATCGCCGATCTCGGCCTGCCCGTCGTCCTTTATAACGTCCCCGGCCGGTCGGGTCGCGAAATCGATATATCCACCATCGCACGACTCGCCAGCCACCCCAAGGTTGTTGCCGTCAAGGAGGCCGCCGGTAGCGTGGATCGCGTCAGCTCCATCCTGCGCGTCTGCTCGCTTACCGTGCTGTCCGGCGACGACTCCCTCACCCTCCCGATGATGGCGGTCGGCGGCAAGGGGGTCATTAGCGTGGCCTCGAACATCGCCCCGAAGCCGGTAGCGACGATGGTGCATGCCGCCGCCGCCGGACGCTGGGACGAGGCCCGCGCCCTGCATATGAAGTACCACCGCCTCTTCAGCGATATCTTCATCGACACCAACCCCATCCCGATCAAGGCGGCCATGGCCATGGCCGGAATGATCGAGGAAGTCTACCGCCTGCCTTTGTGCGAGACCACGGCAGCGAATAAGAAGAAGCTGGCGGAATGCCTGAAGGAAATCGGTCTCCTGCCCTGATCCCGGACCCCTCCCGGGAGAGTGGGCCGGGGCAAAAGGTTATACGGCGAACTTCCCCTTGCCTCACCCCGTCGGCAGTTTCAACTGCTGGGCAATAAACTCATTCATCGCCGAACGACTAACCAATAGGTCCCGCATCGATAACACGCCAATCACTTTGCCGTGCTCCACAACAGGCAAATGCCTCACCGCCCGCTCTGTCATGATGGCAATACAACGTTCAGCCGTATCACCCGGCCCCACATGCGTCACACGATGACTCATAATCTCATCCACAAGGGTTGCCGCCGATGACTTTCCCTTGAGAATAACTTTTCGGGCATAATCGCGCTCAGTGATGATTCCCACCAACTTCTCTTCCTCCATCACCAGCAACGCACCCACCCGAAATTCGTCCATCCGCCTGACCGCTTCAAACACCGTGTCACTCCGGCTAATCGCCCGGACCTCTCTTCCTTTCCGATCCAGAATATCACGAACCGTCTCCATCCTTTCCCTCCTCTCCTGGTAAGGGCATCACTCCTGTCCCGAAAGGCGGGACGCCAATGCCCGGGAACCGATCCTTCTACACCGTCAGGTTTTCAAGATACTGAATCCATGCATCCATCCCGTGCCCCGTCTTGGCACTCAACTCAAACACAAACACACCCGGATGTATCTTCCTTAAGTACTCGCGGCACTTTGCAAGATCCCAGTCCAGATGCGGCGCCAAATCCATCTTCGTCAACACCACCACCGGGGCCATCCCGAAAAGCGTCGGATACTTGACAGGTTTATCCTCCCCCTCCGTCGTCGAAAGCAATGCCACCTTGAAATGTTCACCCAAGTCAAACGCTGCCGGACAAACCAGATTGCCGACATTTTCAATGAACAGCAACTTGACTCCGCCCTGTACCACCTCAGGCAGCAACTGCCCCACCCGCTCAGCATCCAGATGACAGGCATTGATGGTCTCGATCTGCCGCACAACCGCCCCTTTCCCCGCTAACCGCCGTGCATCATGATCCGTCTGCTGGTCACCCGTAATCACCGCGCACGACACCCGCCCGCGTAACCGCTCCAGCGTACGCTCCAGCAAATACGTCTTTCCCGACCCCGGCGACGATATCATGTTGATGGCCACCACACCCCGCTTAGCCAGCCACTCGCGATTGGCTTCCGCGCGCGCATCGTTTTCAGAAAGCACCTTCCGCTCCAAGGCAATCGTACGCCGCTCCAGCAGCGAATGCTGATCGTGCCCATGGTCATGCTCGTGCTCACCGTGATCATGATCATGTTCGTGGTCATGCACATGCCCGTCACCATGATGATGCCGGTGGTGATGTCCCTGTTTCCCTATGTTTTCGCAACCGCAATCCTTGCACATAGCCGTTCTTACTCCCCATCCGGAAGCGCACCCCGGATAATCTACTCCATCTTCTCGTAAGGCCACATGGCCATCCCGCCTTCCATCACCCGCACCCGCTCAAACCCCGCCGCCTTCAAAATCAGCGCCCCCTCGTATGCCCGCAGGGAGATATCGCAAAACAATACCAACATCTTGTCCCGCGGCAATTCCGATAACCGCTCCCTCAACGCCCCCAACGGAAACAACGTCGCCCGCGGCAGGCGCTGCTGCTCAAATTCGCCAGGGGTTCGTACATCCAGAAACACAAAATCCTCATGCCTCAGCAACTTCTCGTGAACCTCCTGCGGCGAAATACCATCCATTAATCCATCCAGTTTGTCACGCGCCACATTGGCCGCCGTAATCAAATTGTCGATCGCCGTGGAGAAGGAGGGCCCATAACACAAATCCTCGTTGGCAAGCTCATCAATCGTCCGACCAGCCACAATCGCCATCGCGGCCACATCCACGCGCTTATCCCCTGCGCCGGGCCCCACCGACTGAACCCCCAGAAGCTTCCGCGTCGCCCGGTCAATCACCAGCTTGAGCATCAACATGCCAGCCGCCGGCAGATAGGGTTCCCGATCCAAACCCGGAACCAGAACCGTCACCACATCATATCCAGCCGTGCGCGCCTCCTCTTCACCCAACCCCGTCCGGGCCACCGTGTATTCAAAAATCCGGCATATCGAACTGCCCAGTACGCCGGGAAACCGGTCGCCCCCTCCACAAATATTCACCGCCGCCACACGCCCCTGCTTGGACGCTGTTGATCCGAGCGGAATGTAACAGGGCTTGCCGGTAAGCCGATGCAGGGTTTGCACACAATCGCCGGCCGCAAAAATATCCGGCTGGCTTGTCCGCAATGCTTCATCCACACGAATCGCGCCCGTCTCACCCACCTCAATGCCCGCCGATGCCGCCAACTCCACATTCGGGCGGATACCACACGCCAGAATCACCATGTCAGCCGGGAAGGTTCCCTTGTCCGTCACCACCGCCTTGACCTCTGGCCCACCCTCCAGCCCCGTGGCGGCCGCCCCCGTCACAATCCGGACTCCATGGGACTCCAAATGCCGCTCAACCAGTATCGCCATATCTCGGTCAAGAATCGGAAGGATGCAGGGCTGCTGCTCCACAATGGTCACCCGCGCCCCTTTGCGCACCAGCGCCTCGGTCATCTCGATTCCGATTAGCCCCCCTCCCACAATCACAACATCGCGCGACATGGACTCCGCCATCGCGCTGCGTATCCCTTCAGCATCACGCATGCCATGTAACGTAAACACCTGCTTGAGCGACGTCCTCAGCGCGTCCGGAACAAACGCCGATGATCCGGTAGCCAGCAACAACTTGTCATACGAAAGCCATTGTTCATGCCCACTCAGTAAATCACGAACGCACACCCGCTTCCCGACAGCATCAACGGCAAATGCCTTCGTCTGGTTCATCACATGCACATTCATCACGTTGCGGAAAAAAACAGAATCACGAACCACGCCGGCAGGACTGGATAGCAACCGCTTCTGGTCCCGAACCACACCGGACACATAATACGGAAGCCCACAGCCTGCGTACGACAGCACACTGCCCTGCTCAACCACCGTCACATCCGCGTCAGGCATCAGCCGGATAATTTTGGCCGCCGCCTTGGGGCCCGCCGTAACCCCGCCCACAATCACCACCTTAAATCCAGCCGGCAGACTGCCCTTTCCTCCCGCCCGCTCCTCTTCCGCACCAACCACCATCAACTCAACGAAGAATTCGGCACCGCCCAGGTCTCCTGACTTCCCCACGCCAACCTTGCCGCCAGCCGCCTCAACCACGCTCTTGACAAAAGCCAACCCGAGTCCCACCCCCGGCCTTGTGGAATGCCGCACCGTGGAAGACCGGTAGAAAGGGCGGAAAAGCATCTCGGGATCCACATCGGCAACCCCGATCCCTGAATCAGCAACCTCGACACGTACGCGCGTGTCATCCGGCCCTGGCCTCAGCACCATGCGAACACGGCCTTGATCCGGTGTGTACTTGACCGCATTGCTCACCAGGGCCCCAAGCACCTCCGTCAGCGCCGCTTCTCCCGGCCGTACCCGGCATGGCGGTCCCTGCACATCCAGTTGCAGGGTGATGTCCCGCTTCATCGCCTCCGCCACATAACGGGCATGCACACTGCGCATCACGGTTGGCAAGGACGCCGCCGGTTCGCCCGGCACTTGTCCGGCCCCAGCCTGAATAATGGTCAGCATCCGTCGTACGGACTGGATGGCTTGATCACACCGTTCATTCGCCCTCTCCAGGGGCCCCCGCAGCCCCGGCGCCACCGGCCCCGCATAGTCGCCCAGCACGTTTTGCAGCGCCGCGCTGACCGCATTCAAGGGCGACTGAAGTTGATGCGCCAACAGGGAGGCAAACTTCAGCGGATCATTCTGAAAATCGATTTCCTTCATAACGGCTCCCCGATGCCCCGCATTCTACTCCACCCCGCCACCCTCCGCAACATCGACCTCAATCGACGTAATATACAATTCACGCCCCGTTTCGATATCCACTTCGGTCGACCGACACCCTGCACAATAAATAAACGGAGCCTCCGGCTGTGACGTCTTTCCGCAAACCCTGCACCGAACCGCCGCCTTGACCCATTCGATCACCAGTTCCGCCCCCGCCGCCACCGTATCCTCAGCCGCCAGCGGGAACGCTCCCCGTAACGCTTCGGGGTCTACCCCGGAGAGCGCCCCCACCGTGACCGTGACTTTGGGCACCGCCGAAGCCCTCTGTTCGCGGGCCACTTTCTCCATCTGCTCAACCAGCGCCATCGCCATGGACAATTCATGCATCAGCAAATCCTCGGCAACAGTTCTCCACGGGGCACGTCCACCAGCCGATGCCCGCCGGCAATCGTCTCCATCAGTACACGCCCGCCCCGGTCAGTGACAACGCCGACTTCCGTCGCCAGACGCCCTTCGGGAAAAGCGCGCCAGGCATCAAGCACCAATCCCGCTGCTTGCGGATCACACACCAGCACCATCCGCCCTTCCGATGCCACCTGAAGCAAATCAAGCCCCAGCATCTCCGCCACCGCACGCGCCCCTGCCGAAAACGGCAGCAACTCCTCCCGCAACAGCACACCCACCGGACGCCCTTCCACCAACTCATTTAACGTCGCCGCCAGCCCGCCGCGTGTCGGGTCGCGCATGAACCGGATATGCCCCGCTATCGACTGCACCGACTGTACCAGCCGATGCACCGGCCCTGTGTCGCTTTGCGGACCATTCTTGATGGATATATTCTTCCGGGCCGCCAGCACCGCCATCCCATGATCCCCCAGGGGACCACTGACCAGAATTCGATCTCCAGCCCTCACCTGCTCTGCCCCAAGCAAAAATCCATCCATCAGTTCGCCAATCCCCGACGTAATGACATACATGCCGTCGCACTGTCCACGCGCCACAACCTTGGTATCCCCCGTCACCACCGCCACCCCGCCGTCGTCTGCCGCCCTCTTGATGGAATCCAACACCCGCGCCAGCGTGGCACGCGGCAATCCTTCCTCAAGAATCAACGATAGCGACAACCACTTGGGCCACCCACCGCAAACGGCAATGTCATTGATCGTCCCATGCACCGCCAGATCACCAATCGTTCCACCGGGAAACTCGAGCGGCTGGACGACATACCCGTCTGTGGTGAACACCAGCGCCTTGCCGCTCGGCATCGGCATTGTGGCCGCATCCGGAAGACCGCGCAACGCGCCATTTCCAAACCGCGACACAATCTCCACACGGATCAACTCCCGCGAGAGCAGTCCGCCTCCCCCATGCCCCAGTTGAATCAACGCCTCATCCATATTTATCTCTTATCTGAAATCTCATATCTCATATTTCTTGTACTTGAAATACGCCGAGCAGGTCCCCTCGGAACTGACCATGCAGGGGCCCACCGGATGATCCGGCGTACATCCGGCCCCAAATAACACACACGCGGGCGGCTTCATCTTGCCCTTCAACACCTCGCCGCAGGAACACGCCGGATTCTCGCTCCCCAGTTCCACCTTCACCCCGTGCCGTCGCTCCGCATCATAAATCGCATACTCGGGCTTCAATCCCAGTCCGCTTTGTGGAATCACGCCTATCCCTCGCCACGCCGCATCCACCGGCTGCAAATAGGCGGCCATCATTCCTTGCGCCTTGCGATTCCCTCCCGGCGTCACCACCCGCGCATACTCATTGGCCACCTCGGCAACGCCGCGGTAAATTTGTTCCAGAATCACCTGCATCCCGTAAAGGATATCCAACGGCTCAAACCCCGCAACCACGCAAGGCACATGATAGGTCGATGCAAAAGGCAGATACGCATCGGAACCAATGATGGCACTGACATGCGCCGGACACAAAAACGCATCGATCCGGATCGAAGGATCGGACAGCAACGCATGCAAGGCAGGTGGCACCAGTTTGAACGCCGTCAGCAACGACAGATTCTTCACCCCCCGCCGCTCCGCCTGCTCCACAAGGCAAATCACAGGCGCAATCGTCGTCTCAAATCCAATGGCCAGAAACACCACTTCGCGTTCCGGATTGGCCTCCGCAAGTTCGATAGCACGCATCGGGTTGTAACAGACTTCCACCGTCCCGCCCCGCGCACGACATTCCGCCAACGTGAACCGGGATCCCGGAACGGCCACCATGTCCCCGAAACTCACCACCATCATGCCCTTCTCCGCAAGGGCAATCGCCACATCAATATAGCTCGCCGGTGTCACACATACAGGGCAACCCGGCCCACTGATCAATTCAACAGCGGGCGGCAGGACATCGCGAATCCCGTACCGGGCAATGGCCATGGTATGGGTCCCGCATACCTCCATCACGTTCACAGGTCGCCCTGTCGGCCGAAGCCCGGCAGCCAGATCGGCAATACGACCCCGGATCGTGGCGGCGGCAGCAGGATTTCTAAACCCTTGAATGTATTTCATGGGGCCCTTGTGTAAACCCAAAAGGTTCCAATAACACGCGTCGCTCCTCACTCCACCGGCATAAACGGGCAAAGCAAATGGCGATCAAAAAGATGGCGAACCAATGTGCAATCCAGCGCATGCCCGGCCTTGTAAGACTGCACCGTCCCCACAAACCGGCCGGTGTCAATTAACGACAATGCCGCCACAAGATCCATTATCGCGCGATGCCACACTGCCTCTAGCGACTTCCCCTCATGGACCAGCATCGGCTCATTATAATAACGCCACCGTCCGGCAATCAGAATGTTCTTGGTCGTATACCCCAAATGCCGCATATCGGCAAAAAACTGCCCGATGGTTTTCACAAAAGCCATCTGGGTAAAGGAACAATTGGTCCTCGCCAACGCACCATGCCGCCCCGTCTCCGGCGTAAGCCTCATCCGAAGGCGCTGTTTCCCGATGGCTGTCTTGAAATTCACCGCACAATCAATATCAAGCGCCGGCAACCCGCCGGCACACGGCTTGACCACCAGAAAACTCCCATTCGGCCCCATGATCGCCACCGGCTCACGAACCGTCACATACGGCACCAGTGTCGTCGTCTCCCGAATGCCAACACTTTCTATCGCCTCCACCAAGTCCATACTACCTCGGTCAAATAAAGGCGGATCACCGGAATCCATCGAAATCATCACATTGTCCAATCGCAGCGCTAGCCGCAAGGCCACAATATGCTCCACCATACGCACATAGTTGTGCGGCGATCCACTGCAGAGAACGATATTCCGCTGGGTTGTCCAAATATTACCGGCGGAAACCCGGATGGGCATGGAATCCGGCAGGTCCGTACGATCCAGCCACCACCCCTCAACCTCTGAAGGCTCAAACCGCAACGTCCGTTGGGCTTTCCCGAAAAAAGTGCCCGACCCCGTCACGGAGACCGGCTTCTTCATCGTAGTCAGGAACCGACCCGGTTTGTCGTTTTCCGGAATCCATTCCATATCCACCGGCTGCGCCAGAAACTTGTCCATTTCCCGTTGTAAAGCAGACGCATCACCTTGTAACAACAGACCATATGATGTTGCAGCCATTCAATTCCCCATTAAAAAGTTGCCCATAACAACCAAAGCCACCCCATGAAGTCAAGCCCACGGTCTGATGGCGCGGAAACACACCGTCAAAAAGCGTCTTTGCCAGACAACATCCGTTCCAAGGCGTCACCCTGCCGGGCCAAACTCATAATGGACTTGGCAATGGCTTGAGGATGTACCGTAACCCGCAAATGGGTGTCGATCAGCGCAAAATACTGAACATCATCCAATAACGCCAACCCGATGGCCCCATAAGGAATGGACATATTAAGTTTGAGAACAACCTCATAGTGCTCTGCGACCGCAGGACCACACGGAGTAATCAATTGAACAACCGGACTTCCATCCGCATCCTTGCCGGAGAAATCAATCCGCACACTCTGCATCCGGCGCTCAGGCAGGGTCACATTGATCTCATACTCTTGCCCGCCTCCACTCATCGTCGCCGGCAACCCCTTGATGGCCGCCTTTACCAACTCCTGATCCGAAAGCACTCCCTCTCCCGCTGTCCCGCCTCCCGCCTGCCTTTGCGCCCACTCCCGCCAGGCCATGGCGTTGTCACCCAGCGTCTCACCGGTAATGGATCGCAGCGCTTGTACGGCATCAGATACGTTCACGCCCTGTTCAAGCAGGGATACCAATGGCAGAATGGCTTCCTTGTCCCCAACGTCACCCAGAACCCTGGTGACCGCCCAGCGAACACCTTCGTCTCTGTCTTGCAGCAGCGGAACCACAAGAGCGCTCGCGGCACGACCCTTTTCAACCAAGGCATCCATCGTCGCCGCCCGCGTCTGAATCGCGTACAACCCTCGCCGAATTGTTTGTGTGTCCATGAAGGGAAAGATAGGCCGCATACCGGCCAATATCAACTCGATATCACCCTAAAGGTTTCCACCGATTTCTGCTGAACCCGGACCGTAAACCCTCCCCCCCCTTTTTTTTACAGCCGTATCCCCATGTCAATAAAGTCGGCTTCAACACGAAACCGCTTCTTCAACAAGCCAGCCACCGCCTT
>CAZSSA010000018.1:6005-19148 GCA_964609375.1 uncultured Verrucomicrobiota bacterium | reverse complement strand
CGCCTTATCCAGAAACACAACGAGTGCAGACAGTATGGTCACGCCTTCCGCCCCGGCGTCTTCTCCATCTTCTCAATCTCCTTCTGCATCCGCTCGAAACAGTGCGGACACAACCCGTGACTGATCAAGGCCAGCGAGTGATCGGTAATATACTGGTCCAGCTGCTCCCACACTTCTTCATCCATACGGATCTTCCGGCATTCCGCGCACACGGTAAGCAACCCGCGGATAATCTGCTTCTGCTGGACATAGGTATGCCCCACAGTAATGATGGCCATGATGATGGCCATGGTGGTCAACACACAACCCCGAAACATGTTGAACTCACTCGGAGCATTGCCAAACCAAAGCGCCGAAAGGTCCATGACCTCATTCAACCAGATCATCAAGATGAACATCATAAACGCCATGAATTGCCATAAGGCAACCATGGCCAACCCATCCCCTTTATTATGGCGCCTGTGAAACATTTTCATACTCACCCCCTTGTCTAATCAACCAACGCTCTCAACGCGGATATCATAGTCTCAATTAATGTCGAAATTGGATAGGGCTTTTGCAGGAATAACCACCGCCGATTCTTGATTTCCGGCCAGCGTTCCTGTATGTCCATATAGCCGCTCGTCAATAATGCCCTCATCTCCGGCTTGCGGCTCCGGATTTGCCTGACGAAATCAACGCCATTCCCATCCGGCAATACCACATCGGCAAACACCAAATCAATAGCGCCTTCCTGCTCATCAAACATCGCCAACCCATCCTGAACATTCCGCGCCGCAAACACCCGGAATCCAAAGTCCTTTAACGCCCTGGCGGCAAACTGCCTCACACAGTCCTCGTCTTCAACCACCAGAATCGAGGACTCGCGCAACTCTTTGGGCACCTTGATCGGCTCCTCGTTGAACTCTTCCGTTTCAGGGAATTGATCAGCCACAGGTAAATACATACGAAAAATAGTTCCAAAGGTTGGCCTACTGTAAACCGTAATCCACCCACCATGCTGCTTGACAATTCCATAGACCATGGACAGTCCCAACCCGGACCCGTTTCCAAACCCTTTGGTGGTATAAAAGGGCTCAAAAATATGCGGCAACACATCCTGGCTGATTCCCGCGCCTGTATCTCCCACAGCAAGGCACGTGAACAAACCCGGATTCGCTTCCGGCAGGTACAGGATATCCTCATTCGTCAAGTGTACAGAACTGGTACATATGGTAATCCGTCCACCGTCGGTCATCGCGTCACGCGCATTCATGACCAAATTCATCAACACCTGTTCAATCTGATTGACATCAACCCGTATCGACCGGATCTTCGGGTCCAGGACAATGCCAATCTGCACAGAGTTGCCCACCAACCGCTTGATGAAACCGGAGGCATTCTGCACAATCGCATTCAAATCACGCACCTGTAAATCCATGACCTGTTTTCTGCTGTACGCCAGCAACTGCTTCGTCAGCACCCCTGCCCGTTTGGCCGCCTTGTCAATTTCCATCGCCTCCTGCTGTCCTGGATTCCCGGCGTCCATCCGGCTCATCAATAGCTCATTGAACCCAAGAATGGCCTGTAACAGGTTGTTGAAGTCATGCGCGATGCCACCCGCAAGACGCCCCACACTTTCCATCCTCTGGGCGTGAATCAACTGCTCTTCAAGACGCTTGCCCTCGGTGATATCCGTCGAAATGCTGAGCAGAACCGGCTTATCCTCTCCCGCCGGGATAAACAGGGTCTTGGATGTCTGCATCGTGTGAACCGTGCCATCCTCTTCTGTACACATTTCTTCCGGAATGAACATCGATTGTCCGGACTGTAGCACATTTCTGTCCGCCTCCCGGCTTTGGTCGGCCAATGAACTTTCGGCACCGGTAACCAGCTCCTCAGGTGTCTTCCCTGCCAGTTCAGCAAACCTCTGATTCACCAGAATAAGCCGCCCCTCGCCATTTCGCGCATAAATGGCTTGCGGAACAAGATCCATGATCTGCCTTAAATTGCGTTCACTGGCAATCACGGCCTCTTCCGCCGCCTTTCGTCGCGAGATGTCCCTCACAATATTTAATATAACCGGCTCCCCTCCAATGATCACCGCACGCGCACTGATCTCAACCGGAAAAACGCGTCCAGACTTCGATCGATGCTCGGTTTCACGCAAAACACCCTTCACCATCGTCTCCGCCAATTGGTCTTCGAGTTCATGCACCGTATGGATCGCCCGTATATCGCTCAGGTTCAGGCGCAGTAACTCGTCATGCTGGTATCCATAGGCTTGCTCGGCAGCCTCGTTGGCCTCCAGAATCGTCCCGTCCCGGCTCATAAACATAATGATGTCGCGCGCATTCCGGAATAACGCCTGGTACCGGTCAAAAAACTGCCTTTTCTGAAGGCGATCAGAGATGTCTCGAATGACCGCTTGTGTCCACTTCAGTCCACTTTCATTAATGAACCGCAAACTGACTTCAACCGGAAATGCACCTCCATCAGCCCGGCAGTGCATCGTTTCAATCACCACCGTATGCTCACGCTCCGCCCGCCGGATCGCTTGAACATAATCAACCCGGTGGGTGTCCGGCCAAAAAGCCTCAAGCGGCATGCCCAGAATCGCTTCTCGTGAATATCCATAAGACCTGATGGCACGCTCATTGACCTCAAGCACCCGCCCATCTTCCCCCGCCAGAAGAATGATGTCATTCGCATATTTGGCCAAATTGACATAATGCTGGGATAGCGCCAGTTTCTCCGCCTCCGCACATTTCCGGGCCAGAATTATCTCTCGCTTTTGACGATAATAAGACATCCCTAAAACAAATAAGGCCAAATTAAGGAGAGCCACGCCTGTAATTGTCAACAATCCCTCAGCGATGCTTAATTCCCCCATGACTTCATCGCGATCCTGTTTAACGACCAACCACCACGTCGTGTCAGGCACAGGGCAGGACGCCGCCATCACAGGAAAACCCCAGGCATCAATACCCTTGATTGCCCCCCTTACCCCGAGGACGGCAGAAGCCACCGGAAGATTCGGGGTTCTCACACTTTTCCTGAAGGCCAGGGGCGCCTTGTCGCAACGTCGAAGCGGTGTAAGAAACACCACCTCATCCCCATCTCGCCGCACCAATAGGGATTCCCCTGTTTTACTAGGGGTGGGCCAATTTCGAATCATGGGATACAGCGTCCTTCGCGGATCAACCCGGAACAGAAATACCGCAACAGGAATTCTCCCTGTCGTATTCGCCTCATACATTGGCACATATAAATCCATGTGCGCATCCGGCGCCTGCGGGGCTGTGTGTAAATCAGTGAGTTCGATATCATTGCTCCGTAAGGAGCGCGATAGACCCTGCCGGGCTTTTTCACCAATGGCTGCATGATTTGTGTCGGTCGCCAGCACCACATTCAGATTGGTGTCCAACAACATAACATCTTGGAAGTCATATTGTTTAACCGCCGACTGAAGCCAGTCAATCGCTTCCTGCCTCCGCGCATCACCTTCCGCACTGTTAAGTACAGCCGCCGCCCAGGACCCCATCGCGGGATTATCCTTCAAGGCTACCCCATAATCCGTATATTGGCGCCGCCACAGCACCACTTCCCGTACCCGGAGGTCGGCAATCGCCATGAGCGAGGCAAACGTGTTGCTCTCGTGGCGCTGCCGATTGTTGTCAATTGTATATCTCCACAATCCAAATACCGCCACGGACAAAAGGACAAAAATAACCAGTGACGACTTCGGGAAAAGCGCCCATTCATCGCGCCATCCTATCCCCCACCTTTCATCCGACGCTTTGCCAGTGGATCTCATGCCGCTCCCAATAAAGAGGTCAGGCCAACACATACACACTCATAAATAGATTCTTTGCCGCTTTGCGACCCGGTTGTCAATTGTTATCATGCAACAAAGACCATGGACGCCTCCGAGGCGCTACTTTAACAGGAGAATCGCATATGACAACCCACAACCCTGTCGATCCCCGTCGCGTTCGAATGATTCAATCCGGCGCAGAAGCGCCGCACTCACCTGTCCTTTACTGGATGAACCGCGATCAGCGGGCCGATGATAACTGGGCACTACTTTACGCCCGCCAGACGGCAAAACGGCTGGAGGCCCCCCTGATAGTGGCGGTTTGCTTCACCGATGACTTCCACGGCTGCACCCGACGCCATGCGGCCTTTATGCTGAGGGGACTGGATATTACCCGGCGCAAACTCGCCGCCAATAACATTCCCCTTGTTCTGCTTCATGGCCACCCGCCCAGGATGATCGCTCAACTGGCAGCCTCTCTTAAAATCGGGTTTATCGTCTGCGATTTTGACCCCCTGCGTGTCACACGCCAATGGAAATCAGCTTTATGCCGCTCCGTTTCCATCCCTGTTCTTGAAGTGGACGCCCATAACGTCGTTCCCTCATGGGAAGCCTCAACAAAACTGGAGTATGGTGCTTATACCCTGCGCCCGAAAATCAACCGCCTGCTTCCGGACTTCTTAAGGGAATTCCCGCCACTCCGAGCCAACCCCCGTCCCCCTCCACCCTGCCCTCCTTCTCCTTCACCCCTGGCCCTTCTCGCCGACCTCCATCTCAGCCATGCTGTCAGCGAAGTGCAAGGGGCCCCCGCCGGCCCCTCCGCCGCCACCCGCTGTCTCAATCAATTCATTGAATCCACCTTGGCAAACTACGCCACAGATGCCAACAACCCGAACTCAGGCTGTCGATCCAATCTCTCCCCTTACCTTAACTTCGGACAGCTCTCCGCACAGCGCGTCGCACTGGAAGTCCAACAATACGGCAAATCCGGCGAATCCCGGAACGCCTTTCTTGAACAACTGATCATCCGCAAGGAACTGGCTGATAATTTCTGCCTCTGGAATGAACAGTATGATTCTTTTGAAGGCCTTCAGCCGTGGGCCAGAAACTCTCTTCTCCTCCATGCCGCCGATCCCAGGGATTACCTCTACTCAACGGCTGAATTCGAACAGGCCCGCACTCACGACCCGCTCTGGAACGCCGCCCAGATGGAAATGGCAACGAGTGGGCGTATGCACGGTTACCTGCGTATGTATTGGGCAAAGAAAATTCTCGAGTGGAGCCCCGACCCCGCCACTGCCTTTTCCACCGCCATCTATCTCAATGATCGATATGCGCTGGACGGACATAACCCCAATGGGTATGCCGGCGTGGCATGGGCGATCGGTGGCACCCATGACCGGGCATGGGGCGAGCGCCCCGTTTTCGGTAAAATCCGCTATATGAACAATGCCGGCTGCCAACGAAAATTTGACACGCAACCCTACATCCGGAAATGGATTTAACTCAGCTTACCGGCACAACCCAACCCCACTCGTCCTTCTCTTCCCCAAGCTGGATCCGGGTCAGCAACTCATACACCTTGCGTGTCACCACCCCAACCTCACCCTTCTGGAACACCACCTCACGGTCGCCCAGCACCAATGTGCCGATCGGCGACACCACGGCCGCCGTTCCCGTACAGAACGCCTCATCGGCCGACATGGCGTCCTCCACCGACACACTCGTCTCGCGAATATCCATGCCCAGTTTCTCCCGCGCCAGCGTCAGTACCGACTGCCGGGTAATGCCCGGCAAAATCGAACCCAGAGCCGGGGTTAACAGCATGTTGCCCTTAACGCAGAAAAAATTGGCCGCCCCCACTTCCTCAATGTATTTCTCTTCGCGGGCATCCAGGTATATACACTCGTTGAACCCCTGCGCTTTCACCTTCTTGCCCGGATACATCGTGCCGGCATAGTTCCCAATGCATTTGATGCCGCCCGTCCCCTTCGGAGCCGCCCGGTGGAAATCACGGGTAAACACAAATCGCCCCGGCTTGAACCCGGTCTTGAAATATGGCCCCACCGGCGACACATAGACCAGCAATGTATATTCCGGCGCCGGCGCCACCCCAAGTTGAGCCCCCGTCCCCCATAGGCACGGCCTGATATACAAACTGCCTTTGCCATACGGCGGCACATACTCTGCATTCCGCCGAACGGTCTCCTTAACCACCTCCACAAATTGCTCCGGTGGATATTCCGGCATGCATAACCGCCTCGCCCCTTCCGCAAGGCGCTTGCCATTCTCCAGCGGACGGAACAACAGCAATTCCCCTTTCTTGGAGCGCTGGCACTTCATCCCCTCAAACAATCCCTGCCCATAATTGAGCACGCCAGCCGCCGGCGAAATGGAAATATTCCCGTACGGACGAAACTCGCCCCTCTCCCAGGCTCCCCCCGCTTTGCAGGTCGCCACAAACATTTCCTTCGTCACCGTCAGCGAAAAACTCAAGTCATCCCAATTGATTTTAGCACCCATCACAAAACCCTTTCTTCATACAGCAGCGTATCCCATCTCAAGCACATGCGCATTCTTTTCAATCATATGCTGAATTCTGGCCGGGAAGGTCTTCGCCATCGCCCGGATCAATGGATCCAAGGGCAGCATCCCGGTCACCTTCATGACGGCGCCCAACATGGCCATGTTGGCCATACGGGAATCACCACCCTCAATCGCCAACTTCGTCGCCTGAACATACACCGGCACAATATCCGCCCGATCCACCTTCTTATCGGTCAACGATGCATTGATAAATAACCGGCCACCCGGCGCCACCCAGGACTGAAAAGTATCCAACGCGATTTCATTCATGGCCACCATGACATCCGGCTCCGTCACCACCGGGGATGCCACCTGCTCATCGGAAACAATCACCGTACAATTCGCACTCCCTCCACGCATGGCAATGCCATAGGCCGGAAAATAGGTCGTCTGCCGGTTCGCGATCATTCCCGCATACGCCAGCAGGGTCCCCATGGAAACAATTCCCTGCCCGCCAAATCCGGCAAAAATGCATCGATACTCCACAAGGCTACCTCTCCTTCCCTAAACCTCAACACCACCAACCTTGAATTCCTGCAACGGGTAATACGCCGCCATGTTCTCACGCACATACGTCAGGGCATCCATCGTCGTCATGCCCCAGTTGACCGGACACGGCGAGAGTATCTCCACCAGCGAAAACCCTTCACGCCGGATCTGCGTCTCAAATGCCTTCTTCATGGCCTTCTTCGTCTTGATCACATTTGGCACGTCATGCACCGCCGTCCGGGCTAGATACGTAACCCCGCCCAAACTCTTCAGCAACTCGCACACGCGGATGGGATACCCCATCCCCGCCTTGACATCACGCCCATCCGGACACGTCGTCGCCTTCTGCCCCAGCAACGTCGTCGGCGCCATCTGCCCGCCCGTCATCCCGTAGATGGCATTGTTCACAAAAATCGTTGTGATATTCTCTCCACGGTTCGCCGCATGGATAATCTCCGCCGTGCCAATGGCCGCCAGGTCACCATCCCCCTGATAGGACAGGACAAAGGTATCAGGCTTCGCCCGCTTGACCCCCGTTGCCGCCGCCGGTGTCCGCCCATGCGCCGGCTGGCAAACATCCATCTTCAAAAAAGTATACGCCAGAATGGAGCACCCGACCGGCGCCATAAACACACAGTCATCATCAAGGCCCATCTCTTCAAGCAATTCGCACACCAACCGGTGCACAATGCCGTGCCCGCAACCCGGACAATAAGGCGACGGCTTGTCAGCCCACAGTTTCGAGCGTCCTGCCACTTTCTTCATTTCCATAATCCATGACCCCCGCGATGAACTCTTCTCCCTCTCCCTTTAATAAAGAGGGCCGGGGTGAGGGTGCACATCATTCAACCCCCATCCCCTTCCTGACTCCTGACTCCTAAATTCTTTCCCTTACGACACTTCCCAATCAATCACCGATCCCCGTGTCGTGACTGAACCCTTCCGCTGGCGGACCAGAACGTGTTCAATAATTTCCATGATGTCCTTTTCCACCGGTATGCCGCCACCCGGCCGCCCGTGGAAATGTATAGCCGCATGGTCCATAACCGACAACTTGACGTCCTCAATCATCTGACCGAGACTCATCTCCACCACCAGAAATTCCTTCGTGGTTTTCGCCACGTCGCGCAACGTCGCATACGGGAACGGCCACACCGTGATCGGCCGCACCATCCCGACCTTAAGCCCCTTGCCTCGCGCTCTCGTCATCACCGACCGGCAAATCCGCGACGTGGTCCCATATGCCACCAGCACAAGATCCGCATCCCCGGTGTTCACGGTCTCCACCAACCCTTCAACCTTCCTCATCGCGTCGAATTTGGCTTTGAACTTCCAGTTCCAATCCTCAACCACACCTTCCTCTAGCGACAGGGAGTTGATCAGGTTGGGCTCGCGCCCGTTCCGCTTCCCCCCTAACGCCCAGGGCTTCGCCGGACGATTCGACGTGAACGGCTTGAACTCCAGCGGCTCCATCATTTGCCCCAAAATCGCATCCCCTAATATCAGCACCGGATTGCGATACTGATCCGCCACATCAAATGCCTTGAACGTAAGGTCCGCCGCCTCCTGCACCGTGGCCGGAACATAAACCACCATATGGTAGTCTCCATGCCCGCCCCCTTTGCATGACTGGAAGTAATCCGCCTGCGACGGGGCAATATTCCCCAACCCCGGCCCCCCGCGGGCAATGTTAACAATCACCGCCGGCAACTCGGCTCCCACCAAAAAGGAAATCCCCTCCTGCTTGAGCGACATCCCCGGCCCCGACGAACTCGTCATGGCTCGCGCACCCGCCGACGCCGACCCATACACCATGTTGATTGCCGCTATCTCACTCTCTGCCTGTATAAACGTTCGGCCCAGGGCAGGCATGTGCTTCGCCATATACGCCGTCAACTCATTCTGCGGCGTAATGGGATATCCGTAATAACAGTCACAACCCGCCCGGATCGCGGATTCCGCAATGGCGTCATTTCCCTTTAACAAAACGCGTTCGCTCATGGATTCCCCTTATTTGCTCTCACGCCAAACGGTCAGCACCGAGTCAGGACACATCAGCGCACACATCCCGCATCCAGTACACTGCCCGGGATTCACCGCTATCAGGTGTCGATACCCATGGGCATTGGTCTTTTCAGGCGCCGACAGGGCAATGACGCCATACTTGCACGCCGTGATGCACAGCTCGCACCCTTTACATTTATCGACATCGATCGCTATTTTCCCTTTTGCCATGCCGCTTCTCCGCGCAACGTAGTCATCGTTCATTCCCACTCAAATAATTGCTGTCCATTGTAATAGTTGCGCAGACACACGTCAATTTGCTATCTGAAATACCATGCGTCTCATTCTCACCATAAACCCGGGATCAACAAGTACAAAGGTTGCGTATTTCGAGTCGGAAAACGAAATGGCCTCCGAATCCATTCCCCATTCAACCGCACAACTCCAAGGCGCGGCAACCCTCTCGGCCCAATGCGGATTCCGCCTCGAAGGCATCATCAACTTCCTCAAGGCCCATACCATTCCCCTGTCCTCCCTGAACGCCATCGCCGCACGCGGCGGCTTGCTGAAACCCATCCAGGGCGGCGTCTACCCCGTCAACCCCGCCATGCTGGCCGATCTGGAATCCAATCGCTACGGCGAACATCCCAGCAACCTTGGCGCCATCATGGCCCACCAGCTGGCCACCGACGCCGGTTGCCCCGCCTTTGTCGTCGACCCCGTTGTCGTCGATGAACTCGATGACGTCGCCCGTATCACCGGCATCCCGGAAATAAGACGCATCAGCCTCTTCCACGCCTTGAACCAGAAATCCGTGGCCCGTCAGGTCGCCCGCATGATCGGCAAAAAAGTCGAGGACTGCAACTTCATCGTCGCCCATATCGGCGGCGGCATCTCTGTCGGCGCCCACAAACGCGGACGCGTCGTGGACGTGAATAACGCCCTGAACGGCGACGGCCCCTTCTCCCCGGAACGCGGCGGCACCCTTCCCGCCTTCAGCCTCGCCCAACTTTGCTTCAGCGGCAAATTCACCCTCGCCCAGATCAAACGCAAAATCACCGGCGAAGGCGGCCTCGTCGCCCACATAGGCACCAATCATTTCGGCGAGCTGATGGCCATGGTAAACGCCGGTGACCCGGAGGCCTGCCTGCTCTACCGCGCCATGGCCTATGCCATCAGCAAGGAAATCGCCCAGCATGGCGCCACCCTGTCGGGCAAAGTCGACCGGATCATCCTGACCGGCGGCATCGCCCATAACGCCGGCTTCATGAAACTCATACGGGAACGCGTGGAATTCCTCGCCCCGGTCGAAGTCATCCCCGGTGAACGCGAAATGCTCTCCCTCGCTCAGGGCGCTCTGGCTGTGCTTGACGGAACCATCCAGGCAAAGGATTATACCTGATTGAACAGCCGCAGCCCCGGCGATATGTTGTCATTGTTGCGCTAATCGATCGGCTATCAGGAGACCATCATGGAACAGATCATCACAGGCGTAGTGCGAAACAAACCGGGCGTACTGGCTTCCATCGCTGATAAATTCCGCCAACTCAACATCAACATCAACAGCCTGAACACCTCGGAAACCGACGACCCCTCCTTCAATTGCATCACCATCGTCACCGATACCGACGGCATTGACGTCAAGACCATCAGCCTCGAACTGACCTCCGTCGCCGAAATCAGGGGGCTGGAAAAACTCGACATGGGCGATCACTACGAGCGTGAATTGATCTTGGTTAAGGTCGCCCTTAATCAGGACACCATGCCCCACATCCTGCAAATCAGCGAACTCTTCCGGGCCAAAGTCGCCGGCATCGGGAAAGCCTCCATCACCCTTGAACTTGTAGACGAACCTTCACAAATAAAGGGCTTCGTCAATATGCTCAAACCCTTCGGCATCCTCGGCATTTCCAGAACCGGACGAACCGCCATCCGGAAAGATTAACAAGCACCCCGGTCGCCCACGATGATTTCTTCCCTCCATCAACTGTTATCCTTGTCCCGGAATCAACCGGATGCCGGGCAATTCCGCATCGTAGTCGCCGGCGCCGAAGACAAGGATCTCATCGGCACCCTTGACGAAGCCATTTCCCTCGGAATGATCAAGGCAACCTTGGTCGGTTCCACGGAGCGCCTTTCAACACTCGCCGCACAGGCAAAAATCGATCTCTCTCGTTTTGACCTCATCGACGCCCGCTCCCCCGAAGATTCGGCTGCCAAAAGCGCGCATGCCGTCAAAACCGGTCGCGGCGATATCCTCATGAAGGGGAATCTGAAAACCGGCACGTTAATCCAACGCATCCTCGACAAAACGGACGGCCTGCGCACCGAACGCATCCTGAGCCACGTCGCCGTCACCTCCGTCCCTAACAAATCCGGATTGCTTCTGGTCACCGATGCCGGCATCAACATTTCCCCTGACTTGGCGCGCAAAAAGGATATCGTGATGAACGCCGTCCATGTCGCCCACGCGCTGGGGATCACCTGCCCCAAGGTCGCCATCCTGTCCTACGTCGAAAGTGCCAATAAACACGCTTCACCCTCCATCACCGACGCCGTGATGCTGACCGAAATGAGCCGCAGCGGCCTGTTCCCCGGTTGCATCGTCGAAGGCCCTTACGCCCTCGATAACGCCGTCTCCCCCGCCTCCGCTTCCTCAAAAGGGATGGCCGATAGGAAGATCGCAGGGAACGCAGACATCGTGGTGGCTCACGACATCCACATGGGCAATGCCATCTACAAGGCCATTCAGGTTTGGGTGGGGTCCCCGCTCGCCAGTGTCGTCATCGGTTGTGCCGCGCCGATCATCGTCCCCTCACGCGCCGACACCCACGAGAGTAAACTCATGTCCATCTCGCTGGCTATCCAGTTAATGAAACAACGCCAGCATTGATGGATTTCCTCTTCGTGTCCTTCGTGCGCTTCGTGGTTAAATGTATTTCCACGATTTCTTAAATCAGTGGTGAAATCTTTCTGTCACTGAACCCCGAACCCTGATTCCTGACCCCTTATTTAAACACCCGCTTCGCCCAATAGAGCGCGTTCTCCAGAATGGGCCGCTCCCGCTCGATCCGCTCCCGCATTGCCCTCACCATGCCCACGTACTTCCGCACCACCAGAAAAACATCCTCGCCCATCTCGCGCCCCTTGAACAATTCCGGATGCCGCTCCCCAAAATCCAACGTCGGCTGAATCACATTCGCATCAATCCGGAATCCCAACCGGTGCCCGCTCAACAACAGCCGGTCCGGAAATACAACCGTATCCGCATCGGCGGAACATTCATCCAGATACCATGTCGGCGACCGGCCCAACGCATCCACATGGAGCAGACATAAAATCTTCTTCTCCACCTCAAACAGATCCCTGATGTCCTCCAATGGAATATGCAACGCCCTCAGCGAAACAATCTTTTCAAGAAACATGACATACCCCTGGGAATACCCGCCCTCCTTGTCCGGCAGATGCAATCCAAGCTGACGCTGTATCGTGCGCACAAATACCGTCTCGCGCCCCAACATCTGGCACACTTCTGAAAAGGCGATTCCGTTGTTCATCCCTTCAGTGAAGCCTCAGACCCGCCACCCCGTCAAGCACAACCCACCCCATCATGATCGTAATCTTAATCGCTCACCCATTTTGATATTCTCTTCTTGTCATCCCGCCCCTCTTGCGTAATCCTTACCCCATGAACATACGCCTCTTCATTCTCCCCGCCGCCTGCCTCAGCCTCTTCGCCGCCACAACCACTACAACGCTCGGAGGAACCAACATGACCGTCACCGTTCGCCTGTTAAACGATCAGGGCCAGTTAATGCCCCCCGGACCCGTAAAGAAAACCGCCATGACCGAGGCCGAATGGAAGTCAAAGTTGACCCCGGAACAATACCGGATCACCCGCCGGCAGGGAACCGAACCGGCCTTCTGCGGCGTCTTTTACGACCACAAGAAACCCGGCCGTTATGATTGCGTGTGTTGTGGCCTGCCATTATTCCAGGCCACGGACAAATTCGACTCCGGAACCGGATGGCCGAGCTTTTTCAAGCCGATCGCGGCGGAAAATGTCACCACGATCACCGACAAAAGTCTCGGCATGGAAAGAACAGAAATCCGCTGCACACGGTGCGACGCCCACCTTGGTCATGTCTTCGATGACGGCCCCAAGCCCACAGGACGGCGCTACTGCCTGAACTCAGCCGCCCTCCTCTTCATCCCATCCAAATAGCATTTGAACGGCGACGGCTTCATCCCTCCCTCTCCCCCTTCGC
>CAZSSA010000018.1:3439-5905 GCA_964609375.1 uncultured Verrucomicrobiota bacterium | reverse complement strand
GGCTTGAGATCCATCAGAAACGCCGCCAGCAAATCAGAAACATGATCCAGATCATCCAGCGAAATCACCTCCACCGGCGTGTGCATATACCGGTTCGGAATACTCACGAGCGCCGCCGCCACACCCGACCTGTTCACCTGCATGGCATTGGCATCCGTCCCCGTCGCCCGGGGCTCAGCCGTCACCTGCACCGGAATCCGGTGCTTCTTTGCCGTCGCCTCCATCATCCGGCCCAACACCGGATTGATATTCGGCCCGCGATGCAGTGTCGGCCCCTTCCCCAGCTTGCACTCGCCAATCCGTTTGGGATCGCCACCGGGCGAATCCGACGCAAATCCCACATCCACGGCAATACCAAGATGGGGGTCAATTCCAAACGCGCTGGTTTGCGCCCCGCGCAATCCAATCTCCTCCTGCACGCTGGTCACTCCATACACCCCCACCTTCAGCTTGCGCCCCTTGAGTTTGCGCAATGTCTCCACCACCACGAAAGCGCCCGCCCGATCATCAAACCCCCGACCCGTGATTAAATTGTTCTGCAGTTTCTCAAGCCCCACGGCAATGGTCGCGTAATCGCCCACGGCTACATGCTTCTCGGCATCCTTGCGGCTCTTCGCGCCAATATCAATCCACATCTCGTGCAATTTGACAGCTTTCCCGCGCTCCTCCACCTCCAGCAGATGAATCGGCTTACGCCCGAACACGCCCAGCACCGGCCCCGCCTCTCCATGGATCGTCACCCGCTGCCCGCCAACCACCGCCGGATCCACACCACCCACGGCCGACACAAAGATGAACCCCTTGTCATCAATATGCATCACCATGAATCCAATCTCATCGCAATGCCCCGAGATCATCACACGGAAAGACGCCTTCGGATTAATCACGCCAATCACGTTGCCATGCACATCCGCGCGCACCTCATCGCAGAAGGGTTTCATTTGCCCCTTGATGGTCCCTTGAATTCCCCATTCAAATCCCGATGGGCTGGCTGTCTCGACAAGTTTCTTCAAAAATTCAAACGATTCTTTTTGCATGATTCATTTCCTTTACAACCCCCGCACCCTTATATCGCGGGTGAATACGAGCCACAACGGAATCAAGGTATCACGACCCAAAAAATCGTCAATCCCGCGAATTACGCGTCTTCCCCTCCTGAACCCCGAACCCTGAACCCACCGCCTTTCACAATTCCTAACAGCTAACAGTCTATCGGCCTAACAGTCGCGTCCCTACGGGACGCTCCCCCTTGCCTTTTCCCCATGATACGCTACAGTTTCCCCCATGAAGCGGGTTCTGTTTCTTTGCTCACAACCTTTTTTCCAATGGCGCGGTTCTCCCATCCGCGTGGGATTCGACGTCACCGCCCTCGCCGAGTCCGGCTACACCGTCGACCTCCTCACGCTCCCCATCGGGGATCCCCGCACCATCCCCAATGTTAACGTCTTCCGCGTCCCCAATCTATTCCTCGCCAGGAAAATAGCCATCGGCCCCTCCCTCCTTAAAGCCGCCTTCGATGTCCTCATCCTGTTCAAAGCCCTCCATCTCATCCTCACCCGGCACTACGATGTCATTCACACCGTCGAGGACACGGGCCCCATCGGCGTCCTCATCGCCTGGCTCGCCCGTTCCCGCCTCGTCTTCGAAAAACACTCCGACCCCTCCTCCCATCAGGGCAAATCACTACGTAACCTCGTCATGTGGGCCTACACCAAGGCTGAACTCTTTGCCGCACGCCGCGCCGATGCTGTCATCGGTACCGGCCTCGGCCTCGTCGAACAAGTCCGCGCCATAAACACCGGCAAACCCATCTATCACATTCCCGACATCCCCTCTTCCCGCGTCGATGCCGATCCCTCCCTCACCGCCTCTATCCGCCGCCAACTTCAATCCTCCCCAAACGACATCCTCATCACCTACGTCGGCTCCTTCGCCGCCTACCAGGGCATCGAACTTCTCTTTGATGCCATCCCGAAAGTCATCGCCATCAACCCTCACGCCCGCTTCATCATCATCGGCGGCACCCCTGCCGAAATCCAGTCCCGCACCGCCCAGTTAAAACAACGGAACGCCGACACCGCCGTCATATGGGCCGGCCACATCGCCCCCGATGTCCTCCCCAACTACCTGGCCGCCGCCGATATCCTGCTTTCCCCGCGCCTCACCGGCGTCAATACCCCCCTCAAACTTCTCGACTACCTCAAGGCCGGCCGCGCCATTGTCGCCACCGATACCCCCGCCAACCGCCTGATCCTCAACAACACCACCGCCTGCCTCACCCAACCCGATCCCGCCTCCTTTGCCAATGGCATCATCCAACTCGCCTCCTCCTCCGAACGCCGCCAGCAACTCGCCACCCAAGGCGCCGACCTCATCCGCTCCCTCTACAATTTCGAGGAATTCAAAACCCGTCTCTCCACCTGCTACTTTCATCTCATCCCCCATCAACCATCCCCCATCAACCAT
>CAZSSA010000018.1:1622-3339 GCA_964609375.1 uncultured Verrucomicrobiota bacterium | reverse complement strand
TTCCTTAACCCCAAACCCTGAACCCTACCCCCACCACCACCATGAAATACAACCCCTACGGCAACACCGGCATTCAAGTCTCAGCCATCGGTTTCGGCGGCATGCGCTTCCCGGACCAGAACAACGTCGACGCCTGCGCCGACCTTGTCAAAGCCTGCTACGACTCCGGCATCAACTACTTCGATACCGCCATCGGCTACGGAAAATCAGAGGAACTCATGGGTGTCGCTTTCAAGGAAATGAACGCCACCAAATCCAAACGCCCTTTTTATGTCGCTTCCAAGACCTTCGGGTCCACCGCCGACGATGTCCGCCGCGACTGCGAAACTTCTCTCAAGCGCCTTCAGGTGGACGCCATCGACTTCTATCACATGTGGTGCCTTCTGGAGCCAGGCATCTGGCATGACCGCCGGGCGAAAGGCGCCCTCCGCGGCTTCGAGAAACTGAAGGAGGAAGGCCTGATCCGCCACATCTGTGTTTCCTCCCATATGAAGGGGAGCGACATCGCTGCCGTCCTCCGCGACTATCCCTTTGAAGGCGTACTCCTCGGCTACTCCGCCATGAACTTCGCCCTGCGCGAAGCCGCCCTCACCAGCGCCCATCAACTCAAACGCGCCGTCGTCGCCATGAACCCGCTCGGGGGCGGCATCATCCCCCAGCACCCTGAACGCTTCGACTTCGTCCGCACCCAACCTGACGAAACCGTCGTCGAGGGCGCCCTGCGCTTCCTCCTCAACGACCCGCGCATCACCGTTTCCCTCGTTGGCATGTCCAACCGCCAGCATCTCGCCGATGCCCTCTCCGCCGTCAACGGATTCAAGCCTCTCTCCTTTTCCCAGATTGAGCGTATACGAACCTCCATCCGTACAGCGTTCAACGAAATGTGTACCGGCTGCGCCTATTGCGATGAATGCCCCCAAGGCATTCCCGTCCCCAAACTCATGGACGCCTATAACCAGTATATGCTGCTCGGTAAACCCGAAAGCATCACCAACCGCCTGAACTGGCACTGGGGAATTCTCCGCGAAGGAAACAAGCTGGATCAATGCACAGAATGCGGCGCCTGCGAAGCCGCCTGCACCCAAAAACTCCCCATCATCAAGCGCCTAAAGGAAATCCGCGCCGAAGTCGACCGCTGGCAAGCCGAAGACGCCAGGAAAAAAGCCGCCGCCAAGCCAGATTAATCTATTAATGATTTTCTTTTCCATTGCTCCAACCTCATTCAAGAATGGTTTTTTGCCATTGACTGCGGGCACCCTCTTCCTGATACTGATTACAACAATACCCGCCAAGCCTCTAACCTCTGGTTATGCTCAAATCGGCGGGTTACTCATTTCTGGGGGTTGGCATGAGTTACGATAAACCTGCCAGAACCTACACTGAACAGTTGGATATCCTCAAAAACCGAGGTTTGGTGGTCAGTGACCCCACTTTGGCGCTTCACTGCCTAGAACATTTCAATTACTACCGCATCTCTGCCTACCGCTTCCCCTTAGCTATACAAGGTAATCCCGATCTTTTTTTACCGGGTGCCACCTTCGAACAACTCTGGGGCCTCTACTGCTTTGACAGGCAACTTCGCCTTCTGGTTACCGAGGCATTGAAACGGCTGGAAGTATCGGTCCGGGCCCATAAAGGCTTGTGTTGGGAAGACGTGCTCCAAAAGGTTGAGAACCAATAGGCGTTAGCTTGAGTGATGTGAGTAAGGTAAAAAAAT
>CAZSSA010000018.1:0-1522 GCA_964609375.1 uncultured Verrucomicrobiota bacterium | reverse complement strand
CCATCACCCCCCGCTCCCAAACCGGCACCATCGCCCACCGGATCATGGAAATTGATTCTTCTATCAATCCACAGCGAAGGCCTCTGCATCCCGATTAGCATCGACGGAGAGCCAAAGGCAGATCTCTCGGACCAATTAATTCAAGCGGCTCGGGAACTGACGCATCAATCCCCCTCTTGATTTCCGAATAGTTCCCGTTATCCCAGGAATAGAGAGAACTTTGTTGAACATTGGAAATGTTGCTTATCCACTTTCTCCAAAGTTCCCCCATCCACGACCAGGACCCCTCCTGACCACTTTCAGGCACTCGCCTATTTGGCGTGCTTACCCAAGTAGGAAGCCACTCCTTCAGCGGTGGGCTTCATGGCCTCTTCGCCTGCCTTCCAGTTGGCAGGACATACCTCGCCATGTTCCTCGGTGTACTGCAAGGCATCCAAGGTGCGCAATGCCTCCTCCACACTCCGTCCGATCGGCAGATCGTTCACAATCTGATGCCGCACCACCCCGTGTGTGTCAATCAGGAACAACCCGCGCAACGCCACGGCATCGTTCAGCAACACATCATAGGCTTTCGCAATCTTCTTATCCAAATCGGCCACCAGGGGATAACCGATTTCCCCAATCCCGCCCTTATGGCGGGGCGTCTGCCGCCACGCCCAGTGGGTAAACTGCGAATCCACCGAGACGCCCAGCACCACGGCATTCCGGTCCCTGAAATGCTTCATCGCCTTGTCAAACGCCACAATCTCCGAGGGACACACAAACGTGAAGTCCAGCGGGTAAAAAAACAGTATCACGTATTTTCCCCGGTAGGACGATAACTTGATCTCACCGATTGAATTATCCGGCATCACCGCCTGCGCTGTAAAATCAGGGGCTTCCTTTGTCACTAATACGGCCATGTCACACACTCCCTTTCTCTTTTTTTCCTTCACCCGGCATCGCACAGGCTACGCAACCAGGGCGTCGGGCTTTCATGGCGTATATAATGCTACTACTACGGTATCATTTACAAGTCTTTTTTCACTTTTTTTGGTTTTGGGAAAAGATCAGGTCACAAGCGAGGCAATGGTAACTTCGCGCAGTTGCCGATCCACCGATGCCTGGATCTTGTTGATCGCCCGATGCATCCCGCACGTTCCGGCACGCCGGCATAGCGCACCCGTCGATCGGCAATTACTCAGCCTCGTTCCACTCGGTGACATCGCCTGGAGCACATCCAATAAGGAGATCCGTCCCGCCCCCCTCCCCAGCGTGAGCCCGCCCCCTTTACCGCGCTGGCTATTGACCAGTCGCGCCGCCACCATACGCTTGACCAATTTTCGAAGGAACCGGTATGGGATATCCATCTCACCGGCAATTTCCAGGGAAGACGCTCCGCCCCTCTCCTCCTTTTCCCGCCGGGCGAGCAACATCATCACTCTTATTGCATAATCTGCTTCGCGCGTTATCATGTTTGATACCATTACCGTATCATTATAAACCCATCACCGCAAGCGCCTGCTCATCCCTCTCAGTCTGC
>CAZSSA010000017.1:28714-30029 GCA_964609375.1 uncultured Verrucomicrobiota bacterium | reverse complement strand
GAGCGGTCCGCGGACGCCTCGGAGAGGCGTCCCTACCGTAGGTCGCCCCTACGTCACTGACGCCGCACCGCAAAACCTTTTTGCTTATTAAAATCCTTTTGGTATAAGGGTAAGTTTATGGAACAACGTAATTCCTTCACATTTACACTAACGGAAGGCCAGCAGGCAGCCCTGATCCTCATTCTGGAACAGGGTAATTACCGCCCTGCCACCGTCCCCTATTCCACCATCGCCGCCGACGCCCCGGACTGCCGGATCGTCCTCTACCAGTCCGGCAAATGCGTCGTCCAAGGCAAAGGCGCCCAGGATTTCGTCACGTTCGTCATGGAACCCCAGGTCCTCATGGCCGTCAAGTTGGGGTATGAGGAAATCGTCAACCCCGAAGCCTTCACCCCGCACATCGGCGTGGACGAAAGCGGCAAGGGCGACTTCTTCGGCCCCATCGTCATCGCCAGCGCCTACACCGACGGCACCCTGACCAAGGCCATGCAGGAGATCGGCGTCCGTGACAGCAAGAACATCACCAGCGATAACCGTCTGCTCGATATCGCCAAGAATCTCCGCCAACTGCTCAATGGCCGCTACAGCATCATTGCCATCGGCCCGGAGAAATACAACCAGCTCTACACCAAGATCCGCAGCGTGAACAACCTCCTCGCCTGGGGTCATGCCCGCGCCATCGAAAACCTTCTGGAAAAGGTTCCCGCCTGCACCCGCGCCGTCTCCGACCAGTTCGGCAGCAAGGAACAGGTCAAGCGCGCCCTCATGCAGAAAGGCCGCAAAATCGAACTCATTCAGATGCACAAGGCCGAATCCGATATCGCCGTGGCCGCCGCCTCCATTCTTGCCCGCGAAGCCTTCCTGTTCGGACTCCGCAAACTGGGCGAACAGCATGGCGTCAAACTCCCCAAGGGGGCCTCCAACCTTGTCCAGGACGCCGCCGTCACCCTGATCGAAAAACACTCGCCCGCCATCCTGCTCCAAACGGCAAAGTGTCATTTCAAAACCACCGACTCCGTCCTGGCCCGGGTCGGCCAGACCCGCTCCATCCTGGGCGCCGAAGGCGCCGCCACATCCGCCACCGCCAACGGCTACAAATTCAAACGCCCCATAAAGCCCAATGAGGGTTCTGGCTCCAGGGTTCAGGGTTCAGGGAATTGATATGCAAACGTATCAACGGCTCGAAGATTTGATCGTCTATCAGAAACTCTGCCGCCTGCACATGGAGGTCTGCGATCTTACCCATCGAGGGCCAGCCGAAGAAAAGTTCGAATTAGGCTCACAAATCATCTGTCCTCCCGGATTTCCTGAACCC
>CAZSSA010000017.1:16800-28614 GCA_964609375.1 uncultured Verrucomicrobiota bacterium | reverse complement strand
GAACCCTGAACCCTGAACCCCAATCCCCATGCCTTCCCCTTCCCAACCCATCTTGTATGTCGCCCGCGTGGAAACCACCTCCACCGTCGCCGATTTCATCGACGAAGCCGCCGTGCTGGATGCCGACGACCAATGCACCATCTGGTATGACGCCGACCGCGACCTCGCCCGCATCGAATATTTCTGCGCCAGCCAACCGGAAGCCGTTCATCGGCTGGACGCCATGCAGTCCATGGTCAAATCCCAATTCCCCAACGCCTCCTGGACCGCCACCATCGAACCCCTCCCCGTCGAAAACTGGGCCGAAGCCTGGAAACGTTTCTTCCATACCGAGAAGGTCTCCGACCGCATTTGGATCAAACCCTCCTGGGAACCCTGCTCCCCGGCGCCGGACGAGATTGTTCTCGAAATCGACCCCGGCATGAGCTTCGGCACCGGCCAGCATGGCACCACCCGTGGTTGCCTCTGTTTCATGGATGCCATCGCCTCCGGTAGGGACGGCTCTCCGAACCGTCCGTTAAGCCTGATTGATGTCGGCTGCGGCTCAGGAATCCTCTCCATCGCCGGAGCCCGCCTCGGCTTCACCAACATCACCGCTCTCGATAACGATCCCGAATCCATCCGCGTCGCCCGCGAAAACGCCACCCTGAACGGAGTCACCTCCGCCATCCACTTCGGCGTCGCCGACTTGGCCACCCTGACCAACACACCCCCCTTCGATATCGTCGTCGCCAATATCCTCGCCGTCGTCCTAATCCAATACGCCGCCATCCTGTCTCAACTCGTCGCTCCCTCCCCGTCCGCCTCCCTTATCCTTTCAGGGATCCTGAACCCGCAAGCCGATGGCGTCATCACCGCCTTCCACGCCCAGGGGTTCATCCTTCAAGACTCCCTCGTCATAGGCGAGTGGACCTCCCTGTGGATGAAACGCCCCGCGAGCTAACCCCATGTCGCCACGCCTCCCCATAACCCATCAGGTACTCATCAACTGGGCCGGACACCGCGTCTTCCGCGATGCACAAACCCTGGCGGAACGCAGTTTGGTTCAGGATGTCACCTATGATCCCCCCTTCGTCTCCGGCACCATCCTCTGGAGCAACCGCCCCCTCAAGACCGCCGTGCGCATCCGGCAGGATGGCTCCGCCGAAAACCATTGCCCCTGCCGCGACAGCAAGGAGCGGGGCATCATCTGTGCCCACGTCATCGCCTTGTGCCTGGAATTGATCCGCCGGAATAACAATCCCGAACTGGACGCCATGAAGAAGGAGGAACTCCGCCGCGCCGCCCGTATGGCATCCCTCGCCGACAACACCTACGTCAAACGCGCCCGGCTCGGCGAACCCGGCAGTGTCTCCGCCAGACTTATTCTCACCCTCGGCGCCTCCTGGCGCGATGGCGTCAACACCGGCCGTATCCCCCTCACCTGCGCCGTGGCCTTCAACAGCACCGTTGTCCTTGTGGATCAAATCCAGACCGATATCTGCCTTGGCCTCTCCCAAAAGGACGAAGCCATCCTGTTTGTCCTCGAGGACATCGCCGAAGGGCCCGCCCGCGGAACCATGGAATTAACCCAACACGATTTCCTCTCGCTCCTCCACCTGCTGCAAGGCATGACCCTGGCGGAGGAAGGCCAGCCAACGCCTATCACCGTGGCCGCCTCTCGCCTGGTCTCCTTTTTGCAGCTCGATCTGGACCGGGACAACGGCGAACTCATCCTGATTCTCCATACGGAAATCCCGTTCATGAAACCCTCCGAAACCCCATTCTACGTCGTCACCGGACGACACGGATGGGCCTTTGGGGCCCGCCATTTCTGGCCCCTCGAAAAAATCCTTCCCGAACCCATCCGCTCCATCTATTCCGAGCCGGTCATCATTCCCCGGCAAGCCGTCCCCCGCTTCATGCAGGCCGAGTGGCCGATCCTCTCGGGCTTCATGCGGATCGAAAGCGATCTCTCCGTTGACCTGTTCACCATCGAGCCGGCCATCCCCCGCTTCCGCCTCACCATCCGGGGCAGTCCAGCCTCGCTCGCCGCCACCGTCTACGCCGACTATGACGGCATCCGCCTCGTGGCAGGCAAGAAGGATCCCGCCGGTCACTTCGCCATCCCCGACCCCACCGACCTCATGCGCTATACCGTGCGTAACATGCCCGCCGAAAAAGCAGCCCTCGACACCCTGGCCGCCTTCGGGTTCTCCGGCGAAACCGGCGACACCTTGAACTCCGTCGTCGGCTGCCGCGAAGTCCTGAACTTCCTCGGCAGTCATGTGCCCGCCCTGCGCCGCTCCGGCTGGCGCGTTGAACTGGAAGGCCGCATCGGCGGCGTCATGGAATCCATGGACTTCGCCACCCCGGTCGTCAGCATCCATAGCGAAGGCGATCAGCCCGGCTGGTTCGAAGTCGGATTCGATTTCGAGGACGGCGAAGGCAACCGCCTCGCCCCAGCCGATATCCAGCGCGCCCTCCTCAAGGGCGAAGCGTTCATCGAACGCAACGGACGGACCATCCTGCTGGATTCCGCCGCCATCGACTCCATGATGGAAGTCTTCCGCGATTGCTCCAGCGGCGAAGGCAGCCGACCCGGCGCCTTCCGCATGCCTTCCGTCTACTCATCCTATGTCAAAACCTCGCTCGATGCCCTCGACGGCGTGGACGTGGAGGCCCCCGCCCCATGGCGCCTCTCCGCCGAGCGCCAGTCGCGACTCCACTCCACTGAACCCGTCCAACTTCCTCCTTCCCTCGACAGCATCCTCCGCCCCTATCAAAAGGAAGGCGTCAACTGGCTCCGGTTCCTTGAAGTCAACACCTTCGGCGGAATCCTGGCCGACGAAATGGGGCTCGGCAAAACCCTCCAGACCTTGACGTGGCTGCAACTGGAGCGCCATCACCCCGCCGCGCGCCACAAGCCCGCCTTGATCATCTGCCCCACCAGCCTTGTCAATAACTGGGCGGAAGAAGCCCAGAAATTTGTCAGCACATTACGCGTGCTCCCCATCTCGGGAAGTGATCGCCACAGCAAGTGGACCGAGGTCCCGAACGCACATATCGTCGTCACCTCCTACGCCCTCCTCCGCCGCGACATCGCCCACTACCGGGAAATGGAATTTTCCGTGATGGTGCTCGACGAAGCCCAGCACATCAAGAACCGCTCCACCCAGAACGCCATCACCGCCAAGGAAATCCGCGCCTTCCACAAGGTGGTCCTCACCGGTACCCCCATCGAAAACGGCGTCTCGGACCTCTGGTCCATCATGGATTTCCTGATGCCGAAATACCTCGGCTCGCACGACTCCTTCCGTCAGCATTACGAACTCCCCATCGGCCAGGGGGGGGCGGAAGCTCAGGCCGCCCAACTCCGGCTCCGCCGCAAACTTCAACCCTTCCTGATGCGCCGCCTGAAGATCGAGGTCGCACGCGACCTGCCACCACGCATCGAACGTCTGGCGACCTGTTCGCTCAGCGCCGACCAGAAAGCCGTCTACAAGGAACTCGTGGATTCCTCCCGCCGCCGCTTGACCGACTTGGTCGCCAAGCAGGGATTCCAACGGTCCCGCATGGAAGTCCTCAAGACCCTCCTCCGCCTGCGCCAGGTCTGCTGCCATCTGGATCTCCTCAAACTCCAGAACCTGCACGCCGAGCAGCCTTCGGCCAAGATGGAACTCTTCTTCGAATTGCTCGACGAGGCATTGGACGGTGGCCATCGCGTCCTGGTCTTCAGCCAGTTCGTTTCCATGCTGACCATTCTGCGCAACCAGATGGATCAACGCCAGATTCCCTACTGCTATCTCGACGGCGCCACCAAGGACCGCATGGCGGAGGTCCACCGTTTCAACACCGACCGCGCCATCCCCGTTTTCCTCATCAGCCTCAAGGCTGGCGGCACAGGCCTCAACCTGACGGGCGCCGACATGGTTATTCACTTCGACCCCTGGTGGAATCCTGCCGTCGAAAACCAGGCCACTGACCGCGCCCACCGTATCGGCCAGAAACGCACCGTCTACAGCATCAAGCTCATCACCAAGGGCACCGTGGAAGAAAAGGTGTTGGCCTTGCAGAACCAGAAGAAGGCCGTCATCGATGCCACCCTGTCCGCCAGCGAAAACGCCTTCACCTCAATGACATGGGAAAGCATCCAGGACCTGCTGACGCTGTAGTCCCGTATCGCCTCATTTCATTGCTCGCCTGGTTAATTGAACCAACCCTGGCGATACCGTTCATTGGCGGGCGCCTCGAACGCTTTCCCTGCCGCATACACCGCTCAGGACCGCATCGCCTTCCGCACAGGGGCAATCAATCGGGTACTGACACTCACGGTCTTAATCCCCGCCTTGGCCAGCCGGACTACATACTCCGGCCACCCGGCAATCTCCCCGCATACTGACAACGGTTTCCCCGCCTCCTCTGCCGCCATCACCACCTGCCCCAGCAACGTCCAGAACGCAGGATGATCCGGCCGGAAATCACGCGCCACCAACTCATTGTTGCGGTCAAGCGCCAGCAAATACTGGAACAAATCATTGGTGCCAATACTTCCGTAATCCGCCACCCGCAGAAGATCACGCGCCTCAATGCACGCCGACGGCACCTCGAACATCACCCCATGCCACAGCCGTCCCGATGGAACGCCAATGATGGCATCCGCTACCATCTGCTTCAATTTCAGGAACTGTTCCGTATCCGTGATCATCGGATACGTCACATGAATCGGGCCGAACACCGATGCCCGCGCAATGGCACGCGCCTGGGGCACCACCAATTCCGGTCTCTGCAACAGCAACCGCGCTCCTCGGAATCCCAAGGCGGGATTACTCTCCTCAGGAATGTGCACCCCCGGCGTCTGTTTCTCGCCGCCAACATCCATCAACCGCAAATACACCGGCTGGCCCGCCATCGTCTTCACCACCGCGGCATATCGCTCAAACTGTTCATCCTCGGATAACACTTTCCCGGCCGCCATGAACTCGAATTCCGTCCGGTAAAGGCCTATCCCCTCCGCCTTCATGCTCACGGCATCAACCGCTTCGGACGCCACACTGATATTAGCCAATACCTTGAGCCCGGGAACTGGCTCCTCGACAGCAGCCTTCCGGCCCCCTCCATCACGGCGTCGAACTCGTTCGATACTCGCAGGAGATGGCCAGAGAATGACTTCACCGGCATCACCATCCACTAGCACGTCGGTCCCGCAGGTAATCATGCCGGCAATACCCGCCACCCCGCTCACCGCCGGTATCCCCAGCGCGCGCGCCAGAATCGCCGCATGGGATGTCACGCCGCCATGCTCCGTCACAAATCCCTGAATGTGTTCCGAATCAAGATCAATGGCCAGACTGGGCGTCAATTCCACCGCCACCACAACACGCCCCCGCCCGCGCGTACATTGCGCCTGCCCCTCACACTGCAATCCGGGTCGCGTCAACGCCAACACATCCAGCACCCGCCGCTTGATCTCCCCAATGTCCGAGGCCCGCTCACGCAAATATTGATTATCCAGCGCCTTGATCCGCGCCTCGTACGCATCCAGCACCCGCATGACCGCCATCTCAGGGCCCATCTTGTCGTCACGGATGGCCGCCATCATCTTGGCCTGAATACCCGGATCCTCAACCATCATCTTCTGCGCCGCAAAAATCTCCCCCTCGGCGGGCCCCACCTCGCTGGTCACCCTGGCCTTCAATTCGCCCAGCCGTAAACCAACGGCCGCAATGGCATCGCGCAGACGCGCCGTCTGACTCTCAATTTCCGAAGCATCTATCAGGGAAGGCGTAATAACGTTATGCCGGCTTTCATTGAACAGACAAACCCTGGCCGCCGCCACACCGGGACTGATGGAAACTCCTTTCAGGCGGATTTCCATCCCCAGTGGATCGCTTGTTGTTCCCTGATCTGCCATCGTCATGCCCTTCCCCTTGCTCAGGCCTTCTTCTCAACTCCATCCCAGCAATAGGTGCAGAGTTGGCACTTTGGCAATCCGATCGCATTGACCAGATCATCCAACCGCTGATAGGCAAGGGTCGTCAGACCAAGCCGCTTCCGAATGCGCTCCACCATCTCGCACTGCTTGTCCGAACACGGATCGGCGTACGGCGCCAGATCGACATCATCCTTCCCCTCTATCTCCTTGATCGCACGCCTTGCCGCCAAGTCCATCACCGACTTGGATCGCGAGAAATTAAGGAACTTGCACCCATGCACCAGCGGAGGACAGGCCGGGCGCATATGCACCTCACTGGCCCCGGCTTCGTACAGGCGCTGCACCTGATCCTTTAACTGGGTCCCCCTCACAATCGAGTCCTCGCAGAACAACAGGCGCTGCCCCTTGATCAAACTCGCTATGGGAATCAACTTCATCTTCGCGATCAAGTCACGCATCGATTGATCCTGCGGCATAAAGCTCCGCGGCCATGTGGGTGTGTATTTCACAAACGGCCGCGTAAAGGGAATCTTCGCTTCCATGGCATATCCCATGGCATGCCCCGTCCCGGAATCCGGGATGCCCGCCACCGCATCCACCTTGACGTTGTCCCGCTTTGCCAACATGGCACCCGCCCGGTAACGCGACTCCTCCACATTGATGCCTTCATAACAGGAAGGTGGATACCCGTAGTACACCCACAGGAATGAACAAATCTGCAACACGTCCAGCGCGGCCTTCTTCCGCTGCATCCCTTCCGGAGTCAACAGGACCACCTCGCCCGGACCCAGATACGTCTTCACCTCAAATCCAAGATTGGGAAACGCACAGGTCTCCATCGTTGCCGCCATGGCCCCGTCCCTTTCCCCAACCACAATCGGCGTCCGCCCATACCGGTCGCGCGCCGCATATATCCCCTCCGCCGTCAGCAACAGGATCGAGCAGGACCCGTCAACCTGCTCCTGGGCCATCCGCAACCCGTCAGCAAAGGTAGCCCCCTGATTAATCAGCGTCGCCACCACCTCCGTCGGATTGACCGAAGCCCCGCTCATCTCGGAGAAATGGGTGTATTTCTTCACGTAGGACTTGGCCACCAGTTCGGCCAGATTGTTCACCACCCCAACGGTCACAATGGCATAGGTCCCCAGATGGGATCCAATCAAGAGGGGCTGATCCTCATAATCACTGATCACGCCCACCCCGGAATTCCCCTTCATCCCCTGAACATCATGCTCAAACTTCGCACGAAACTGTGAGTTTGTGATGTCATGGATCGTGCGCTTGATGACAGAAGCATCCTGCACCGCCATGCCGCCCCGCATGGTCCCCAGATGGGAATGATAATCCGTTCCAAAAAAAAGATCCGCCACACAGTCCTTCTTCGAAACTACACCGAAAAATCCACCCATAGCGCCCCCTTATTGTTGGAGTTCACACCATTATTTAAAACTGCCGCCGAGTGTAAACAGGGATGCCAACAAAAACAAGGAGTGAAGCAGAGGGGGGAAAGTGTCAACGGGCGGTGGACTAACGCTCTAAGCAGACTCGCGGAGGAACAGCTATGAGCTACTGCCACAGGGGGATGCGACAGTACGAGGGTCCTCCACCTCTCCCGTTGACAAGACGCATTAGACTTGATCCCCGCGCTAACGGCAATCAGAGAAATCCTGATTTTATCTCAGGGTTTTTCTTAGTTCATTGATTGTAGACTGGATTCCCATCTCCAAGATGACTACGATGACGCGCTATGAAAACGATCCGCCTCTATTCCGCCATGGCAGCAGCATCTTGCCGCGTCCGATCCGCCCTCCACGCCTGTACCCTCCTCCTGGCCTTCCTCTCCATATCCCCCGCCTGTGCCAGCGGCGAACAATTTCCAAAACCAGACTGGAAGGCCGTCCCCAACCCCATGGCAAACTCAAATGCCCCTTCCGGAGGCCAACTGTGCGTTTTCGCAGGACAATACCCCCGCAGCTTTAATTACTACCTCGACAATAATTCCTTCTCGGCAGAACTCTTCGGCGCCCTCTATGAAACCCTGTTGACCATGAGCCCGACAACCTTGGAATTCGAACCCGCCCTGGCCGAGCGCTGGTCAATCTCCGAGGACAAAACCATCTTCACCTTCCACATCAACCCTGCCGCCAAGTGGAGCGACGGCACCGCCATCACCGCCGCCGATGTTCAGTGGACCTTCAATGCCATTCTGAACCCCGCCAACATGACCGGCCCTCACAAGGTCGCCCTCGAAGTCTTTCAACCTCCTGAAATCATCAGCGAGCGCTGCATCCGCTTCAAGGCCAAGGCCGTTCACTGGCGCAACCTTAATGCCATCAGCGGATTCCATATCCTCCCCCGCCATGCTTACAAGGAGATGGATTTTAACAAAATCAATTTTGAATTCCCCGTCGTGTCCGGCCCCTACCGGCTCGGCGAGGTAAAGGACGGATTGTTTGCCTCACTGGAACGGAGAACCGACTGGTGGAACCGCGCCGCCCCAAGCTCGCAAGGCACGGCCAACTTCAACCGGCTGAAATTCCGTTTCTTCGCCGAACAGGAAAACGCCTTCGAAGCCTTTAAGAAAGGCGAAATCGACCTCTTCGCCGTCTATATGGCCCGCCTCTGGGTGAATGAAACGTCAGGCGACAAATTCACTCACCACTGGATCGCCAAACAAAAAATCTTCAATCAGAATCCCATCGGATTCCAGGGATTCGCCATGAATATGCGGCGCCCCCCGTTCGACGACGTCCGCGTCCGCAAGGCGCTTGGCCTGCTCCTCAACCGCGAGCGCATGAATTCCACGCTGATGTATAATCAATACTTCCTGCATCGTTCCTACTACGAGGACCTTTACGACACCGCTCACCCCTGCCCGCACCCGCCCATGACTTTCGATAAGGAAAAAGCCCGCACACTCCTCGCCGAGGCCGGCTGGAAGGCCAACCCCAAAACCGGCCTCCTGGAAAAGAACGGGCAGCCCTTCGCCTTCCGCTTCCTGAATCGCGATGCCTCGTCCGAAAAATTCCTGTCCATCTTCGCCGAAGATCTGCGCGCCGTCGGCATCGAGATGCGCATCGAACAAAAGGATTGGGCTTCATGGACCCGCGATATGGATGAATTCAACTACGACATGACCTGGGCCGCGTGGGGCGCCTCGGTATTCAAGGACCCGGAGGGAATGTGGTCTTCCATGGAAGCGGACCGCAAAGGCGGCATCAATATTACAGGCTTCAAAAGCAGGGTTGTCGATGAATGGATTGAAAAGCAGAAATCCATCTTCGACATCACCGAACGCAACTCCATCTGCCGCGAAATAGATCGCCTCGTTTACGCCGAATACCCTTACATTCTATTATGGAACCTGAACTACACCCGCCTGTTGTACTGGAATAAATTCGGCACCCCTCCCACCATCCTTGGAAAGTACGGGAACGAAAGCGCCGCTTACTGGTTGTGGTGGTACGACGAGGATAACGATGCCGACCTGAAACAGGCCATGAAGGACAATACCGACCTCCCCTCACGACCGGCAGAAGTCCGCCCCTCATTCTGACTTCTGACTTCCGGATTCCGGATTCTTCCCCCTGAATGCATACACACATCCATCCTCCGCCCCCACCAGAATCATCCCCCGCACCACCGCCGGTGACGTCTTGATCGCCGCACCAATCTCATACGACCACATCAATTTCCCGCTCTCAAGATTCACCACCCGCACCCGTCCATCATCACTCCCGAAAATCACCTGATCCCCTGCAATCACTGGAGAACTATCCACATCCCCTCCCGCCGGAAAACTCCACACCTCCACCCCCTCAAACCGGTTCACGCAATGAACCTTCATGTCTCTGGCCCCAAACACCACCCGTCGCGCACCCACCGCCGGTGTCGAAAATACCGGGGCCCCTTCCCGCTCCAGCCGCCACACCGTCTTCCCATCCCGCAGGTCCACACACAAAAACTCGTTCCCGAAATGCCCAAGATACACACGCCCATCCGCCACCGCCGGGGACCCCGGTATATACGAGTTCAACTTGATTTCCCGAACCACCTTCCCCAACCCGGCATCCACCACCCGTAACGCCATGTCACACCCGCCAAACACAACCTTATCCCCCCACACCGCCGCTGTGCCGTTAATAAACCCGCCACCCGCCACCGTCCACAGATTCGAACCCGTCACCGCATCAAACGCATAAAGCAACTCATCGTAACTCCCCACAACCACCACCCGCCGCTCGGAATTCGTCAGCGATACCACATTGGCCGATCCAACAATCTTCCCTTGCGTCTTTGCCGTCCACCGGATGGCGCCCGTCACCGCATCCAGTGCGTAAAACCCCCCGTCGCTCGCGCCCACATATACCACCCCACCGACAACCAGTGGCGCCGCCTCCACTCCCCCTCCGACAGCCGTCGTCCACAGATTACTCCCGTTTATCAGGTTCACGGCACGAACCCGCTCATCCCTCGAGCCAAAAAAAACCTGATCCCCCGCAACCACGGGCGATGAATGGACAGCATCCCCTGTTTTGACCACCCACAGTCGCTCCAGCGGCAAAGCCACCGGGACCCCGACAAACCCGACAAGATCCGTCCCCCCGCGGAATACCGGCCAATCCTCGGCAGCGCACACCGCTCCACCCAAACAAATCATCCCCAAGCAAAACTGTTTCACCACTCTCATCAGTCTCATGTCCCCACTCGTCCCATCCACCGTTTTCATCACCCCCATCATCATCCGCCCACATCATCCGCAATTTGCGCTCGCAGAGAAACATCTTTTTCGTTATCAGTTATACATGGCTTTGCATGGCGGTTATCTCAATATCAATCGGATCTCCATCTCCATCCTGCTTTTCCTGGCCATCGCTTCGACCATTCCTGCCCCCTTGCTCGCCCAGACCTCCACCACCGAACGCCTGTTCTCTGTGGCCACCCTGCAATCTGCCTTGGACCGGAACGGCTTTGGCGTCGGGTTCATCGATGGCCGCGATGGTTCGCGCACCCGCGGCGCTCTCCTGGACTACTGCCGCGCCTCCCGCCTTTCCGAAGGAGCAGGACGCCGCCAACTCCTGACTAATCCCCCTCCACTCACCGCCACCTATACCGTCACCCAATCCGACCTCGATCAGGTCGGTAGCACCCCCGCCGACTGGCTGGAGGCCTCCGCCTTACCTTCCATGGCCTTCACATCGCTGAACGAAGTTCTCTCCGAAAAATTCCACGTATCGCGCCCCTTCCTGACCCGCCTGAATCCCGGTATCACCAACTGGGAATCCACCCTCCCGGGACAATCTGTCAACATCCCAACCCCGCGCCCTGCTGCCTGGGCCCCGTCCGCTGCCCGACTCGAAATCGACGGCGGCGCCTGCCGCATCCGGGCTTTTGACATCAACGACCACTTGGTCGCCTCTTTTCCCTGTTCCGTCGCCAAAGACATGCAACGCATCCCCACCGGTGACCTAACCCTCGTGGCCTTCGCCCCCAATCCGAACTACACGTTCGACCCCGTTAATTTTCCGGAGTCGGCCCGCGCACAGGAAATCGGACGCAAGTTAATCCTCCCCCCGGGCCCCAACAATCCGGTAGGCGTCTATTGGATCAGTCTTAGTCAACCGGGCTTCGGCATCCATGGGACCCCAACGCCGGAAACCATTGGCCGCCCCGAATCTCACGGCTGTTTCCGCATGACCAACTGGGATATTATCACCCTGGCGCGCATGGTCACCGCCGGAACCCCCGTCCGCGTCCTTGCCCCACCCCCGCCCGCTCCACCGGCACCGGCAGTCGAATAACACTCACCCAAAAGCTCACGTTTGAATGCAAGGAGCCCCGGTGAACTGGGAACTTTGGGGTGTATACTGGTGAAACTCGATCCGCACTCCGGCAGGATC
>CAZSSA010000017.1:6447-16700 GCA_964609375.1 uncultured Verrucomicrobiota bacterium | reverse complement strand
ACTGGGAACTTTGGGGTGTATACTGGTGAAACTCGATCCGCACTCCGGCAGGATCATCCAACATTCAGATTCACCGCGTAAAGGAAATCTCATAGGTCCTTGGACTGATGCTGAAAATCCTGAATCCGCCCGATCGCAAGCGCTCCACAGCCTCAACCGTCCGCGCCAACGGCACCTGGCGATAACAATGATGAAACTCCATCAGCAACTGCCCAACGCCTGACCCCACCCGGACAATATCCTCAATGACCTCATATTCCCCACCCTCAATGTCAATCTTGAGCAAATCAATATGATCATGCCCAAGCCGCTGCATCATCGTCTCCAGCCGCCAGACCGGAGCCTTGACCCTCTCCTCCTCCCGATCTGAAGCATCACGCTGGATAGGGGAAAAATGCGCAGACCCTGATTTGCGGGGCATCCGGAACGCCAACTCTCCATCATGGGCCGCCAGCCCAACCTCATGGAAAACAATCGGCGGCGGCAATACCTGCTCCCGCATCCATTGAGCCGACACCGGTGTGGGGTCAAAGCAATGCACGGTGCATCCATACGTGGCCACCAGCGAAAGATCCAGTGACAACTCCCGCCCCACACCAATGGAATACACAACAGAGTCTGCATTCAACCGCCCGGACGCCACCACCCAGGCCCCAATCCCTTTTCCATGCACTTCCGACGGAATCAGGCGTTCAACAACAATCCCCGCGCGCCGATACCGCCCCATCCGCCAGACTTGTTTCAAACCAGCCAGTGGTTGCCGAAGAAAACCCTGTAATTTGCCTCGCGTTGCCATGCCTACCACTTCTTCCGGATGGGAATCCCCATGGCAATTAATTCCGTCTTTATCTGCGGTATCGTGTACTCGCCCGTATGAATCATCCCGGCAATAATCGCCGCATCCGCCTTCCCCTCCCGAAACGCCTGGGCCAGATGCTCGGGCTTGCCCGCACCGCCGGATGCCACCACCGGAATGCTCACGCTCTCCGCTATCATCCGCGTCAACCCAATCTCATACCCCCCCCGCGTCCCGTCGGCATCAACCGAATTAACCACAATCTCCCCCACCCCCAACCCCTCTGCCCGCTTCGCCCACTCCAGCGCATCCATCCCCGTCCGCTCGCGAAACCCGCGCGTCGTAATCTCATACCCGCTGGGGAACCGCTTCGAATCATCCGCCCGCACCGGATCCATCCCCAGCACAATACACTGCGACCCGAACGCCCTCGCCCCATCGGCAATAATCTGCGGATTTACCACCGCCAGCGAATTGACCGATATCTTCTCCGCCCCCGCCAATAATACCCGCGACATGTCATCCAGATTGGAAATCCCGCCGCCAACCGCAAAGGGAATATGGATGGCACGGGCCACTTCCCTCACCATCTCAATATCAATCGGACGCCGCTCCGCCGACGCCGTGATGTCATAGAACACCAGCTCGTCGCATCCCTCCTCGTAATACTTCGCCGCCAATGCCACCGCATCGCCCAGCACCACGTTGTTCTGGAACTTGACGCCCTTGGTGACTTTCTTGTCGCGCACGTCCAGGCAGGGAATAATCCGCTTTGTCAGCATCGTCCGTCCCACTGGCTGAAGTTTTTAAACAGTGTCAATCCAATCCGCCCGGATTTCTCCGGATGAAACTGTGTCGCCACCAGGTTGTCCCGCCCGATAACGGACGCAAACTCAACACCGGCATAATCCGTCACCCCCACCACATCGGCGCCGTTCTCCGGATCAGGATAATAGCTGTGCACAAAATAAAACTCGCTCCCGCTTTCAATCCCCTCAAAAACCGGGTGCGCCCGCTTCAAACGAACCCCGTTCCATCCAATCTGCGGAACCTTATCCTCGCGGCTCACCGGATGGAAAAGCCGCACGCGCCCCGGCACCAGTCCAACCGTAGGCACTCCGCCGTCCTCCTCCGAAAAACCAAGAATGATCTGGGTCCCCAGGCAAATCCCCAAAAAAGGTGTCCCGCGCCGTACAACTTCCCGTAACGGGTCGGCCAATTTCAAGGATTCCATATTCCTCATCGCGGCTCCAGCCGCCCCAACACCCGGGAACACCACGCGGTCCGCCGCCAGAATATCGGCAGACCGGTCGGTTACCCGCGCGTCGATGCCCAACACATCGAACGCCAGACGCACACTGGTCAAATTACCGGCCTTGTAGTCAACGATTGCTATCACGGGCGCATAATCTTATGTTAGAAGTGCACTTGTCGAGCAAGAGTTTCTGAAAAGTATTGTTGAGAGGAGAATCCATCATGAGTAAAACCCGTATCCTTTGCACCGTCTTGGCCCTGTCTCTGGCTGGAACCCTGGGCGTTCAGGCCAACCTGATTCACGATGCCGTGAGCCGAAATGATGCACGCCAGGTGAAACTATTGGTCACCGGAGCCTCGGCGGAAACCATCAACGCCCTGGACGCCGAGGAAAACACTCCGCTCCAACTGGCTGCCGCCCAAGGCTCTACGGAAATCGCCGAACTCTTGATTGCCGCTGGAGCCCTCATCAACCAAGCCTCGCCAAGCGGCCTCACCGCCTTGCACTACGCAGTGAACAAGAACCAAGCCGGCATGGTGAAATACCTCATCTCCAAGGGATCCGATGTCAACGCCGTCACAACCAAGGGATCTGCCCCTCTCCATTGGGCTGCCTATAATTCCAACACCACCATCGCCAAACTCCTTCTCAAGGCCGGCGCCAACGTCAACATCAGGGCCGTCAATGGATTCACTCCCCTCCATTGGGCCGCTTACACCGACTCCCCCGAAATGATCTCCCTCCTTGTCGGCTTCCGCGCTGATCCCGCCGCCCAGGACAGCAGCGTCATGACCCCGCTCGACATCGCCACCGAGCGCAAGTGTGAAAAAGCCATCAAAGCACTGACCCCGAAACAACCGGGAATGCTAAGCCGTCTTTTTGATCGAGCCCCGGCCGCCCCCGCCACACCGGAAGCCGTAATCACCCCAGCCACACCAGCGCCGGCACCAGTCCCCAAACCCTCGGCCCCAAAGCCTCCGCCTTCCGTCGAAAAACAGGATTCACGCGTCCCGCCACCCCCGGCTCCAGTCAAACCGGCCATCGCTCCCTCTCCCGAAAAAGTGATCATCGATATGGAAAATGGGTGCCGCTACGAAGGACAACCTGTCAATGCCACCAACCATTACACAGGCACACTCACCTACCCCGATGGCCGCCGCTATTCCGGCCAGTGGTTCGCGGAAACCAAGGACGGGGAGGGAACCATGACCTATGTCAACGGTGACTCCTACACCGGCGAATGGACACACGATAGCCGCGAAGGGAATGGCGTCTATCGCTATTCCAATGGCGATTCCTATACCGGCGAGTGGCGCGCAGGGTCCATGAACGGACAAGGGGTTTATACTTTCTCTGCCGGCGGCAAGCTGGAAGGCATCTGGCGGCAGGGTTCCCTCAGGAAGGGAAGCGGAACCTATACATCACCCAGGGGCGATAAGTACGAGGGACAATGGGCACAGGACCGACTTCACGGGCAGGGATCCTTCACTGCTGCCGACGGCACCCGCATAACCGGCACCTGGAAAAACAATCGCTTCATCCCGCCACCCGTAAAGTAAAAGTTGCAGGGGCGCCGGCAAGCGGCGCCCCCTCTGTGGAAAACGACAGGTTATCCAACCCCTATTCCCTTACCGCCGCACGCTCAACCTCCAGCACCGCCACCACCTCGGCGGGCTCCAGGCGAAACGGCGTACCACGACCTTCGTAAAATCCATGCACCGCAATCAGATGAATGTGTAAATCGGTAAACGTGATTTCTCCACCTGATTTCAAATTGCGAACCGTTACATTGGTCTTGGGATACAACCCGCGCTCACCAAACGGACAAGGAATTCTCCCCCGGACCGAATCCACCCGCACCTCGAAATGCGGCGGTACTGTCGTGAATTCGCCCAGCCCCTCCGCCCCGGCATCCCGAAGCGCCCTCATGCGCGCCGCCACCCCTGCATGCGTCAAATCCATGCGTTTGACCGCTTCGTTATCTTCCTCCATCAGTCGCGCCAAATCGCGCGGATCGTTGCCCAGGAAACCGGGAAGACTGATCTTGCCGGGCCGCATCGCTTCGCGGGCTTTCTTCATCTGAGGTGTTTCTTTCATATCACTCACCCGAAATTGTCGTAAAAGATCCGCTCCGGCGGCATTCCCTTTTTCCTCAACACCGCCACACTGGCATCAATCAACCCGGGACTTCCACATAAATACGCCTCCGCATTCTCCGCCGAGGCCACCTGCCGGTCCATGACCTCGGTTATTCGCCCCACCTCTCCGCTCCATCCCTCCCCAGGTTCTGGGACGGACAATGCCGGAATGAATTTGAAATTCGGAAGCGTTTTTTCCAGCGCACTCATCTCATCCATCAAAAACAAATCGCGAATCGTCCGGGCACCAAAATAATACCGGATCCGCCGCGTTGACCCCTGTTCATTCAGCCGCGACAAGATGGACTTCATCGGCGCCATCCCCGATCCGCCAGCTACACAAATCATCTCCCGGTCGGATTCATTAAGGAAGAAATCACCATAGGGACCGTTAATGGCAACTTCATCGCCCACCTTCAGGTACTTGTGCACATAAGTCGTACAGATCCCGTTGGGAACAAGGCGAATCTCCAATTCCACCCGGTCATTCACCGACGGACTCGACGCCGCCGAATAAGCACGATACACGGCCTCATCCGTCAGCTCATAAGGCGGCACCTCGAACTGCACAAACTGCCCGGCCTTGAAATCCAGCCTCTCCCCCGGGGGCAACTGCAACGTCACCTCCTTGATGTCATACGTCAGATCACGCAACCCAACCACCGTCGTCCGGTACTGGCGCACCTTGAAGAGTTCAGGCGGAATCTCAATCCGCATCGGCTTCTTCACTTTAACCTGGCAGGAAAGCCTGACCCGGTCCTTGCGCTCCTGCGCATTCAGCCAGGGCAGTTCGGTGGCCAACGCATCCCCCGCCCCCTCCAAAACCTTGACTTTGCACATCCCGCACGAGCCGCGTCCACCACACGCCGACGGTATAAAAATCTGCTGCTCCTTCAGCGTGGTCAGCAATGGACGTCCACCCTCAACAGTGATTTCCTTTTCACCATTGATGACAATGTTGATCTGCCCGTAATTGGCAATCGTGGCATCACAAATGAGTATAACGATGGTCATCAAGATGACCATCAAGCTCATCACACCCACACCAATAAGAAATGCCGTGATCATTTCCCGTTCAATTCGCTCCGCCCATCCCTGAAAAACCCATAAAGGCCAGCGCCATGATCCCTGCGACCACCAGCGCAATCCCCGGCCCTTCGAGCCCCTTCGGCAACTTGCTCTGATTCAACTTCTCCTGACGAATCCCCGCCATCGCCAGGATCGCCATCGCCCAACCCAACCCGCTACCCAACCCATACACAAACGATTCCGCCAACGTGTACTTCCTGATGATCATGAATAACGCCGCCCCGAGAATCGCGCAATTCACGGTAATCAGCGGTAAAAAAATTCCCAAATTCGCATACAAGGTTTCAGAAACCCGCTCCACGATCATCTCAATCACCTGCACAAAGGCCGCAATGACCACAATGAACGTAATAAACATCAGGTAATCCAAATGCAGCGGAACCAGCACCCAGGCGTTGATCATCCAGTTGAGCGGGCAGGTAAACATCATTACAAACACGACCGCCGCCCCCAGCCCAAGCGATGTCTTGATCTCCTTGGACACCGCCAGGAAGGAACACATCCCAAGATAATTGGTCAACAGGATATTGCTGGTGAATACCGCCGACAAAAGCACCGTCAACAAGGCCATCGCATCGTTCATGGCTTCACCCCCTTGCCGGCATCAGGCTTCAGGCATTTCGCCCGCACCACCCATATGAATAAAGCCAATATAAAAAAGGCGCCCGGCGCCATCACCATGATGGACCAGTTCGTCCACCATGCCCCCAACACCCGAACCCCCCAAACCGTTCCCGACCCCATTAACTCCCTCACCACGGCAATCAGAATCAAAACATACGAATATCCCATGCCCGCCGTCGCACCATCAACAAAAGACAGGACCGGCTTGTTCGTCAGCGCAAACGCCTCGGCTCTTCCCATGACAATGCAGTTGGTGATGATCAATCCGACATACGGGCCCAATTGGCGTGAAATTTCAGGCTGAAAGGCCCTCAACACAATATCCACCACAATCACATATCCCGCGATGATCATCACCTCCACCATCATCCGCGTCCGCGAGGGAATCAGGCGACGCAACAATGACACCGTCCAGTTCGACAAGGCAGTGGTAAAAATAAGCCCCAGACACATCACCACGGTATTCCGAACCACATTGGTCACAGCCAGCGTCGAACAAATCCCCAGAATTTGCACAAACACAGGGTTGTCCACCCCGAGATTCGCCAATAACACTTTTTTTGCCTTGCTACTCATGTCTGCATTAAGGTCTAAAGTCTACGGTCCAGGGCCTGATTATGTCGGCGCACGGCGTCAACACAATCATTCACCAACCCGCGCACCCCCTTGGACGTAATCGTCGCACCCGTAATGGCATCAAATTCATTTTCTTTGCTAGGCGCACCTTCGGGGACCATCTCAAAAGGCCCCCGCTTGCCTTTGAACTGATTCTTGAACCACGCTTCCTCAATCCTCGCCCCAAGCCCCGGCGTTTCATTCTGTTCCAAAAATTCAATCCCCGTCAGCCTATCTCCGGCGGCATCAAACCCCACCACAGCACGAATAGCACCCCATAACCCAACCCCGCTTCCGCGAACCACCAGCCCCGACACCGGTCCACCCGCCGCACTCAATACCTCAAACCGGTCAGGATCCGCCGTTTCCCGGACACGGTCCTTATAGAGACGTTCCACCTCGATGGGGCCCCGCGGCACCTCTACCCCCGCTGCACTCAACAATGCCCGCTTCAGGAACAGCGTCTCATTCATCCGAATCCGGGCAGCCGTCAGCAAATAAGCCCCCGACACCGCCGACACAACAACCACCGTAATCACCAGCATGAACACCAGTGTCCTGGCTTGTTCGCGCGCCTTGCCTGGAAAAATTACAGCTGTTTTGCCGCAGTCACAGCCTTCTTCGTCACTGCACGTTTTGCATCCCATTGTTTTAACCCGTAGTCCATGATGGGCGTGAACATATTCGCCAGCAAAATGGCAAACATCGTCCCCGCCGGCCACACCGAATACACCCCAATCAACGATGACATCGCCCCAATAAAGAATCCATAGATCCAACGTCCCACAGCATGCTTGGAGGCCGTCACCGGTTCCGTCGCAAAATAGAATATGCCGAACAGGAAACTTCCCGCCACCATCGCGTGCAGGGGCTCCGCCGCCTTTTGAACACCCGCCAGCCAAAGCGCCCCTTGGACACCATAGAAACCCAGTATTCCAGACAAGGCAATGCGCCAATTGGCCGTCTTGCGCATAATCAGATAAAGCCCGCCGGCAATGGCCAGCACGGTGCTGGTCCCGCCAACAGTCCCCGCTGTGGTTCCAATGAATAGATCCTTAAAGGGAATCACTGTGCCCGTCTTGAGCAATATGCCAGGCGTCGCCTGCGTAATTACATCGGCAGTATAAACGCCAAATCCGCCCACCGCACCCGGCACCGGCTCTCCCCAGTGCGCCGTCATCCACCCGCCAAAACTGATGTACAGAAAGGCACGCCCGACCAACGCCGGATTGAAAACATTCCGCCCAAACCCGCCAAACATCATCTTCCCGAATGCTACCGCAAAAACCGCCCCCACCACCACCATCCATATCGGCAGCAAAGGCGATAGCGACATCACCAACAGCGTCCCCGTTACAAATACAGCGGCCGTCACCTGCTGCCCCGTCCCTCGCACAAAGGCATACTCGGTCAGGAACGCGGCAAGGTTGCCGACAACCAGCATGACGGCCACACGCCAACCGAATAAATATATGCCCGACAGCACCAGCGGAATCAGGGCATAGAGAACCTGCGTCATGGGCGCCTGTTTTTTAATCAACGGCAACGTTTGTACGGATGCACTATTCATAAACATCAGATGCCGGTGATTCTGCCATCCCACAGCAGTTTCGTCCAGAGGGAGAAACAGGGAAATTATTGGCGCCGCTCGACTTCACCAATCCAGGGCCAAGCGGCCATTTGCCGTCTACCGCCTCTTGGAGCATTGCGCATGATGAGTTAGAAGCGCTTTAAGCTCTTTCGCGTTCCTGGCCTTTAGCCACTTCACCTGCGACATGACATCAAGCACCCGGACATTGGCAAGCGGACAATCCTTCTTCTGTGATTGCCGTGGACAATCAAAAAGCAAGGGAACGCAACGGCTCATCAAGCCAAGCACGGTGTCCTCATTGCCGTCGCCAATAGCCGTCACCTGATGATCTCCTCGCGATGAATAGGAAGCCCGTTGTCTTAGAGGCCAGTGGAAGCAGGATTAACCTGTGATGCCTGATCCTCAATGATCTCCGCAAACGCCTGCTTGCCGCAAACGCTCTCGGTATTCTTGAAAAATCGGCATATCGGCACTCGGGCATACATGGCAATCGCATCGAGATTCTCAGCATTCGGAAAACGCTTTCCAGCCTCCCACAAACAATAGGTGGATTCATCAACCCCCACATCACTGGCCACAACTTTCATCGAAAGATCACGCCATGTTCGCCAAGCTCTCAAATTTTTTGCGAATGTCTCGCGAATGTTCTGCCCATCAGCCTCACTCGCATTGGGCGTCGACGATAAATCGCCACCACCACAAGACGTGTTAAAGTGCTCGCTATTAGCCGAGCTCCTATCTTCGCGTTTCATATAGAAAAAAACCCTCCGTTCGCTACCGAGACTTCTATACAGTAATAGTAGTCATTCCGCTCATTGAGCATTTTTGCACAAAGTCAAGGCAGGCACACTGAGACGTTTCTTTGCAGGAACTGGGTCTATATCCTTCTATGGAATGCTAGTGAACCAATAACTTAATAACCGGCATCCTCCGGGACGCCAGTAATTAAGAATAACCATCGCTAACCTCAATCTCACCGCCAAGCATCTGGTCGCCATCAAACAGGAAGCGGCCGACAAATCGTCGACCCTCTAACAATAATGGCATCCATATCCGGTCATCCGCCCACATCGCATGATAAGGAAGACTCGTCACAGGAAACCAGTACGGGATCGCTTCATCCGTCTCCATGGGAACCCCATCCACCCCCGTCGCCGTAAACACATACCCATGAATGGAATGCCCGTCGGCAAATTGGAATTTAAGCTCTCCCGCCGGCCTGATCTGTTCAGGGATTACCAGGATTTCCTCCTGCACTTCTCGAACCGCCGCCTGCAACGGCGTTTCTCCAGTTTCAATCCTTCCACCGGGCCCATTGAACTTCCCCGCTCCCAACCCTCTCTTCTTGTGAATAAGCAGCACCTGACCCTCCTTGACGATGATCATCAAGGTCGCCCGCTCCCTCGGCATCCACTCAGCCCAGTTAATGTCGGTATATCTCACGCCATTCCGTTCAATTCTTTTCCTTGAACACAATATCAATCGCCAGTCCAGCCGTTAGCAGCAGCGCGGCCAGCGCCGGATTCGCCTGCGTGGTGTCATTCAAGGCAATCATATAATTGTCAGCGGATGTGAACAACTCACGCCCTATCCCGGCCCACTTCTTGGTTACCGTCCCCAACTCCTTCCCCCCGGCATCCAGCATCTGGAAATTCCACCCTTTCCAGTCCCCTTTGACTTCCGCCACCTGCCGGTCACTCATGTCGTATACATAAAAACCACCACCCAGCGAGAACAGTTTACTCCTGAGGTACCCTATTGGTTTCCCGGTCTGGTCCATGACCTGCACCTTGGCCCGCAACAGGGTTATTCCTCGTTGGATCGTAATCAGTGGCGCGGCGTCCTCCCGCTCCCGAATCTCAACAAGGGTCGGCAACATCTGCTTATGAACCAACAATCGCATCAGATGATTGAACCAGCCAACCTTCTCCTGGGCAAACCCGATCAGTCGCCCATCTTCCGGCGCATAGACATCATACCGGTCCGTCAGCTTAAAAAACCCAACCCGCTCCTTGATAAGATAGTTCGTCCGATTCAACATAGCGTCCCTCTTCGCGTTTTTTTATGCCTCTCCTCTTCCTGAACCCGGAACCCTGTTACTCCTTCCCCTCCGCCACGCCCTTCCTCATCTCCCGCGTCATTTCC
>CAZSSA010000017.1:0-6347 GCA_964609375.1 uncultured Verrucomicrobiota bacterium | reverse complement strand
GCCCCCCTCCCCCAACCGCTTAACCGCCGCCTCAACCTGCACACTGTCAAGCAACGGACGCTGCATCATCGCCTTTCTGGCGGCGTCCGAATAACGCTTCACCCCCGCTTCATCCCCCAGGGACGAAGCCAATCTCGCGCACGTCCCCAGAATCTCGGCGTTTTCGAAGACCGTCCATTCCGCCGCCTCTGCAACCATCTTATACCCTTCCTCCTGCCGCTTCCGATCCCCCTCCTTCAATGCCTCCAAGGCGCGCCGATGCAAATAATCCGCCCACTCCAGATGCTCTCCCTGCCCCTCCATATTGTGGCAGGACACGGAACGAAACTTAAGTTCAGGATGGTCGGCACATTCGTAGTCCAACTGCATCCGGCACCGGAACTGCCCCTTGGGGGCCCCCGCCATGGCGAACCCGATCAACCCTCCCGCCGGCACCACCGACATCCGCCGCGAAAAGGATTCCTCTTGCGCCTCCCGCTCCCCTGTCTCATACCTCACCGTCAACCGCACCACCAACCCGCTGACCGCATAACCCGACATGTTGCTGACCGCAAACCGGTGATTGATCAGTTGCTCGCTGCACAGCGTCGTTAACGGCGGCTGCAGCACATGACGGCCCCGCGCCGTGCCCAACGCCTTGCGCAACACCTCGCTGCCATGAATCGCAGCCGCATCCCGGAAACCATTATTCACCGCTGCCTGCAAGAACGTCAGCGCCAGATCATTTTCCCCGCGGACTGCCGCCACCTGCGCCGCACTCCACAAATAGAGGCCGTTCATCGGGTCCAGCTTCAAGGCCCCGGCCACATGGCTATAAGCGGCCGCCATATCGCCAAGTTTCAACGAGGCCAATGCCAGATGATTAAAGGCCCCCGCTGCCTGCGGGTCGCACTCAAGCGCCCGCCTTGCCAGCGCCACCGTGTTGGAATAATCGCCCCGTAACAGCGCATATTCAGCCAACTGGTCATACGCCATCGCCCTCAGCCCGTCGTGATACAACAAACGCGACTCCCGCCCCGCCACATCACGCCAATGCCGTTCCGCCTCCGCAGGTGCACCCATCGCATGCGATACCGCCGCCAGGCAATACACCGCCTCCCGCGAGGCCGGGGCCCCCGCCACACACCGCGTCAACAACGCCGCTCGTTTGCGTAGATCCGGCTCCGCCAGTGCCTCCTGCAACTGGTCGTACCCCTGCTTTCCGATAAACGCCTGCTCATCAACTCCCGCCATCGCCTTCAACGTGGAACGCCTGACCCCCAACTCAAACAGATAGTTGGCAAGCCGCCCGCGATGATTCTGTATCTCAATCCCGAGCTTACGGTCTTTTTCCTTCGACAGGACATAGCGCCCCTTGACGATGGCCGCCGCCGCCTGCAATAACGGCAACGGGGTCCCCGACATAATGCTCGATGCCCCATAGGTTCCCAGATTCTGCATATACAACGATTTCGTCGCCTCCGCGATATCCTCCCCGATATATCCCGTGTTCTGCGCCGCGCGCTCGACCTCGTCGCAAACCAGAATGAGTTGCCTCAATAACTGCATGGCATCGGAACTCAATCCCGCAAGGTTAAGGTTATCGGATAACTCCCGGCGAACCGCCACATACCCGCGCCCTTCCAAATCCTGCAAGAGGCAGGCGTATTGGGTAAGCAGGTTGATGAGTTCGATATCCTTTGACGGATCCACGCCATTGGTTGCCGTGGAGGAGCCGCTGCTTGCCGGAGGTAGCCTCTGTGTCGGCTGGACCCCGGCAACCCCATTCGACGTTCCACCCGCCACACCCTCTGCCGTCGCCGCACGCAGTTCCACCAGAAATGCATCCAGCGCCGCATGGCGCTCCGGGCCCGCCGGCTGCCCAAGCAAACCCTCCAGCCGACGCTGGAGATAGGCGCGAACCGCCTCATTTGAAACCGCATCAATCCTGTTGCCCGCCTCGATAATCCCCTTAAGCGGCAAATCATGGGTGCCCTGCCCGGAACTGGACCAGGGCATGGCTGCCGACAGAATCCCCGCCATTGACAGGATAAAGCTGAACCGTTGAATGAACATGAAATGTATTACTGTCTCACCTACCCTGATATTGCAATACAAATGCATTGTTTTTCTTCTCCATGCCTTTCCGTCTCTGTGGTAGATTCCCCCGCCGATGACAACGCCACATCCAGCAACAACCGCCGCGGATCGCCTGACCTCGCTCCTCTCGCGGCACTTCGGTTTCTCCTCATTCAACCCGGGCCAGCGCGAACCCATCGAGACCGTCATGTCCGGCGGCGATGCCGTCGTCGTCATGCCCACCGGCTCAGGAAAATCCATCTGCTTCCAACTCCCCGCCATGGCCATGGACGGCATCACCCTCGTCGTCTCCCCCCTGATCTCCCTCATGAAGGATCAGGTGGATAGCCTTGTCGAGCGCGGCATTCCCGCCACCTGCCTGAATTCCTCCATCTCCATGGACGACACCGCCGCCCGCGTCGCGTCCCTTCGCCGCGGAGAAACCCGGATCGTCTATGTGGCCCCTGAACGGTTCCGCAATAGCCGCTTCCAATCCCTCCTTAACGACCTCAACGTCTCCCTGCTGGCCATCGACGAATCCCATTGCATCAGCCAGTGGGGCCACGATTTCCGCCCCGATTACCTGCGCCTCGGCGAAATGGTCAAAACCCTGCCCAAGGCCCGCATCATGGCGCTGACCGCCACCGCCACCCCGGAAGTTCGCGATGACATCATCAAGCAACTCGGTCTCGGCACCGCCGGCCGCCCCAAACCTCAGGTGTTCGTCCGCGGATTCAGGCGCGATAACCTGCGCCTGGTCGTGGAGCCCTGTCGATCCCATAACCTGAAACTGGATCGCATCCACAAGATCCTTTCGAACTTCCCCACCGGCATCATCTATTGCAGCACCCGCAAGCAAGTCGAGCGCGTCGGACAGATGCTGGGCGAACTCAAGGTCAAACACATGGTCTACCACGCCGGCATGGCGGATGATAAGCGCATCATCGCCCAGGATCGCTTCATGAAGGGCGAAGTTCCCGTCGTGGTCGCCACCAACGCCTTCGGCATGGGCGTGGACCGCTCCGATCTGCGCTTTGTTATCCACTGGGATATCCCCGGCAGTATTGAAGCCTATTACCAGGAAGTCGGCCGCGCGGGACGCGACGGCGCCCTCTCGCATTGCGAGCTGCTCTATAACTTTGCCGATGTCAGCACCCAGCAGTTCTTCCTCGACGGCTCAAACCCCGACCCGCAACTCATCCTCAAACTCTGGACCGAGGTTCGCGCCATTCTGGCCGGGGGCCCCCAAACCTGTACGCTGGAAGAATGGAGCGAGCAGGTCATGGCTTCCGACAACAAAATCACGGTCCATACCTGCATGGGCCTGTTCGACCGCGCCGGTCTCATCGAGCGCAGCATCACGGCAGGACATCGCTGCTACACCACCACGTTGTCCAAAACCGCCGACATCGACCGCCTCAAGGCCTTGTTACCGGCCATCGAGGAAAAACGTCTTCGCGACCAGGGCAAACTGGATGTCATGGTCAACTACGTCCACTCGCGACAATGCCGGCACCGCTTCATCCTGGATTATTTCGGCGAGCCCGCCGCCAAGGCCTCCTCCTGTGGCCGCTGTGATTATTGCGGCTTTAGCACGGCCACCCCCCCACGCCCGCCGACAGAAGATGAATGGACGCTCATCCAGAAACTCCTGAGCTGCGTCGGACGCCTGAACGGACGGTTCGGCAAGCACACGGTTCTCGCCTTTGCCCAGGCCACCGCCACCAAGTCGGTGACAGATCATCACCTTGACCAGACTCCCAGCTACGGAATCTTGAAAGGCGAGCCGGACGATTATCTGCGCGCGCTATTCGATAAACTCGTGGAAGCCGATGCCATTTCCGTGGGCCCCGCCCCCTATCATGTCGCCGCCATTACACCGTTTGGCCGCGAGGTCGCCTGGCGGCGCCAAACCGTTTCCATTCAATGGCCCGCGCGAAAGGTTGCCCCCATTCCCGCATCATCATCTCATGAACCATGGAACACAAAATTTGCAACCCGCCGCAAGGGCAAAACGCCCAAGGCCAGGATTCCAAAACCCGTGGCACGTCCGGACGAAGACCGGCTGGTCCTCTCGGCAGAGGAAGACCGCCTCTTTGAAGAGCTCAGGGCCTGGCGCCGCGAGGAAGCCGCCCTCAGCGAAGCCCCCTCCTTTACCATTTTCAGCAATCGGACACTCAAGGCCATTGCCATCGCCAAACCCGACACCTTGGCAGCGCTGGAAAAAATTCACGGCGTTGGCCCTCATAAACTCGAAGCCTACGGCGACGCCATTTTGAAAATACTGGATAGGTAAGGACAACCTCATGCTGAATTATCATCTGCTGGCGCAAAGCAACTTCTTCAGGGATCTGTCACTCGAAAGCCTAAAGCAACTCGCATCCATCGGCTCCCTGAAAGACCTCAAGAAACGCGCGCTCCTTTTCCGTGAACGGGACCCCGGCCACGCCATCTACCTCCTCCGCCGCGGCGCCATCCAACTCCACAAAACCACGCCCGATGGCGGCGAGGTGGTCATCAAGGTCGTTCAACCCAGCGAAGTCTTTGCCGAAGTGGTTCTGTTCGAGCGGGAAAACTATCCCGTCACCGCCACCGCCCTGGTCGCCAGCGAACTCATCGTGTTCCCCTGTAACGATGTTCACATTCTTTTGGCCACGCCATCCTTCAGGAATGACTTCATCGCCATGCTGATGCGCAAGCAGCGTTATCTGGCCGAGCGCCTGGTCCAGCAATCCGCCCACGATGTGGAAACCCGCCTGCTGTGGTTTCTCAAGGAACAATACGGCGATCAGAAGGTGGTTCAAATTGCCATCAGCAAGAAGGATGTGGCCGCCGCCATCGGGACCACACCGGAAACCCTCTCGCGCCTGATCAGCAAACTCAAATCCCGCAAGATCCTGACCTGGTGCGGAAAAACCATCACCCGCCACCGTCTATCACTCTAGCGAAGATGAGTCGACGCCGCCCCAGTTCGTGGAGGGCGAGCGTCCCGCGAGCCGGGAAGCCTCAGGGTTTTTCAAGAACAGCCCCTTGTCTTCACGCGGCATCTGCCGATTGCTCGGTCAGCACCACTTACTTCAGTCGAGCAACCAACTGCTTTATTTCGTCCGGCGCCAACGATTTTGCGAAATCAGCATCTGCTTCCGCCAGAATCTGACGGGTGGCGGCTGGATTCTCCAGGGATTCCCTCAGCGTTTGAACTTCATCCGGCATCAAATCAACCTTTGTGCCGTTTGCCTTGATAATGGAGCAAATACCTGTTTCAGGACACAACTCAACGTTTAGTTTATCCATAGTTTTCCTCCTCCTTCTCATCCTTCATAACATGTCCGCCACACTTCTCGCTATAGCGGGATGTGGGCCGGATTCATCCTTCATCCTTCCCTTGCCCCCTCTCCCCCCGCTTCATCGGCGCCCCATCTGCGTCTCATCTGCGGATAAATCCCTTTTTTTCACCCCCTCCCCCCTCTTCTCACCTGAACCCCCCCCCCTTCCCCATCACCCCCCCAACTGGGCCATCACTATCTGGTTAACCAGTTTGCCATCGGATCGACCTTTGACTTTGGGCATCAGTGCCTGCATGACCTTGCCCAAATCCTTCTTTCCGGCAGCCCCGGTCTCGACAATGACCGCCCGCACAATCTCTTCAATGGCCGCTTGATCAAGTTGCTGCGGCTGATACTTGCGGAACCAGTCAATCTCACGCTGTTCCTTGTCCGCCAGATCGACACGGCCAGCGGCCTTGAACTGCTCCACCGAATCCTGCCTCTGCTTGATCGCCTTGGCCACAATCACCGCCACAAGTTCATCCGTCGGATCCTTCCCGGCATTGGTGGTGGCATCCTTGATCTGGGCATGCAACATGCGAAGCGTGGACAACATGTCCGCATTCTGAGACTTCATAGCGGCCTTGATGTCCGCCAGCAACATATCGAGTAACGCTGATGCCATGACTTTCCCTCCCCTTAAACGTTGAACAAGAATTCGATCACGTCCCCATCCTGCACTTCATACTCCTTGCCTTCAATCCTCAATAATCCCTTGGCCTTGCACGCCGCTTCCCCTCCCTGCTCGACAAAGTCGCGATAGGACATCACCTGCGCCCGGATGAACCCGCGCTCGAAGTCGGTATGAATCACCCCGGCGGCCTGCGGCGCCTTCCAGCCGCGATGAATCGTCCACGCCCGCACTTCCTTGGGCCCGGCGGTAAGGAAACTGATCAACCCAAGCGTGCGATATCCCGTTTGCACAATCTGATCCAATCCGCTTTGACTCACGCCATATTCCTT
>CAZSSA010000016.1:0-30517 GCA_964609375.1 uncultured Verrucomicrobiota bacterium | reverse complement strand
GAACGTTCGGGCCGTTCAAACATCATCTCAAGTTGTTGGGGCCTATCCTTGTGCACAGGCATGATCCCTCATATTAGGTAGGGCGGGACTGCCAGGCCCGCCGGGTTCATAGGAGACGGGATAATGGCGGGCCAAGGACTTCGGCGATCTCAGTCGAGCGGCTGTCCCGCCCTACCGTGAACCGCCAAAACTCAGAGAGGCGCCCTCCAATCACCCTCACCCCAACCCCTCAAGGGAGAAGGCCGGAATGAGGTTGTCTTCCCTGCCCCCCTCCCCCCCCCTTCCCCCCTACTTCCCAACCCTCGCCTTCAGCGTGGATAGCAAAATCTGCGGATTGATCGGCTTCTGCAATACTCCCGATAGACCAAGCGTCGAATAATCCGTACTGGAATTCAACCCGTCGCCCACCGAACTCAACATATATACTGGCGGTATTGGCCCAAGCGCCTTGATCTCCTTCACAAAATTCACACCGGAATCCACCTCTTCCATCATCAGATCCACCACTACCAGGTCCGGCTTCCCCGCCTTGTACTGGCGAATCCCATCTTCGGCGCTTCCCGCCGTTTCCACGGTATAATTTCCGCTCTCAATGATAGTCTTCATCGAGTCGAGAAAATCCGGATCATCATCCACGCACAGAATCAAAGGTTTATCCCGCTTCATACCACACTCCTTTCACGAACATCCTCACAAACTCCACCGCCGACTTCAAATTCCCCGCCGCCCTCTCCGACAACCCTTCGCCAAACTCATTAAACTCATACCCGCGAATTCCCATCAAATAAGCCTTCGGGGTCTTTCCAAATAACGTCTTCGCCAGCATCAACACCTCATCCGGTTCCACACTATGACTGCTGAACCCCGGAGCCCCACCCGGCTGAATCTCCCTGAAATCAAACGGCTCTGGCCCATTGGCCGAGGCATCAACAAAAATCACCTTGTCATACCGCGATACCGCTTCCGCATCCTCCACAGTCAACTGGTAATCCGACTCCACATCCAACCCCTCTATACCCGCCCCTTCCAATTCCTCGGCCAGCATGGGCCCCAGCCCATCATCCATCCTCCCCGGATTCCCAAACCCAATCAACAAAACTCTATTCATCCCTTCCCCTCCACCATCAACCATTCCCCATCAACCATCCCCCTCCCCCTTCTCCCGTCTCTCCACCAAATTCCCCTCATAATCGAACATCTCCACCACCAGCGGCATCCGCCCCAACGCATGCGTCGCACACGACAAACATGGATCATACGCCCGGATCGCCACCTCAATATGATTGAGCATCCCCTCCGTAATCTTCGCCTGACCCGACAAATGATCCGCCGCCACTTTCTGAACCGCCAAATTCATCGGCGTATTATTATTGGTCGTCGAGACAATCAGGTTCGCCATCACCACCTGATCCTGGTCATTCACACGGTAATGATGGAACAACGTCCCGCGCGGCGCCTCAATCAACCCCACACCCTCGGACCGGCGCTCCCCCTTCACCACCAAATCCGTTCCCTGCAAATCCTTGTCATGCAGCAATTCGGCAATCTTCTCGATCGAATGCAACGTCTCAATCATACGCGCCCAATGATACGCCATGGTGATATTGTTCGGCTTTCCGCCCGTCACCGCCATGAACGCCTTGCGTTCCTTTTCCGCCTCGGGTGTATCAATAAAGTCCGCCGTGTTCATGCGCGCCAGCGGCCCCACCCGGTACCACCCCTTCTCCGGCCCGATACTCTTGATGAACGGAAACTTCATGTACGACCAATCCCGCACCTCCTCAACCAGATAGTCGTTGTACTTCTGGTAATCGACCTGGTCGAAAATCTTCCCGCCCTGCGAATCAATCGCCCGCAAATTTCCATGATAGAGATCCATCGCCCCGTCGGCCCGCACCAACGACAGGTGATTGGAATCAAACGATCCGAATGGCGCCAGCTTCGCCAGATTTTCCACCGTATAATCCTTGGCCAGTTTCACGGCACCACGTGCCCACACCAGCATCTGGTCCAGATCCTTCAGCAACGCATCACGCTCGGCAACGGATAGATTCTTGTTCACACCGCCGGGAATGGCGCCCGTGCCATGAATTTTCTTTCCTGCCGTGGCCTTGATGATCTCCTGCCCGTACTTGCGCATCATCACACCCTGCACAGCCAGATCGGGAAACTTCCGCGCCACACCAATCACATTCCGGATCGCCACATCGGCATCAAAACCGAACAGGAGGTCGGGGGAACACAGGTGGAAGAAATGCAGACTGTGCGATTGGAACATCTGCCCGTAATGCATCAGCCTCCGGATCTTCTCCGCCGCGGGGGTCAGCTTATCCGCGCCCACGATCACATCCATCGCCTTTGCCGCCGCCAGATGATGGCTCACCGGACAAATCCCGCACAAGCGCTGGACCAGCACAGGGATTTCCCAATACGGGCGCCCCTGGATAAACCGCTCGAATCCACGGAACTCCACGATATGGAGTCGGGCCTGCTTGACCTGGTTCTTTTCGTCCAGCAACAAGGACACCTTGCCATGTCCCTCAACACGGGTCACAGGTTCAATGATCACCCTCTTCAACGTTTTAGTGCTCATGATGTCCTCAATCGTATTTGATCAACTCGTACGGCAATTCCAGCGGCTTATTCGTCAACAACGCCACCAACGCCTGCCAGATCGTATCCGCCGATGGCGGACACCCCGGCAGATAATAATCCACCTTCACCACACTCTGGATCGGATACACCTTGTCCAGCAGCAACGGCAGTTCCTTGTCGCTGGGAATCAGCCCCGTGGGATTATACACCGTCGGCCCGCCAATATACGCCTCATCCAGGCACTCCTTGAGCGGCACGGTATTACGCAACGCCGGCAATCCTCCCATCATGGCACATTCGCCCACCGCAATCAGGACATCGCAATGCTTCCGGAAATCGCGCAACACCCTCACGTTCTCCTCATTGCAACACCCGCCCTCGATCAATCCAATGGCGCACTGGCCGGTAAATTCCTTGATGTCATCAATGGGCGACTTGCTGAAATCCACCAGATCGATCAACTGGAGTATCCGCTCATCAATGTCGAGAATCGACATATGGCATCCAAAGCATCCCGCCAATGACGCCGTCGCAACCTTCGGTTTCACTGTAGCCATCGCTATTCTCCTTACTTCTTCTCGATTTCCGATCCGATCGGCGCCTTGTCATACTTCCGCTGGCCATAGGGAATCGCATATCCAACCCGTTTCTTGATAATGCTTCCCACCGGACAAGACTCCGCCGCCTTGTCACGCACATCCGCCTCCGTCGCCCCCAACCCGTCCTGCGCATCCACAGCAATCCGCTTGTGCCCACCCCTCCCCACAAACTCAAAGGCCGTCTTGCCATCCACGTCCCTCGATGCATTCACACACCGGCCGCACAGCACGCAACGGTTCCGATCAATCATCAAATCAGGGTGCGTAGCATCCACTTCCCGTTTCGGGAACATATAGGGATAGCGTGGCGCCATGATACCGAACCGGTAAGCCAACGCCTGCAGTTCACAGTTTCCACTCCGCTCGCAGAAAGGACAGTAATGATTGCCTTCCACAAACAGCATTTCGATCAAGTGGCGCCTGAATTCCATCATCGCCGGCGTGTCATTCTCAACCATCATCCCTTCCGTCGCCGGCTGCGTGCAAGCCGCCTGGGGCCGGCCGTTGACCATCACCGTGCAAACCCTGCAACTCCCGCGCGGCTTAAGTCCAGGCCCCTTACACAGCCTCGGGATATACACCCCGCTGGCCTCCGCCGCCTCCAAAATGGTCATGCCCGGTTTCCCATGCACAGTCTTGCCATCAATGCTAAAGGTGATTTTCTCACTCATAACGCCACCCCATCATTTATAATCCTAATCGTAATCCTAATCGCCATCTCCCTCCCCCGCTCCCCTCCCCCCCCCTGAACCCCGAACCCCGAACCCTCTCCCCACCTCCCCCTCCCCCCCCTCAAAAATGCTCCGACGGCCGCTTCGCAATCCCTTCCGCCATCGCCAACGCCGCCTTGATATCAAACCCCGGCCTAAACCCATTCTTATCGACCTTGACCCGCTTGTCATAAACCGCACGGAAATTTTTCAGCGTACTCAATACCGGATTACACGCCGTCTGCCCCAGCCCGCATCGACTGGTCACCTTCATGGTCTGCGCCAACGCCTGCAGATAATCCAAATCCGACGGCTCTCCCTTGCCCGCCGCAATCCGGCCAAGCGCTTCCTTGATCAGCCGGTTGCCAACCCGGCACGGGGTGCAATAACCACAACTCTCCTCGACAAAGAATTCATTGAATTGCCGCACCACATCGAGCACATCGCGCTCCGCATTGAACACCATCACGGAACCACCCGTCGCCAGATCGTCATAGCAGATCGTACGATCAAATTCCGATGGCCCCACCATCACCCCCGACGGCCCCCCCACCTGCACCGCCGCCGCCTCCAGGCCGCCTACCATCTTGAGCAAATCCCGCAACTTGATTCCGAACGGCACCTCATAAACACCCGGTTGACTGCAGTCCCCGGAAACACTGAGCAACTTGGTGCCGGGACTCCCCTTCGACCCCATCTGCGCAAACCACCCCGGTCCCTTATCCAGAATCCGCGCCACACAGCAGAACGTCTCCACATTATTGACGTCCGTCGGGCAACCCAGATATCCCTTCTGGGCCGGAAAAGGAGGCCGGTTCTTCGGATCACCGCGCAACCCCTCACAGGAACTGATCATCGCCGTTTCCTCACCGCAGATGTAGGCGCCCGCCCCCATCTGAATGCGGATATCAAACGAAAATCCCTTCTTCCCGCACACATCCTTGCCCAGCAACCCCTTCCGGCGCCGCTCGGCCAGCACGTGGTTCAAATAGGCATTCAGGTAGGCGTATTCGCCGCGCAGATAAATAATTCCCGTCGCCGCCCCAATCGCATACCCGGCAATGGTCATCCCCTCCATCATCAAATCCGGACACTCCGTCAACACCACCCGGTCTTTAAACGTCCCCGGCTCGCCTTCATCCGCGTTGCAGATCACATAACGATCCGTCCCGTTCGACTGCCGCGTAAAGTCCCACTTCATCCCCGCCGGAAACCCTGCCCCACCCCGCCCGCGCAGACGCGATGTCTTGACATCACGAATCACCTCCGCCGGTGTCATCGCCAAGGCCTTCGACAACGCGACCCCAGGCTCAAACGCATCAAAGATCACCGGCCCCTTGGCGCGAATGTTGTTCTGCACCATCGCCCTGACCAGATCATGCGCGTTATTTCCATCCCCCCGCGTCCGTACCAGATCCACAGAGCCACCCTTGGCCTTGATCTGCCGCGCAATCGTCCGGGCCTTGTCACAATCCAGATTCGTCACCACAACGTCGTTCACCAGCGCCGCCGGCGCCTGATCGGACATGCCGATACACGGCGTCCACTCAAGACTGATCTTCCCGTCCGCCGTCGTGCCGCCGGGAGGAATCCCCAACTCCTCGCTAAACACGGCCGCCACCGCTTCAACACCATTCATGACATCCACCACGTCATTACACAAACGGATAACCGTCTTGCCTTTGGGTGTGGGTGAAAGAAAAGCGTAGAAGGAAACTTGACTTTCCACTTCCACGCGATGCATGGAAAGCTCGCCAGCGATCAGGTCAAGACTTTCATCGCAGACGCATCCATATTCCGCCTGAACTGCCCGCGCCACATCCATAAGCCTGGCATGGTCGTTTCCAACCTTCAGGCAGGCTTGCTTGATGAACTCTCGCTGCTTCTTCTCCATAATGAACTCCCCTCTCTAAATCGGTGTAGTAGCCTGTGTCCTCACAGGCGCTCTTGATTTTTCAGGCAGAACCGGAACAAAAGCCGCTGGAAATAATTTATGACTTCATACTCCTCGCCTAAGAATCGAGCAAGTCAATAGACCTAAAATACCGTTAATTCGTCAAAACAACCCATTGGTCTAAGGTCTTCCCCCTCCCCATCCCCCCCCTTTATTGCGTTCTTCGCATCTTCGCGTGACACTTCTCCTGAACCCCGAACCCTGAACCCTCCCCACCCCCCCTACCCCGCCCACTGTTCCTCAGCATGATAACTTGATCGCACCATCGGTGCAGATGCCACCCCAAGGAAACCCGCCGCCACTCCCCACTTTGCATACTCCTGAAATTGTTCCGGCGTCACAAACCGCTCCACGGGATGATTCTTCGCCGATGGTGCCAAATATTGTCCAATGGTCAGTAATTCGCACCCCGCCCGCTGCAAATCCATTATCGCCTCGTGTATTTCCTCATCCGTCTCCCCCAACCCCACCATCAACCCCGACTTCACCACAGGCCTCCCGTCCTCCGCCCTCTGCCCTCTGTCCTCCGCCCTCTGCCCTCCGCCCTCTGCCCTCCTCCCCCCCCCACCCTCCGCCACATACCTCAATACACCCAGCGACCGCTCATAATCCGCCGCTGGCCGGATAACCCGTTGAAGCCGCCGCACCGTCTCCACATTATGATTAAACACATCCGGCCTTGCCGCCAACACCACGTCAATATCCGACTCCCGGCCTTGGAAATCAGGCACCAAAACCTCAACTCTCGCCCCCGGCAACCGTTCACGCACCGCCAGTATCGTCGCCGCAAACAAACTCGCCCCGCCATCCGGCAAATCATCCCGCGTCACACTCGTCACCACCACATGCTTCAATTTCAACCGCGCAGCCGCCTCCGCCACCCGGCGCGGTTCATCCTCGTCCACCGGAGCGGGCACTCCTGTATTAACCGCGCAAAATCGGCAGTCCCTCGTACAGGTATCCCCCAAAATCATGAACGTAGCCGTTCCCCGACTGAAACACTCGTGCTTGTTTGGACAATGTGCACCTGAACACACCGTATTCAAGTTGCACTCGTTGAGCAAATCGTGAACCGCATCAAACGTCCGGTTACCGGAAATCCGCACACGGATCCACGGCGGCAACCGCTGCTTGGTTTCCAACGCTTCTCTTTTCCCTCGCCCCTTCTTGTCCGCCGTAGCCTCGGCGAAGGTGGAGGGGGAGAGGGCCAGGGGGAGGGGTGCTTCTTCTTCCGGTCTTTTTTTCTCTGTATCCATGGTTTTGTGTTATACTACCACCCATGCAGTCGCCTGCCAAACATCTTGCGACATCCCGCCCCCCCATGGAGGGCGAACCTGTGGTGAGCCGCATTTCCCACCGACCCGACAACGCATCGGCGACCCTCAAAACCTTCTCGCTGATGGCACGACTCTCTTTCTGCCTCCTCCTATCCCCCCCGCCCTCCTTCGCCGCCGATCCGTCTATCCTTGACCTTCAGCGCGACTTGACAACACTTTTCCCCCCCTCCCCTGTCGCCACTCACACACCCTCACGATCACCACCTGATTCTCCCCACACCATCATCGAACGGGAATTCCTGCTCACACGAACCCCCGACATCGAGAGGCCGTCAACCAAACTCTCTCTCCGCCAAATCCGCAGCGCGCCAGCCGCCATCAAGAATGCCCATGCCGCCTGCGTCAGAATCATCACTCCCTACTGGCAGGGAGCCGGTGTTCTCATTTCCCCCAGTGGCGATATCCTGACCAGCCACCACCTCATCGCCGGTGTCCCTTGTGTCTCCGTGCAAACAATCGATGGACACATCTACACTGTCACTAACATCACCGCCGCCTCCGCCACCCATGATCTCGCCCTGATCAACATTACTGGAGGCCCCTTCCCCTTCCTCTCCGCGAAAACCAACCCCGACCCGTCACGCGGCACCGCCCTCCACATCGTCGGTCATCCCGGAAACAACCCCTGGAAACTCGCCAACGGTTCTGTCATCCGGCGCACATTCGACCGGGGCACCGAGATCCTCCACTTCGATGCCGATGTCGCACGCGGCAATTCCGGAGGCCCCATCGTGGACGATGCCGGCCGCCTCCTCGCCATCACCGCCTGTTCCGCCACCCTGGCCGACGGCTCAACCGTCAAGGTCGGCATTGCCGCCCCTGCCATTCGCGCTTTTCTCGCCGAGCCTCGTTTGCCGCGCGATTTCGCCGATATCTCCCGGATCGAGCGAAACCGCCGTATGGCTGAATTCCTCGGTCAACTCTATGTCATGATGGATGCCTGGATCGCCGATTGGCTGGCCTCCATGTCGCAGGTCACGCTCGAACGGGCCGATGGTCTTCCGGAAACCGCCCCCTTGGCCAAGGCGCGTTTTGCAAACGCCCGACAGGCTTATGAAAAATCAGCAAAACTGCTTCTGCTGAAGACGCTGATGTTGCGGTGTACGCTCGTGCAGGATCTGGACAGCCCCCTGATCGCCAGCATCGCCGGCAGCACCGCCACCCTTGATGCCATTATGGATGGTTCCCTCTTGCTCGGAAGCGGCGCCGGAGCCACTCCACAGGAGGCCGCCGCCATCATCGCGCGCCTGACCCGGTGCAAACTCGATGCCGAAAAACATTTTGGCGAAGCACTGGCAACCGTGCAAACGGTCTCAACCCGGCTGGAACTCAACATCACCGATCCACAGCACATCAAGCAGCTTGCCGATATTGGCGCACGCTACAACTCCCCCGCCGGCTGCCGGGTAAAACCATAGGGGAGGGTTTTGCCGTTGTGCATCAAAAAGGCTGGTGAAAAGCGTAACAGAGTCATAAAGTGCACCATGCATGTAAGCCCGTCTGCTTTCTGTGTGGCTTTATGGCTGTTCACTGCCACCGTGATATTGGCGGCGGATCTATCCGTAAACATAACAGGGTTTCGCCATGATCAGGGATTGTGCCTTGTTTCCTTGTTCTCTTCAGCCGGCGGCTTTCCGTCCGAACATGAAAGTGCAATGCAGAGCCGGATCATGAAAGCGGCTGTCGCGGGCTTGACGGTAACGTTTACCAATCTGCCGCCCGGCAAATACGCGTTGTCCGTCTGCCATGACGAGAATGGTAACGGAAAGATGGACTCAAGGAGTCTTGGAAGGCCGGCAGAAGGGTACGCTTTATTCTTGCCCCAGGAAAGCCGGCTGGGACCGCCAAGGTTCAACAGGTCAGTCTTTGAAGCAGGGACGAACGACTTGACTATTGCGGTGAAATTGGAATACCCGCCAAAATGAATGCATGGGCTTTTTTACGGTTGCTGAAACAGATACACGGGAACTCGATCCCGGATCTGGCCTGGATACAGAGCCAGGGGTTGCTGGCCGTTAAAATTGCCCAGCACTATGCCCTGAGGGTCGATTTTCTCGACGAATCGGTTTGCCGGCATTTGTCTAAACTCTTCGGGCAGGCTGAGTCCGTGGCACCGGAGAATATCATGCCACTGCTGCAAAAGAGGGTGAAGCCGGACTGGTTCGACACCGTCAGGGAATTCCAGAATACGCCGGTTGCCTCGGCCTCCATCGGGCAGGTCCATCGTGCAAGGCATGTGGATGGCACCCCACTGGCGGTAAAAATCGTAAAGGAGGATTTCAAGCCTACGTTCCTTCATGATCTGGAGTCCCTCAGGCGGCTGATGCGCGTTGTCCTTTTCTTCTATCCCAAACTGCAAAAGGTATTTGACCCCATGGGCGTCCTGGCACACATCGAGGAATATACGCTCAGTGAACTGGATTTGCGCAACGAGATCGAAGGACAGGCCGTCCTCACCCGGATCGCGGATACATACCGTGGGCACTATGACCTCAGCTTGCTCAGTTTCGCCCATGCATATTCTGAATTGTCAGGTGAAAGCGTGCTGGTCAGCGAGTTCGTCGAAGGAACCACTTTTGACCGTCTGCTCGAGGCTGGCAGGCTGGACTATGACACGTTGCTGAACCTCTTCAGTATTCACGGGCTGTTCCTTTTCGGACCAGGTGTTTTCCATGGGGATATCCACCCCGGCAATATTATCCTGAAACCCGACGGAACACTGTGCTTCCTGGACACGGGCGCCATCAGCCGGGTCGGAAAACGAATACGAAGGGGACTGTTCCAGTTCTTCATGGCCCTGTGCGAGTATGATTATGCTTCATGCGCAACAAGACTCAATGAGATGGCCGAGATCGGCATTGACGGGCGGCCGTTCAAGCAATTCGAGAACAAGTTTTTTGAACTCTATGCCGGGTTCCAGGGAAAATCCGTATCCGAAGTGAGCCTGACACGGCAAATGATGCAATCCATCAAACTGGCGGTGAACAGCGGAATGGTTTTTGAAAAGGGTATGTTTCCCATCATTAAAAGCATGATGTATCTTGACGGAATGGTCCTCCGCTGCAAACCGGAGGCCAACTTGATTCAGGACATGAAACCAAGAATTATTGAATTCCAGCGAGTACTGGCTAAGGAGGATTCTGATGAGTAAGGCCGAACAAAAGCATATCGTCATCGTTGGTGCCGGGCCCGGAGGATTGACATGCGCCATGATCCTGGCGCACCGGGGATTCAAGGTCACCGTGTTGGAAGCCAAGGCGCGGGTCGGGGGGCGCAATGCGGCCCTGCAACTGGGGCCTTACACCTTCGATACCGGGCCGACATTCCTAATGCTGAAGGATGTGCTCGATGAGGTGTTCAGCGAATCCGGCACCAGCACTGGCGCCGAACTTGAAACGCCGCGTCTGGATCCAATGTACCGCCTGGCCTTTGCTGACAGGCATTTGGACGCCAGCACTGACCACGAACGGATGAAGGCGGCGATCGCGGAGTGTTTCCCGGGACACGGTCATGAATACGACCGTTTCTTCAAACAGGAAAAACAGAGATTCAAAAGGTTGTTTCCATGCCTTCAAAAATCCTACCACAAAGCATCCACCATGCTGCACCGGGATCTCATCAAAGCCATTCCTTCACTGGCGCTTGGCAAGTCGCTTTACGACATCATGTACCATGTCTACGGCGACGAGAAACTCGCCCTTTCATTTACGTTCCAGTCAAAATACCTCGGCATGTCGCCGTGGGAGTGCCCGGGGCTCTTTGCGATGATTCCCTACATCGAGCATGCCTACGGCATTTTCCACGTGACGGGCGGCTTGAGCCGTATTTCCGAGGCAATGGCGGATGTGGCATCGCGCAATGGAGCGGTGGTGCATTGCAACCGACCCGTGAAAAAGGTGCTGGTTAAGGGGCGGACTGCCGTTGGCGTCGAGATGGAGGATGGCGAGAAGATAGAGGCGGATGAAGTGGTGCTGAATGCGGACTTTGGCTACGCCGCCACTCACCTTTTTGATCCGGGCGTCCTGCGCAAGTATACGCCTGAGAGAATGAAGAAAACGAAATACTCTTGCTCAACGTTCATGCTGTACCTTGGACTGGACAAGGTATACCCCATGCCGCATCACACCATCTTCTTTGCGGAGAATTACAGGTCAAACGTGGATGCCATATTCAAGGGTGATCGCCTTAGTGACGATATTTCATTCTACATCCGCAATTCTGCGGTTACCGACAAGACCGTCGCGCCTGAAGGTCACTCGGCCCTTTACGTGCTTGTGCCGGCACCCAACCTGCGTGGCGTCCCCGACTGGTCAAGGGAAACGGCCGCCTTCCGCGAGAATGTCCTCTCAAAGATGGAGTCACGAGGCGGCATGAAAGACATTCGCCGGCATATTGTCACGGAGAAGGTCATCACGCCGGTGGACTGGCAGGATACTTATAACTGTTACGCTGGCGCCACATTCAACCTGGCGCACAACATGGGGCAGATGATCATCTGGCGCCCGCGCAACCAGTTTGAGGAGCTCGACAGGTGCTACCTCGTCGGTGGTGGTACTCACCCCGGCAGCGGGCTCCCCACCATATACGAATCAGGCCGCATCGCCGCCAATCTGATCTCCCGAAAGCACGATGTCGTCTTTGTCTCCGGCAATCTGGAAGTGTAACCGCAATCCTTGTGGCTTGAAAAACACAACTCACCGGACACGAGATCAGACGGCCGGAACAAAACCGATCGCACAGGCATGACCGTTCATGTCCCACTCCGTGGCGCCGTCCGGCTTCTCGACCACCGGCTCACAACTCAGACTCAACGTCTCCGTCGTAATATACTCCTGATATCTCGCCACCGCTGCCCGCACCGCGTCATCACCCACAAACCGGACATGAATCCGCTGCGTCACTTCCAAATCAGCCGTCTTGCGCATGTTCTGCAACTTGCTGACGAACTCACGGGCCAACCCTTCCTCGATCAACTCGGGTGTCATGGTCTTATCAAGCGCGACAACAATCCCGCCTTCCGCACCCACCACACTCCCTTCGTGTGGCAAATGCTCGATCAAAACATCTTCCGCCGTCAATTCAACCTTCTGACCGGCAATCTCCACCGTCAACGCCTCGCCACAGGCCAATGATTCCACCTGCTCGCTCGTCAACGCCGCCATAGCCCCCGCCGCCTTCTTGACCAGTGGCCCCAACCGGGGCCCCAGTCGCGCAAAATTGGCTTTGGCTTTCACCGTCGCAAACGCCGATTCATGCGCCAGGAATTCCGCCTCCTTCACGTTCAACTCATCAAGAATGATGTCCTTGATCTCTTTGATCCCCGCCAGCAATTCCGCATTCCGGCACGCCACATGCATCCGCTGGAGCGGCTGACGCACCTTGAGATCATGGGCCGCGCGCAATGTCCGTCCCTGCGTCACCACCGTCATCACCGCCGCCATCTGACTCTCCAAGGCCACATCCCGTTGCGTGGCATCCCCCGCCGGAAAATTGCACAGATGCACCGACTCCGGCATGTCCGCCGTCCGCAGATTCCGGTATATGGCATCGCTCATGAACGGAATGAACGGCGCCGCAATCTGCGATAACTGCAACAGCACATAATGCAACGTCTCATAGGCATCCGCCTTGTCAGCATCATTCTGGGACTTCCAGAAACGCCGCCGGCTCCGGCGGATATACCAGTTGGTCAAATCCTCGATAAATCTGACGAATGGCCGCACCGACGCCTGCAAGTCATACCCATCCATCGCTGTCGTGACGCCCATGGAAAGACTTTCCATTGAACTGCGAATCCAGCGATCCAGCAAATTCGTACTCGCCCGACCGGTCCGCTTGGCCGGCGTCCACCCATCCACCGTGGCATACGTCACAAAAAATCCATACGCATTCCACAGCGGAATCAACAGGTTGCGCATCAACTCCTGCACGCCCGCTTCCGAGAAGCGCAGATCTTCGGCACGCACCACCGGAGAATTGATCATGTACAACCGAACCGCATCAGCCCCGTACGTCTCTATCAGCTTGGCCGGATCGGGATAGTTCTTGAGCCGCTTGCTCATCTTGCGGCCATCTTCAGCCAAAACCAATCCGTTGACGACCACGTTCCGGAAAGCCGGACGGTCAAACAGCGCCGTAGACAGCACCATCAGCGTATAAAACCATCCGCGCGTCTGGTCCAACCCCTCGGCAATAAAGTCCGCCGGGAAATGCGTCTCGAACTGCTTCCGGTTCTCGAAGGGATAATGCGCCTGTGCATACGGCATGGCTCCACTTTCAAACCAGCAGTCCAGCACCTCGGGAATACGCTTCAGCATCCCCCGCCCTTCCTTGGAAGGAATCTCAATCTTGTCCATGAAGTGCTTGTGCAGGTCATTCACCTTGCAACCCGACAGCTTTTCCAATTCCTCCCGGGATCCCACACAGACCACTTCCTTGCCATCCTCACTGCGCCAGATCGGAAGCGGCGTACCCCAGTACCGGTTACGCGAGATATTCCAATCCCGCGCCTGCGCCAGCCACTTGCCAAACCGCCCGTCCCGCAAATGCGCGGGCATCCATGTCGTCTGGCTATTCGCCTCAAGAATCCGGTCACGAATCTGCTCCACCCGCACATACCACGCGGAAATCGCACGGTAAATCAGCGGCGTATCACACCGCCAGCAATGGGGATAACTGTGATTGATGACGCCCTGATGAACCAGTTTGCCTTCCTTCTTCAAGCGCCTGATGATGTCGGCATCGGCCTCCTTGACATCACGTCCCACATAATCCGGAATATCCGCTGTGAACTTTCCTTCTTCATCCACAGGACACACCACAGGAATCCCTTCCGCCAGCCCTACCCGGTAGTCATCTTCACCAAATCCCGGCGCCATATGAACGATACCTGCACCATCTTCCGTCGAAACAAAATCACCGGCAATAACCCGGAACGCCCCCTTCCCCCCCAGCCCGGCAAAGAACGGGAACAACGGCTCATAGCGCCATCCGACCAGACTGGCACCCGGCACCTCTTCGATAACCTCAAAGGCGGCATCTTTCTTGTAGTAGGCCGATAACCGATCCTTGGCGAGATAGTAAATATCCCCCCCATCCTTGATCTTGACGTAGGTAATGTCCTTCCCCACCGCCAACGCCATATTGGAAGGCAAGGTCCACGGGGTGGTCGTCCACGCCAGCACATACGTGTTCTCCGCCCCCTCCACCTTGAACCGGATCGTGATGGCCGGATCCTGAACATCCTCGTAGCCCTGATTGGTTTCAAAATTCGACAGTGGCGTCGTGCAGCGCGGGCAATAAGGCACAATGCGATGCCCTTCGTAAATCAACCCCTTCTTCCACAACTCCTGAAACACCCACCAGATGGACTCCATGAATTCGGGGTCCATCGTCTTGTAGTCGTGGTCAAAATCAACCCAGCGCCCCATGCGCGTCACAATCTCGCGCCACTCCCTCGTGTATCGTAACACAATACTTCGACAGCGTTCGTTGAACACATCAACGCCCATCTTCTCAATGTCCCGCTTGCCGCTGATCTTGAGGTCCTGCTCAACCTCATATTCCACCGGCAGACCATGGCAATCCCAACCGAAACGCCGCTTCACATAATGCCCGCGCATCGTCTGGTACCGGGGCACAATATCCTTGATCGTTCCCGCCAGCAGGTGTCCGTAATGGGGAAGCCCGGTGGCAAACGGAGGCCCATCATAAAACACATACTCCGGGGCCCCCTCCCGTTGCTTCAACGACCGCTGGAACACGTCCGCCTGCTTCCAGAACTCCAGAATCTCCCGCTCCAAGGCCGGAAAATCAACTTTTCGCGATACCGGGTCAAACGTCATTCCCTTACCCCTGCCTTTTCTGCTTCACCGCCCGCCGGATCGCCTTGCGGAACCCTGCGGGCCCATATTTCAATTCATGGGAACCACGCGTGATCTTGCACAAACTGATCCCCAATTCGGACGCAATGGCTCGCTGGGATACCCCCTCTTCCAGAAGCCCCACCAACTTCCATCGCAACGCGATCTTGTCGCGTTCCCGCGCCGTCAGCAGCGCGTACAAAACCTCGTACACTTCCGAAGCACCATCCATCCGGCTCAATACCGACGCCAACTCGCGCAACGCCGCATTACTGTCGCCAGACTTAATCATGACCGCTGCTCCACGATCCGCCATTAAAAAAAGGGAGATGGCCCTGGAACCATCTCCCGTCAACCCCTCCGGCACCAATCAAAACGCGTAGCCGATGTAAGCCACGCCTTCAACATCCGCAAAATCAAAATCACCCAGGTCGCCCCACGACTCAAACACATAACTACCATTGAGTTGCACCGACAACTTCTTGCTGAGATCAAACCTCAACCCAAGAAGCAACTGCCAGTAGAGATCCATCCACTCGCTATCCCCCTCTGACTTGCTCAGATACGAAGACATAATGCCAACGCCGGCCTGAAAAACACCATCCTTCAACATCAGGTTCAGTTCCGGGGTCACGGCATAGTCAATATTATTGGTTGCGTCATCAAACTCCGGGGTCATCGAACACCCCAACTGCAACACACTCGTATCCTTCTCGTGTATTTCATAGATCACGCCATAGGAAAGGTCGCCTTCCGCATAAGGCAATTTCGCAAATGTCGAATGGTCCTGATGATAGCGACCACCGAATCCCAGGGTATTCCCGGCGCCAGCCTGGTTTGAAGCGGCCAGCATGACAGCACAAATCAACCCCATCACGATAAAACTATTGTTTGTTTTCATGGCCGCATGATAAACGCCAACCGCTTGCACGCAAGTTTTTTCTGTCCATCTGAATTTTGCATTCGGCAGGGGGCGCCTCTCCGAGGCGTCCGCTCTTCAACACCCAAACCCCCTGGGGCGCATCTCCCCCGAAAGGTTATTTGATTGGCCCATTTACTCAAAAATGATTATGATTGAGTCGTCATGAACTCAGGACGCACAAAACGGGCCTTGTCAGGGACTGCCCACCTTTTCGCGTTGGCCGCCGTGATCTTTCTCTCCTCGCACACCTTGGCCTTTGCCGCTCCCCAAAAACGGTGGCTCTATCTCCAAACCAATCTCTTGCCCGATAATGCCTTTAGCAACTCCATCACGCTTCTCGAACGAATCGCCACCGAAGGCTACACCGGCGTCCTTCTCTCCGACTCAAAATTTATGCGCTGGGATGATGTTCCCGACTCCTACCTCGCCCACTGCCGCGCCTTCCGCGATGCCTGCCGGCGCCTGAAACTGGAACTCGTGGCCGGCATCATGCCCATCGGCTATTCCAACAGCCTCCTCAGCCGCAACCCGAACCTGGCAGAGGGACTCCCTGTTCAAAACGCCCCGTTCATCGTCAAAAACAGCCGGCTGGAACCCGTGCCCGATTTCCCTCCTGTCATTAACCCGGGATTCGAATTATTCGAAAAAGACAGCCCTGCCGGCTGGTCAGTCGACTCCCCCGGCGAAATCGCTTTTCAGGATACCAGCGTTTTCATGCAGGGAAAATCCTCACTCCGTCTTCAGGATGTCGCCAACTATGAACCCAAACATCGCCACGCACGCGCTCGGCAAACCCTTCGCCTTCATCCCTTCCGCTATTATCATGTATCAGCCGCCATCAAGACAAGAGACTGGACATCCGGAGATACCCGGGTGGTCATCATGGATCAAAGGAACCGTTCCCTTAACTTTCACACCCCTGTCATCGAACCCAATCAGGACTGGAAACGCATCCATATCGTCTTCAACACCCTCGACTCTTCAACCGTCAACCTCTACATCGGCACCTGGTCGGGCGAGTCCGGTATCCTCTGGATGGACGACGTTCAAGTTGAACCCGCCGGTTTTGTCAATATCCTGCGCCGACCGGGAACCCCCCTGTTGCTAACCAGCGACGATGGATCCATCGTCTTCTCCGAACGCCGCGATGTATCCCCTGTGGTTGACCCCAAACTCGGGATGGATCCTTACGCGGGCGAATACACCGTCTGGCATGATTCCCCCTTCATCACTATCCGGCCCGACGGGCGCCTGAAGGAAGGCCAGCGCCTCCTCGCCTCCTATTACCATCCTTCCATCATCTACGCCGATCAGGTCACCTGCTGCATGAGCGAACCCAATCTGTACGAAATACTCGCCTGGCAGTTGGATCAGGTGCGCCAGGCCCTTTCCCCGGATGGATACATGATGATGTACGACGAAATCCGAACCCAGGGCTGGGACGCCGCCTGTGTCGCCCGCAAACTCACCAGTGCTGAAATCCTCTCCTCAAGTATCCATCGCTCCATCACCCTCATCCGCAGGGCCGACCCCGGCAAGCCCATCTACACGTGGTCCGATATGTTCGACCCCAACCACAATGCCCGCAAACGTGGCCCCTACTTTCTGGTAAAGGGCGACGGCCCATGGTACGGTTCATGGGAATCTCTCCCTCCCGATGTCACCATCATCAACTGGCAGATGGACACCGACACCCGCAGGGATACCCTTAAGCATTTCTCCCGCCGCGGCCATCACCAGATTCTTGCCGGCTTCTACGATGGCAACCCCGGCGCTATTTCCGGCTGGCTGCACGACGCCGCCGGAATCCATGGACTTGACGGAGTGATGTACACCACCTGGCAGGGTAACTTCCAGCACACCGCCACCTTCCTCAAGGCTGCCAAACCGTGATTCACGGCTCACTCAGGACTCCCGACACCCGTTCTTAAAAAGTTGAAATTCCCCACTTGACTTACACCACCCTGTTTTAATATCCATAGACCGTTTTTTTCAAGACGAGCAGAAATGGTTCGCATGCCCGCCTTCGTTCCAATTAAGGACGTGGTGGGCTTTTTTCTGCCTGACATCAGCAAGGAGTGATGAACGTATGCATGGTTTACAGGAATGGCTGGTCGGCGTTCTCATAATGGCGCCCCTTGGCTTCGGGGCTATCATGACGTTGGGCTTACCGCAAAAGCTACGCCATACACTCGTGGTCGCTTCCGCCCTCATTACCATGACAGCCGCCGTACTCCTCGCCACCCAGGGCCCCGCCCACCTGGTCTTCCCGGCCTTCATTACTCAGATCGGCTCCTTCATCGAACCGCTCATGGCCATCCTGGTCCTGCTCATCGGCTTCAAGATCCGCAGCCGGCTCGTCGCTGCCTTCGCCATTATCCCGCTTGGTCTCGCCATCTTCTCCTTCCTCACCCGCGGGAAGGCCTCCCCGGAAGAGACGGCATTCGTCGTTGATGCCCTATCTCTCGTCATGGTGCTGATCGTCTCCATCGTCGGCAGCCTGATCACCCTTTTTTCCATTGGCTACATGAACAAGCATGTGCACCATGCCGCGCCAACCGCCATGACCCCGGGCCGGTTTTACTTTTTCCTGGTTGCCTTCCTCGGCCTGATGAACGGCCTCGTCCTCACCGATGACCTGAAATGGCTCACCATCTTCTGGGAAGGCACAACCCTTTGCTCCTTTTTCCTGATCGGCTACGAGGGCAATGCGGAGTCAAAGGCCAGCGCCAAACGGGCCATCGTGATTAACGCTTTCGGCGGCACCTGTCTGGCGGTCGCCGCCTTCCTGACCGAACACCACAGCGGGCACGGCACCATCTCCGCCATGATCGCCGGCGGATCTCTCCTCCCTCTCCTTCCGCTCGCCTTGATCGCTGTCGCCACCATGACCAAATCGGCTCAGTTACCCTTTCAAAGCTGGCTGCTCGGCGCCATGGTCGCCCCCACCCCGGTATCGGCACTGCTGCACTCAAGCACAATGGTGAAGGCAGGCTCCTATCTGATTCTGCGCTTCGCCCCGGCCATGGATTCAACCCCGCTCGGCACCATCGTCGCCATTGCCGGCGCCTTCACCTTCGCCGCCGCCAGCGCCATGGCCATCAGTCAGAGCAACGGCAAGAAAGTGCTCGCCTATTCCACCATCGCCAACCTCGGACTGATCGCCTCCTGCGCCGGCATCCATTCCCCGCTGGCCTTCGCCGCCGCCCTCACGATCCTGATCTACCACGCCATCTCCAAGGCGCTCCTCTTCCTGTGCGTCGGCACCATTGAGCAAACCATCGGCAGCCGCCATATTGAGGATATGGGTGGCATCCTGTTTAAAATGCCCCTCACCACCAATGTGGCCATTATCGGCATGGCCTCCATGATGGTCCCCCCCTTCGGCATGTTGATCGGCAAATGGATGTCCATTGAGGCGTCCGTCCACTCGCCAATCGTCCTCCTGCTCCTGGTCGCGGGAAGCGCGCTGACCATCTTCTTCTGGGCAAAGTGGCTCGGACGCATTACCACCGCTTCGTACCACCACTCCTACACCATCGAAAAGGTGAGCCGGTGGATGGCCGGCGTTCTCATCACCATGTGCGCCATGGTGCTCGCCGCCTGCCTCGGCGCCATGCCAATCTACCGGTTTGTCATCAAACCCATCAGCCTCGCCGTTTTCGGCAAGGATGGCGACCTCTCCTCCCTCCCGCTTCTGGATTCGGTTGACGCCTTCCTCGCCTGGCCGCTACTGGTCGTCCTGGGCACCATTCTGCTGGCCATCGTCATCGGAGCCGCCCTCTTCAAGAAGAGTCACTTGCGGCTCCCCTACCTCTGCGGCGAAAATGTGGCAACCCCTGAAAGCGACTTCATGTTCCGCAGCATTGCCGATAAGCCCAGCATGGCGCTCCTGAACAGCTACTATCTCTCCCCTATTTTCGGGGAAGCCCGGATCACTGCTGTGTGTAACCCGGTCGCTGCCTTGATTGTCATCACCCTATTCGGAGTGGTCTTCAAATGATCCCGTTGAACCCTGAACTTCTAAACCCCTACTTCAACATTCTCGCCCTGATCCTGCTGGCTCCCTTTTTTGGCGCCCTGATCGCCGGGCTTGACCGGAAAATCACCGCCCGTATGCAAGGCCGCATTGGACCGCCCGTCGCCCAACCCGTCTACGACATCATCAAACTCCTCCGCAAGGCACCCATTGTGGTCAACCGCATTCAGGTCGTATACGCCTTCTTGCATCTGGCGTTCATGATCCTGGCGCTGATCCTGCTGGTCCTCGGCCAGGATAGCCTCATGTTCCTGTTCATCTTCGCCTTCTCAACCCTCTCCCTGGTCCTCGGCGGCATGTGCGTGCGATCCCCCTACAGCCGCATCGGCAGCCAACGCGAAATCATGCTGATGGTCGCCTATGAGCCCATCCTGATTCTCCTGATGATCGGCATGTACCTCGCCAACGGCAGCTTCTTGCTGGCCTCCCCCATCGCGGCGGACCAGCCCATGCTGCAGACACTTCCCCTTCTGTTTATCGCGCTGCTCGTGGTGCTCGCCATCAAACTGCAAAAATCGCCGTTCGACATCGCCACCTCCCATCACGCCCATCAGGAAATCATCAAGGGGCTTACCATCGAATATTCAGGCCCTTATCTCGCCATCATCGAAATCGCCCACCTCTACGAAATCGCCCTCCTCTTCTACCTGGTCATGCTGTTCTGGGCTTCAAACCTGCTCATCGGTGGACTTCTGGCGCTCGCCGCCTTCTTCCTGATGACCGTCGTGGACAACGCCTTTGCCCGTCTGACCTCCATCTGGATCTTCCGGTTCATGTGGACCGGCGCCCTTGTCCTGGCGCTGACAAACGTCCTCTGGCTCTATCTCTAACCCGCGAGGTATTATTCACATGTCACTGACTCCCAAACTAAGCAAGTCCCCCTGGGTCGTCCACTTCAACTGCAACAGTTGCAATGGCTGCGACATCGAATTCCTCGCCTGCCTCACCCCCATCTATGATCTCGAGCGTTTCGGCATCCTCCATGTCGGCAACCCGAAACACGCCGACGTCCTTGTCGTCACCGGCTCCGTCAATCACCGCAACGCCCGCGTCCTCCGGAACGTCTACGACCAGATGCCCGACCCCAAGGTCGTCGTCGCCTTCGGCGTCTGCTCCTCCACCGGGGGCATCTTCGCCGATGGCTATAACGTCCTCGGCGGCATCGACAAGGTCGTCCCCGTCGACGTCTTCGTCCCCGGTTGCCCCCCAAGGCCGGAAGCCATGATCGACGGCATCGTCCAGGCCGCCATTATTCTGGAGTCACGCCGGACCGCCGCCATCACCTCGGTTTCCGCTTCCCAACACAACGTGACCAGAATTCCGGCGCCTCCGCCAATCGCCATTGAATCCGTTTAAAGAAAGGCATTCCCATGCTAGACAATGTAACTGAAATAACCATGGACCAGCTGGCCGTCGAGGTATGGAAGGCCAAACAGGACGGGTATCGTTTTGTCACGATGACCTGCTGCGATCTGACCGACGCTCACGACATCCTTTACCATTTCGACAAACAGTACGTCCTGAAACATCTGCGCCTGCGCCTTCCAAGGGGCACGGCACTCCTGAGCATCTCAAATCTCTTTTTTGCCGCCGTCCTTGTCGAAAACGAAATCAAGGACCTGTTCGGCATTGAGTTCACCGGCCTGGCCATTGACTACAAGGGCCGGTTCATCCTCTCCGATGGCGCTCCGGTCGCCCCCCTGAACAAGGGCCACATCGGCATCGGCCTGGACGTTCGCGACACCACACGCACCGGCAGCGCCGGGGAGGCAGCACAATGATCCGCCGCAATACCATCCCGTTTGGCCCCCAGCATCCTGTCCTCCCCGAGCCGCTCCAGCTTCGGCTCGTCATGGAGGATGAGAAAATCATCGAGGCCCTTCCCGTCGTTGGCTACGTCCATCGCGGACTGGAAAAAATCGCCGAGAAAAAGGATTATGTCCAGGATGTCTATCTGGCTGAGCGCATCTGCGGAATCTGCAGCTTCATGCACTCCCAGAACTACTGCCAGGGCATCGAGTCCCTCATGAACATCACCGTTCCCGCCCGCGCCCGCTATCTCCGCGTCGTCTGGGCCGAAGTTCACCGCATCCACAGTCACCTTCTTATCCTCGGCCTCCTCGCCGATGCATTCGGCTTCGAGAACCTGTTCATGCGCCTCTGGCAGATTCGTGAGCTCGTGCTTGATATCATGGAGAAAACCACCGGCGGTCGCGTCATCCTTGGCGTCTGCACCATCGGCGGCGTCAAGCGCGACATCTCCCCGGATCAAGCGGATTATATTCTCAAGCAACTGGACGAAATTGAGCGCCAACTGGCCTCCGTCCTGCCTGCCCTCGTGGATGACTACAGCGTCAGGCAACGTCTTATCGGCGTCGGGGTCCTCCCGAAAGACAAAGCCTATGAACTCGGCGCCGTTGGCCCAGTGGCCCGCGCCAGCGGCGTCACCATGGATCTGCGCGAAAGCGGTTACGCCGCCTATGGCGAACTGGACTTCAAGATGGTCACCGAGCATGCAGGCGACTGCTACGCCCGCACCATGGTGCGCGTCAAGGAACTCGCCACCTCCGCCACTCTGGTCCGCCAGGCCCTGGCCAAAATCCCCGCCGGCCCCATTGCCTCCCCGGTCAAAGGCTCTCCCTCGGGCGAAGTCCTCGCCCGGATCGAGCAACCCCGCGGCGAATTGAACTTCTACATCAAGGGCAACGGGTCCCGTAATCTCGAACGCTTCCGCGTCCGAACCCCCACCTTTGCCAACCTTCCCCCCTTGCTTCACATGTTAACCGGCTGCCAACTAGCCGATGTCCCAGTCATCGCTATTTGCATCGACCCTTGCATCAGTTGTACGGAGCGCTAATCATGATTAATCTTATCGGCAGTATCTTCAGCAAACTCACCTCGGCCCCGGATACCCGGCGCTATCCAACGGAAAAACACACTCCACCCACCGGAACGCGAGGTCACATTGATATCGAAATCGAAAAGTGCATCTTCTGCGGCGCCTGCCAAAAACGCTGCCCTGCCAACGCTCTGGAGGTCAAACGGGACCCCAAATCCTGGACCTTGAATCCCTACGCCTGCATTATCTGCGGCTATTGTGTCGAGGTATGCCCCAAAAAGTGCATCGTCATGCACGATCAGTATTTCACCCCCGGCCAGTAACCCCACAAACCATCCGACCCGCCAGATCAGGCCCTCCGCCGGACACTCCCCGACTGCACATTTGACACAGCGACCTGAACCCAGTATACATGGCGCGATTTTGTATTGATTCCCGGTTATTCGAAAAAGGATCGTGAACTTATGCTGATCACAAAATTCAACAAAATGATTCGCAACCGCGTCGTCTGGTGGATCATCGGCGGTATTGTCATCGTCACCTTCGTCGGATTCTTCAGCCCCCAGGGAGGTTGCGAAACCACAACGAAACAAGGCCAAATCGGCTCACTGGACGGGATCCCCGTCACCGACACGGAAATCCGTCAGGCCCGCTTCAACACGTATATTGAATTGTGCCTCATGACCGGGCGCATGCTCCGCCTCACTCCGGAAATCGACAAGGAATTACGCGAAGAAGCCTGGCGCCGAATCGCGGCCCTCCGTACCGCCGATAAACTCGGCCTCACTTCCAGTCGCGATGAAGTCCTTGCCGTCATCACCCGGAATCCCGATTTTCAGGAAAATGGAGCCTTCAGCAAGGCGCGCTATCAGCAGTTCGTGCGCAATACCCTTGGTAATTTGGACGCATCAGCCGCTCAGTTTGAGAACTATCTCAAGGAAAGCATCCTGCTTCAAAAACTCCATAACATCACCACGGCAGCCGCTTGGGTTGACCCCTCCACCATGCAGCGGCTTGTATCCCGCTACGCCGACAGGTTCAGCATCGAATATGTCACGATCGACTCAAACTCGGTTACCGGCGCCTACGTTGAACCTTCCGAAGAAGACCTGCGCGCCTATTATGCCGCCAATACCAACGAGTTCGAAGTGCCCGCCAAGGTCGGCGTCCGCTATGTCTCCTTCCCCATCTCCAATCATCTGGCCACCGTGTCGGTAACCACGGATGCCATCGACGATTACTACGATACGCATACAGACGAATTCACCACGACCGGCACCAATGCAGCCACCGATGGAACCAACTCAACCCGGGTCGTCATCCCCATCGAAGAAGTCCGCGGCGCCATTTCCAATCAACTCCTCTGGACAGAGGCCACTCAGGTGGCGCGCGACAAAGCAACCGATATGATCATCGCCCTGGCTCCCGGCCGCGATGGATCCGCCTCCCCGTTTGAGAAGGTCGCCAAGGATTTCAACCTTGCCGTGCAAACTTCCAGCCTGTTCGACGCCTACGTTGAATTCCCAGGTGTCAATGATAGCAAGGATCTCGTCACCGCTGCTTTCCGGTTGCGCCCGACACCCGATGAATATGTCAGTGACGCCGTCACCGTAAAGGATCGCGTTTATGTTCTCGCTCTCGCCACCAACACTGAACCCTACATCCCCGCCTTTGACGTGGTGCGTAACGCGGTAGTCGCCCCTGCCCGCGCCAAGGCCATCGCCGATGCCACTCACGCCAAGGCCAAAAACCTGCACCAACTCTTCTCCAAAGGGATTCAGGCGAAGGAAAACTTCATGGCCCTGGCCCGTCAGCAAGTCATGAATGTCTCCACCAGCGGCTATTTCACCGCCTACAGCGCCCCTGATGCCCTCTCCAAGCAGGAAGTCTTTGAAGAACTCGCGACTCGCAACCCGGGCGAATTGACCGATATTATCCACGTCGATGATTCATACCTCATTGCCCACATTCTGGATCGAGCCCCAGGATCGATCGAAGATATCAACGCCATCCGCACCCAGATGGGAACCGGCAACGCCAGACGCCAGGGCCGGATCATCTTCTCCGAATTCCAGAACTATCTGCTGCGCACAGGCAAGCAGACCGACACGGCGACTCCCGCCCCTGTCCCGGTAAACGAGGAATTATAACTCTTCGCCATCACGCTGAATCGGCAGATTCCTGATTCACACCACCACATCCGCACTCTGCCCACAGTTCGCACATACCCCCCCACGTATCCCGGTCAAACGCGTCCTGTACCCCTCCCTGATTATCAGCGTCTCTCCGCATCCCGGACAAGTCGTCCTATTATCCCCCAGCGCCAGATTGCCGATATACACGTACTTTAAATACCGCCGGCATATTCCCGCCGCCCGCATCAACGTTGAAGCCGAGGTCGCCGGTAATTCCACCTTGTAGTCCGGATGATACGCGCTCAAATGCAGGGGAACCCTGTCGCCCATCGCCGCGTTGACCCATTGAGCCAACTGCTCAAACTCCTGGTCACTATCGTTCAGGCCCGGAATCACCAGATTGGTAATCTCCACGTGCCGCCCCATGGAATGCGCCAATGCACAGAATTCCAGCACCGGAGCCAGCGTTCCTCGACACTGCTTCCGATAGAACTCATCACTCATGCTTTTAACATCCACATTGAGCGCATCCACCAGAGGCAATAACGCTTCCGCTGGTTCACGCTCAATGTACCCATTCGTGACCAGAATGTTTTTCAACCCTTTGTCCCTGGCCAGGCGACTGCAATCACGAACAAATTCAAACCCAACCATTGGCTCGTTATAGGTGTACGCGATCAGTTGGCAACCGCTCTCCATCGTCTTGCCAACCAATTCACGCGGCGTATGCACAACCCCATGAAACTCCATCCGCTGCGAGATCGTCCAGTTCTGGCAAAACCCACACCCGAAATTACACCCCCATCCCCCAATGCTATAAACCGGCGCACCGGGATAGAAATGATACAACGGCTTCTTCTCAATCGGATCAATGTGTGCCGCCGAAACAAGCCCATACCCCAGCGCCTTCAGTTCCCCGTCCTGCGCAGCCCGCACCCTGCAAATCCCTGTCTGCCCTTCCTTTAATCGGCAATGATGCGGACACAGACGGCACAGAATAATCCCATCCTGGCTTTTCTCCCAATATTCAGCCACCGGCATTTTTTTTACGTCCGCCTTCATATCCACCTCCCAATTCCCCTTGCTCACCCCCGCAGCCTCTATTAGGCTACCACTCATGCCGCCACCGCACAATAACACAACAAGCCTCCACCCCTCTCTATGAAAGCCTTCCTCATTGTTTTGGACTCCGTCGGGATCGGCGCCGCTCCCGATGCCGCCGATTATGGCGATGTCGGCTCCAACACCCTCGCCCACACCGCCCAAGCCGCCTCCCCCCCCCCCCCCCCCCCTAACTCTCATATCTCATATCTCATATCCCATATCTCCCCCTCCCCCCCCCTCCCTCCCTTCTCCCTCCCCACCCTCCAATCCCTCGGCCTCGGCAACATCCCCCCCCTTCTCCCCAACGGAATCCTCATCCCGGGCGTCCCCCCCCATGCACACCCTTCCGCCGCCTTCGGCGCCATGCAGGAACGATCCCAAGGTAAGGACACCACGACCGGACACTGGGAAATGGCTGGCCTCCTCATGAAGCCCGGTTTCCATCTCTTCCCCCCCGGCCCCCCCTCCTTCCCCCCTGAACTCATCGCCGAATTCGAGCGCCGCACTGGCCGACCCGTCATCGGCAACAAGGCCGCCAGCGGAATCGCCATCATTGATGAATTGGGGCCCCGCCAGATGCAGGAAGGTGCCTGGATCGCCTACACCAGCGCCGACTCCGTCTTCCAGATCGCCGCCCATGAAACCATCATCCCTCTGGATGAACTCTACGCCGCCTGCCGTGTCGCCCGCGAACTATGCAATCCCCTCCGCATCGGCCGCGTCATCGCACGCCCCTACCTCGGGGCCCCCGGCGCCTTCCGCCGCACCGAAAACCGCCGCGACTTCTCCTTCCCCCTCCCCGAACCCACCATCCTCGATCGCCTGCATGCGGATGGCCTCCCGGTCATCACCGTCGGTAAACTCGACGACATCTTCGCTGGCAGCGGCATATCCGAGTCGTTCCATGTCGAAAATAGCCGTGACGCCATCACGGCCGTTCTGGAAATTGCCCGCCGCCCGGGACCCTGCTTCTGCTTCGCCAACCTGATTGATTTCGACATGCTCTACGGCCACCGCCGTGACGCCCAGGGCTACGCACGTGCCCTGCAAGAAGCGGATCGCTTTATTGGAGACCTTCTCGCCCTCCTTGGCCCTGAGGACCTCCTGCTGGTGACCGCCGACCACGGTAATGACCCCACGTTCAAGGGAACAGATCATACCCGCGAGTTTGTGCCCCTTCTTGCCTACGGACCAGGATTGCATGGACGCAATTTGGGGATTCGTGATGGTTTCTATGACTTGGCCCAAACTCTGGCCACCTACTTCAAAATCGACCCAGTCCCCCGAGGCCGCTCATTCCTTTCAACCTGATGTCCACACCCTTCGGCCATCATCATCCCGAACCCTGAACCCCGAACCCTCCCCCCTACCCCCCCCCTCCCGATAAGCCTTGTCCCAGTTCTTAAACACCGGCTCAAGCCCTTTTGCCCTCAACACCGCGCATACCTCTTCCACACCGCGCGGATCGCTGACATGGAACTGTCCGTCCGGCGATTCACTCTGTGCACTATACCCCCCCACCGTCGTCCTGCTTCCCGCACTCATCTTCGATATCCCCACCCCGGCAATCCCATCACGGAACCGCGCCTGCTCACGGGTCGAAATCACCAGCGGCACATCCGGCAAGCAAATCCGGAATGCAAAAATAATCTGCGCCAGATATCGCTCCGAGACAGGAAACGCCGGTTCGTATCCACCTTCCTGGGCACAAACCCGCGGAAAGGAAACCGTCACCCCCGCCTGCCAATATCGACGCCGCAACTGCTTCACATGCCGGTATAGACTGATCATATCGAACGACGGATCGCCAATCCCCAGCAACGCGCCCAACCCGGCCTGCCGCATGCCACCGGACAACACACGATCCGGCGCATCAAGCCGTGCCGAATAATCACGTTTGGGGCCCCACCGGTGCAACCGCTCATACGCCACCGGGTCATACGTTTCCTGGTACAGCGTCACCCCCACACATCCTGCCGCGGCCAATCCCCGATATTCCTCTGCCGACATTGGAAATGCCTCAACCGTCACGGCGGCAAATCGCTTCGCGGCCTCGCCCACCGCCGTGCGCAGGTAGTCATAATCGGCTCTCGGGGTTCGTTCCCCGGTGAGCAGCAATATCTCCTCGAATCCCAAGGCATTGATGGCCGCCATTTCCGCCACATAATCGGCAGGCTCCAATCGATGCCGCGCCTGTGGACGATCCGACGCAAATCCACAATAGACACATCCGCCCGAACAGTAGTCCGATAAATAAAGCGGTGCATACAGGGAGATCGTCCGTCCGAAATGGGTTCGGGTCAACCCCGCCGCCCGCTGCGCCATGGGCTCCAGGAATTCACCCGCTGCCGGCGAAATCAATGCCGCCAGTTCACGCTCCGATGTCGTCACAGCCTCCAGGGCCGAACGGACATCCGATGCCGTCGCCCCATGCCCCATCTCCAGCCAAGGCCCCGGATCCAGCCACTCCGGAATAAAATTATTCACACTCTCTGTCATTGCCTGAACCCTGAACGCTGAACCCTCTCCACCACCGCTCACCCTAAAAACTCCGTCAACGGACTCGTAGCAACTGCCGCCTGATGACGGGTCATCAATCCTGCCTCCCGTGCCGCATATCCCGCCTTCACCGCCGCCGCAAAAGCCGACGCCATGGCCGCAGGATTCCCCGCCGCCGCAATCGCGCTATTGACCAGCACAGCCCCACACCCCATCTCCATCGCCGCCGCCGCTTCCGAGGGAGCACGCAATCCCGCATCCACAATCACCGGCACAAGGCTATCCTCGATGATCAACCGGATCATCTCCGCTGTCGCTATGCCATGCCCCGTCCCGATCGCCGATCCCAACGGCATCACCGCCGCGCATCCCACATCCTCCAACCGCTTCGCCAACACGGGGTCGGCAGGCATGTACGGCAACACCACAAACCCTTCCTTCGCCAGCGTTCGGCAAGCCTCATACGTCTCAATCGGGTCCGGCAGCAGGTGGTGTGGGTTCGGGTGAATCTCAACTTTGACAAATTTACTGCCTGATAATTCACGACCCAGCATCGCCGCCCGCACCGCTTCACCCGCATTGCGGGCCCCCGAGGTATTCGGCACCAGCGTCACCCCCAGTTTCATCAACGGTCCCAGCAAATCATCCGACGGCCGCCCGGCATTAAATCGCCGCAATGCCACCGTCACCAATTCCGCTCCGGAAGCACGGATCGCCTCCAGCATCACGGCAACCGAAGAAAACTTCCCGGTCCCCACCAGCAACCGTGACCCAAACTCCACCCCGCCCAATGTCAATTTCGCTTCCATACCTTCCCCCATTCATACTTCATCATTCATACTTGGTCTAAGGTCTCTTCCCCCTCCCCCCTGCCCTCCCTCCCCATCAACCATGCCCCATCAACCATTCCCCATCAACCATTCCCCATCAACCATTCCCCATCCCCCACCCCTCACCCACCACCCATAAACGTCAGCACCTCCACCGCATCACCCTCTTTCAGCCAACATGCACAGCGTTCCGCCTTCGGAATGATGCACCCATTGACCATCACGGCCACATGGTCAGGATTGGCCTTGAGTTCCACAAGAAGTCCGCCAAGGGAGCCATCCCCACGATAATCGTAGTCGTTTCCATTCAACCGCAACTTCATTTCGTCGCCCCTCCAACAAAAAAAGCGCCCTTACTGGGCGCTTTTCCCTTCTGATTCCCTTCGCCGGCATGATCCGGATCAGGTTCAACGGGTATGATCTCAGCCCTCACACGGGGCACCCCAGTCTCGATTCCAGAGGATACCCTACCCCCATAGACTGTCAAGGCCGCATGGCTTAAAAAAAAGGACGGCGCACCATTCCCGGCGCACCGTCCCTGTTTTTCCGACCGTTAAGAGCCCTTCGCGAACACCCTCCTGCATGTCACTTGGCTGTCTCAACGGCATTCCCCGCCTTTAGCCATCCCTCCATTCCTTCCGCATATTCCAATACATTCACATATCCCGATTTTTTCAGCTTCTCGGCCAGCTTGTGACTCGCCGGACAAGTCAACCCGGCACAGTAAGTCACAACCAGTGCATTCTTGTCCGGAAGCAATTTCGCCACCTCATCGTCAGCCGAACTCGCATTCAGCGATTTTGCCCCGGGTATACGCTTCCCATCATCATACTTCCCGGCTCGCGCATCCAGCACCACCACCGGCGTTTTCGCTTTCAACAAGGCTGCCACACCTGCCGTGTCAACAGCCCCGCTTTTCACCGCTGCAGCAGCACAGGCCCCGCCTGCTTCAGCAGAGGTTTTCGCTTTTACGGCGCACCCCCCCGCCCCACATGCTGCTCCTGCTTTTTCATCCTTCTCACGACTTCCACACGTTCCACAATCCGCCCATGCGGAAACCGCACAAAACGCCACTATCGCCATGGTAACTTT
>CAZSSA010000015.1:0-32108 GCA_964609375.1 uncultured Verrucomicrobiota bacterium | reverse complement strand
CCCCATTGCCGTATTGCAGATCAATCTCACCTTGTCTACTATTCCATCAGTTCAACTATGACATCGATCACCGCTAGCTCACTGCTCCTGGCCTCCATTTTCATCCTGCCAGGCTGGTCGTGGACAGGATACCTCCCGCCATCAAACCGCTCCGCCGGAATCAACACACTACCCGCCCTGATGATCTCAACGGCATTGATCCTCTGCATATCCCTGTTCCTGACCGAGAGTAACCAATTTCACCCGATTGTGCTACTACCGATCCTCGGCATCATCACCGGCCTTGGAGTGCTGATCGATTACAAAAAAAGGGCAAACGCGGCCCTTCGTCACTTCGGAACGGGAATACTCGTTTGTCTCTTGGCGACACTCCTCGTCCTCCTCCTCCGCTTGATTCCATTCCATAGCGATTGGATTGTTGGCGGATGGGATCCCGGCGTCATCACGAACCAGGGCCTCTGCATAGGCCGCACAGGCACTGCTCATCCCCCACCCGGCCTCACAGCCCCCCTGCTGGCCATGGATCAAACAGGTCTATTCTCCCGAACAATCTCAGGCTTGCGCGAAGCGTTTCCAGGGATACCGGTCGATACCGCCACCGGCGCCTTGAATTTCTATTTCTGCCCCATCACTCCCCTCATGGTCGCCGTGCTTTATCAAACTGGCGGCATGGCGATGGCGATGATCATGCCGCTGCTGGTCGGGACATTGGCCATCCTGATGTTCAGTTTCCTCCCCCTCCCCCATTCCGTGTATTCCGTGCCCTCCGTGGATAACTCATCACCCGCGCCCCCATACTCGCCGTCGGTAATTCCCTTTCTCTCCCCCTTACTCTTCCTCCTTCAACCCATCCTGATCTACCACCTTCGCACTCCGACCTCGGAAATAACCGAACTGTTCTTCCTCGGCGCCTTCATGGCCCTTTGGTCACTCGCAAGGCCCACCGCCCTCCGTCGATGGCTGGGGGGCGCGCTTCTGTTCCTGGCCGCCGTCAATCGCATCAGTTTTGAACTGTTCGGTGCATGGCTGATCCTGATCGTCGCCTGCATGGATCTCAGGAGCGATGATCGACGCCGCACCCTGCACGATCATGCCGCCCTCATGATCGGCCTGCTGCTGGGCATCGCCTATTATGAATATGTCTCGCCGGATTCCCTTGCCAAATTAAATCACATCATGACGTCCCTGCACGGCGGCGTCCTGCTGCTGTTGGGGGGCGTTCTCGCCCTGGATCTGCTCTGCGCAGGGCGCACACGGGCAAACATCCGCCTGGATCTAATCCTTCTCGGCGTCGGCGCCGTCGGCTTTGTGACCGCCGAGCAATGCTCTGCCGCCCCTTGGAAGGAATTTTGCCACAATCTCCTGGCGCTCTCCTCTTATACAGGCTGGCTATTGATCGCCATTGCCGCCCCGGGATGCTGGCTGATATTCAGGCGCCCCACAACAGCCACCTACTGGGCTCTCTTCCTCTGCGCTGCCCTGTTGATCATTCTCCGCCACAAACATGCCGCGGACCTTTACCCATGGGCGCTGAAACGATATCTGGTTTATGCCGTGCCCCTGTTCGCCCTCCTCGCGGGAACAACCCTCATGGCCGTCTGGCGCCAGCGACGATTCAAATGGCTGGCGGCCGCCCTATTGGCAGGGATACTCGTCTCCAACGTTCGATTGTGCAAGGACGCATGGCTCGCTCCCGATCATGAGGGTATCAGCAGGGAATTGACCCAGGTCGCGCAACACATCCATGCGGATGATATCGTCATTTCCGATCATTTCCGGTGGGGCACACCTCTCGCGCTGGCCTACGGGAAAAATGTGATCAATGGAGAGCGCCTCTGGAGCACCAGGGACGCTGCCATCATCCGGCACGCCACAACCCTGGTTCAGGAAGGCGCCGGGAAGGACCACGATGTGTATTTCCTGACGTCGACCGGCGATGCTCTGGGGATTTACCTGGGAGCAATCCCGGAAACCGTCAGGGTCTGGACTTCCACTCCCTGGAAAACACAGCGCATCGCGCATCACAAAAACAGCCGGACGTTCGCCATCAGCGGGGTTGAAGTGAACTTCCAACTCTTCAAGATCATCACCCGGCTGCAGGACGCTAAATGATAGTCAACTGAACGTCACATTCGACAACCCCTGTCGTGATGGCATACCGGGTAAGCCCCGCCGTATCATGGATGTCGAGTTTCTGCATGAGATGGTCCCGGTGCTTCTCGACGGTCTTGATACTAATGCCAAGCTCGGACGCGATTTGCTTGTTGGCGTTCCCCTCGGCAATCAGTTGCAGGACTTCTAACTCGCGCGAACTCAAGCTCATGACCGCCGCCTTCTTCGCCCCCTTCCGGTCAATGGCTTTCCGCTTCTGCTGCCCAAGCTTCTTGGCCACGGAGGGACTGAAAAAGGTGTTTCCTCGCATGACTTCCCGCACGGCCTCCGCCAGGAAATGCGCCGACGTTTGCTTGAGAAGGTATCCCATCGCCCCTAACGACGTCATCCGCTCAATATAGGCATCATCGCTATGAGCCGAAAGAACGAGGATCTTCGCGTCGGGCATGGATTGGATAATCTGGCGGGTAGCCTCCATCCCGTTGAGCAATGGCATGGCAATATCCATCACAATCACATCCGGACGAAGCTTATGAATCAAGGCGACGGCTTGGCGGCCATCACTCGCGTCTCCAATAACCTCCATGTCCGCCTCAGACTCAAGCAGCTTCTTCAATCCCTCCCGGACAACCAGGTGGTCTTCGGCCAAAAAAACGGAAATCCGTTTTTTAGCCACCGGCGGAGCAGGGATGGATTCCGTTTTTATTCTGGCGTTCTTCATGATCAAGCACTCCCCTTGGTTCCGCTGCTAAACGGAATTTGCGCATGTATCGTCGTGCCTTTCCCGGGTGCAGACTCAACGGCAAACTTGCCGCCAAGCATTTCCACCCTTTCCCTCATCCCCAGAAGCCCCAACCGCCTGCATCGAGTGGTCATCAGCGCATGCTCCACATCAAACCCTCTCCCATTGTCGCTGATGTCCATGCAAACAACCGTCGGCAATTTCCTAATGGTCACTTTCACCCGTTCAGCCCTCGCATGACGGGCCACGTTGGTCAGCGCCTCGTGGGCGACCCGGTAAAGCGCCACGCGCTTGGCGGCACTCAGGGCCTCCACCTCGGCACACGCCGTCAAACTCACATGAATACCCTTGTCCTTGCCGTAGCTTTTCAGGAACGCATGCAAGGCGGGAATCAACCCCAAATCGTCCAATACCGCCGGCCTTAATTCACGGGCAAATCGATGAACATTATCCACCGATTTCTCGATGAGCCGTTGCGTTCGTGATATCTGCCGGCTCATGCCACTGCTGTTTTGCGCCGATGCCTTTTTCAACGTTGCCAGCCGGACATTGATGCCCGTGAGCATCTGGGCAATCACATCATGCAACTCGCGGCTGATCCGTTTCCGCTCCTCCTCCTGCACCAGCAAAACCCGCCGCGAAAGACACCGCAACTCCTCATGAAGAAGCCGTGATCGTTCCAACAACCGCTGCGTGTTCTGTTCGCTTTTCCGCAGGGTTTCCTCCGCCATCTCACGCCGGCGAATCTCTTTTTTTAACCGTCGATTGGAAACAACCAGATCCTGCGTGCGCCGGCTCAATCCCACATTCAGCCGACTCAGGTGAACATTGGCCTCCAATGCCAAACGATGCGTTTCCTCCAGCGGAACAATGGCCTCGGCAAAAAACATCCTTGACCGACTGACAACCTCGTCGCGCGCAGGAGAGGGCTCCATTGACAGCACCTGGACAACCAACGCCTGTTCATGAATCAAAGCCAAATCGAGCGTCTCCAGCCCCATGGCCACCGCCTGCCGGCCAAGGTTCAGGGCGGCATGACCCGTGGCGGCATGACCTTGCGCAACATAACGCCGCAACGCCGACTGATACCGCTTCGCCATCGCGCTAGCGGCGAGCCTAATGCTGGTTGATGAATTCATTGGCAAGCCGGTTAATCCTTTTAGCCGAATCATTCACCAGTGACTGCGTCTCTGCAATCTCTTTCTTGAATCGTTCCGAGTTGGACCGGGTTAATCGGTTGACCGCCAACAGCCTGATATTAATCGCCAGGAGACTTTGTGCAATTTCATTATACAACTTGCGACTTGTCATCCGCCGTTTGGTTTCCTGATCCGACAGGATCTTGCGGGTCTTGTCACGTAGACTTTTTTTCAGTCTTCCAGATTCCTGCAACAGCCGGATATGGTGCTTACCGCTTTTCCTGAGCGCCACTTCCGCCGCCTGTCGACGCGCAATTCCACGCTTTAAATGCTGACTGGAGACCGATGACTCAACCGTGCGTCGATGCAGCATTTTGGCCAGTTGATTGACTCGAACCACATCCTTGATAGCCGCATTGTGAGTCTTCTCAATGGGAACAATGGTCTCCGTAAAGAACCGCTTCGCCTGGTCAATCATCCTTTGCCTGTCACGAGACGTCCCTTCCGGCAGCGCCACATTCCCCAACGCTTTCTTGTGAATCTGGGCCAAATCAAGCGTCTCCAGCCCCATGACAACCGCCGCCTGCCCCAATCGTGCGGCGGACTCCAGATTCACTCCCTGTCCTTGCGTAAGATGCAAGCGCAGCGCATCCTCATATCGGCGCGCCCATTGGGCAACCTCACGGTTGGTTTTCATTGTTCACATCGGCTGTGTGGAACGGTTTTATCAACGGGAGTATGCATGTTCATTCCTTCCTGCTTCCTGCAACAAGCAACACAAGACCGCCAACAAGCGCAATCGCCCCGGCCACCGGCGGGATGAAGTGTCTCTCCGTCGTCTCCAGATGCAGGGGGCCAATATCAACGGGTTTGCCTCTGGTCCGAATGCTGATGCCGGAATAAACAAGCACCACGATGCCCATGGTAATCAGTAGAATGGCTAGTGTTTTTCGTGAACTCATTTCAAACCTCCATTGATAGATGCCGTTTTTCAAAATACCCAACCCGCCGTCCATTCAATGTCCCTGTATAACCCGGACCAAGACCACAATAATGGCAATCACCAGAAGAATATGGATAAAACCACCCATGGTATTGCTGCTGACCAACCCAAGCAACCAAAGCACAATCAGAACCACTGCTACTGTCCACAACATCGGCATCTCCTTTTTTATCAGACACAAGCAGAAAGGCTGCCCTTGCCATTTGTCTCCCTATTGATTCGCCCGTACAATACGAGAAAGCGGCCGGACTTGCAGTGGGGTATAACCCTACCATCGAAAACGGGATGGAGTTCACAGCGATTGCATCCAAAAACAACAGTGTCTATAGTAAATACCCATCAGATTAAGGAACAGCGCAAGGACACGCTCATGGCATTCACACGACAACCCGGGCAAATGGGGGCTATAAGTCATCATGCTAGGTGACAGCCGCCATACCCCCGACACCTTGCTGCCAACCGGCGTCCTGATCAGGCGCCTGTTGCGGCTGGCATGGCAATTCAAGTCTGGATGCATCAAGGTATTGAGCCTGCAAATCGTCTTGCTCATCCTCGGACTGCTGGGACTGGGGCTCACCGGACTGGGCATTGATTACCTGCGGCACCAGATCCTTCCCTCGGCACCGCCCCCCCACTGGCCTTTCGGGATTGTCCCGCCTGCCGGCTGGTCGCCCACTGCCGTCGTCGCCTCCATTGCCGCGGCCATCCTTGGCTTCGCCACCCTCCGCGCCCTGCTTAATTATAACTTCTCCGTCCAGTTTGCCATCCTTCTGCAGGGGGAAATCGTCGTTTACCTGCGGTCAAAAGTCTTCAAAAAACTCCAGTCCCTGAGTTTCCGGTTCTTCGATGATAATGCCAGCGGCTCGATCATCAATCGCGTCACCGGCGACGTCCAATCCACCCGGCTCTTCATCGATGGCGTCATCATGCAAAGCCTGATCATGCTGCTCTCGCTGTCGTTTTACTTATGCTACATGCTGAGTATTCACGTCAAACTGACCCTCCTGTGCCTCAGCACCACTCCACTGATCTGGCTGTTGACCTCTCGATTTTCAAACCGCATGCGCCCCGCGTACCAGCGTAATCGCGAACTGGTGGATACCCTCATCCTCGCCCTTTCGGAGACCATTCAAGGCATTCACGTGGTCAAGGGATTCGCGCGGGAACCTGAGCTGACCGCCCGATTCGCCGAGGCCAATCGTAATGTCCGCGACCAGAAACGCTGGATGCTCAACAAGACCAGTTTCTACACGCCCCTGATCGGCTTTTCAACGCAACTCAACCTGATGATCCTCCTGGCCTATGGCGGCTATCTGGCGATCCGCGGCGACCTGCCTCTCGGCGCCGGCCTGGTCGTCTTTGCCGGCTTGCTGCAGCAATTCTCCGATCAGGTCGCCAATATTGCGAACCTCGCCAACAGCGCACAGGAAAGCCTGACGTCCGCCCGCCGGGTATTTGAAGTCCTGGACGCCCCCGTCGATATCCAAAGTCCCCCCCATGCCATCCGCCTCCCCACCGTTCGCGGCGCGGTGACGTTCGAACAGGTATCCTTCGGCTATGAATCCAATCTCCGGGTGCTCCAGGATATTTCCTTCGAGGCCCAGGCTGGCCAGCGCATCGCCGTGGTCGGTCCTGCCGGATCAGGAAAAAGTACTCTGCTCAGCCTTATCCCGAGGTTCTACGACCCCCAGCACGGTTGCGTCAGGATTGACGGACACAAGCTCACCGATATCGATCTCAATGACCTGCGCCACAGTGTCGCCATGGTCTTTCAGGAAAGTTTCCTCTTCAGTAATACCATCGCGGCCAACATCGCTTTCGGCAATCCCGGCGCCGACATCGGCGCGATCCGGGAAGCCGCTCGCATTGCCGGCGCACACAACTTCATCATGGAGTATCCACAAGGATACGACACCATCCTGCGTGAGGGCGGCGCCGATCTCTCCGGCGGCCAGCGGCAGCGCCTCGCCATTGCCCGCGCCATTCTTTTGAATCCCTCCATCCTCATGCTCGATGATCCAACCGCCGCCATCGACTCGCAAACCGAACACGAAATCCTGGCTGCCATGGATAGCGCCATGCAAGGCCGCACCACTTTTATTGTCGCCCATCGCATCAGCACGCTTCAAAAGGCGGATAAAATCCTGATCCTCGACCATGGCCGCCTCATCCAAACCGGGACCCACGAGGAGCTGATCCGCACCCGCGGCCCCTATCAGCGTCTCGCGGCACTTCAAATGGTGGATGATGAAAGCCTGAAGGTGCTTTCATCCAAAGCCCCTGCACCACGCGGCCCCCCCTCAACTCCAACGGGAGGCGTCCATGAGTAAACCCCTCCCCTCGGGACTCTCCATCACAAAGCCTCAACTTACGGAAACCAGCAATGAACTGGTCAGGAAACCTCTCGACCTCGCCCTGCTCCGGCGCCTGCTGGGTTATCTCCGGCTGTACCCCGCCATGCGCAACTGGCTGACCTTCCTGGTCATCCTGCGTGCCGTCCAGTTGCCCATGCTCGGCTGGTCTATCGGCGCTATCATCAACGGCCCGGTCAGCCGCGGCGATATCAACGGAACCTTGAAAGGAGCACTGGGCTTTGGCCTGCTTGCCCTCTTCACTCAGGTCAGCTTCTGCTACCGCTCCCGACTCGCCCTCCAGATCGGCGAAAATGTCATCCATGATCTCCGCCTTCAACTCTTCTCTCATCTCCTGTCCATGCCCGTGCTGTTTTTTAACCGCATGAAGCTCGGCCGCATCATCAATCGCATGGCCACCGATGTCGACGCCGTCCGCACCGGCGTACAGGACGTCCTATTCGTGGGTTGTGTTCAGGGGGGGCAGGCCCTGGTTGCCGCCGTCATGATGCTGTGGATCGATTGGCGCCTGTCCATGGTCGTCCTCCTGATGGCACCCATCATCTGGTCCCTTAACCGAACCTTCCGGACACGCTTGAGCGATGCCAACCGTGCCTCCCAGGAAAGCTTCAGCCGCATCACCGCCACCCTGGCGGAGTCGGTCAACGGCATCCGCATCACCCAGGGGTTCTCGCGGCAATCGGTAAACGCCGGACTCTTCCTGGATCTGACCCGCGATCACTCCCGTGTTCTCCTTTCCCAGGCCAGGACCTCCGCCGTTTTCCTTCCGCTCCTGGAATTCAGTTCCCAATTGATCAGCGCCCTCCTGATCTTCGCCGGCGGTCTCCTTGTCCTCGAATCCTCACATCCGGTGTCCATTGGCATCCTGATCCAGTTCCTTTTCCTCTCCGGTATTTTCCTGAATGGGGTCAGGCAACTGGGCAACCTCTATAACAACGCCATGATGGCCATGGCCGGCGCCGAACGGGTGTTCCTCCTCCTGGATACCCAGCCGGAATGGAAGGACGCTGATGATGCGCGCGACCTTCCACCCATCGCGGGTCGCATCGAATGCCGCCACCTGACGTTCGGCTATGACCCTGCCCGCCCCGTCCTTCACGATCTCAACCTCGCGGTCGAACCCGGACAAACCGTTGCCCTCGTGGGTCATACCGCCAGCGGAAAAAGCACACTCGCCAATCTGATTGCCAAATTCCACCTGCCCACCGCCGGCGACATCCTCATCGATGGTGTTCCCATCCGCTCCATCCGCGGCGATTCCCTCCACCGCCAGATGGCCATCATTCACCAGCAGAATTTCCTCTTTACCGGAACCGTCATGGATAACATCCGCCTCGGCCGCCCGTCGGCGACCGACGACGACATCCGCAATGCCGCCCGCCGGTTGGATTGCCTGGATTTACTCGATGCCCTCCCCGGCGGTCTCCAAACCAACGTCGGCGAACGCGGCATCGGCATCTCGCTGGGCCAGCGCCAACTCGTCTGCTTCGTCCGCGCCCTCCTTGCCAACCCCCGCATTCTGATCCTGGACGAGGCCACCAGTTCGATCGACACCCTCACCGAAGTCCGGATTCAAAAGGCGCTCGCCACCCTCCTCAAGGGACGAACCTGCTTCGTCATTGCCCACCGACTCAGCACTGTCCGTAATGCCGATCTTGTCCTTGTCATGGATCACGGCAAGATCATTGAAAAAGGCCGGCACCTCGACCTGCTCGCCCAGCGCGGCGTTTATTCCAATCTCTATCGGCAGTTCATCCGCATGGGCGTCGGGGGAACCCGTCCGCCATCCCCAATGCCGCGGATTTGAAATGGCCGGCATCACGGGGGCTCTCGCCATGGGCATGATGGCTGCCGCTAACCGCCACCTGATCACCCACCGGCGCACCCATCCCCTGCAACCCTCTCGCTCACCGGCTGCGACGCCGCTCAGGTCTGTTGCTGTTCCCGCGCTGATCCAGTGATTCCTCCATCACCACGCGAACCTCGCGATTGGCGACGGACATCCGGTTCAGGGCAGGAAGAATCCGGATGGCATCCTGGCGCTCCATCTGGAAGAAACTGGCGTGCTCGGCAATTTGTATGCGCCCGACACGGAGCATCGGACCCGGTGTCGCCCGGTTGATCAAGGCGATTAAATCCGGGGGCGTCAGTGAATTCCGGCGCCCCAGATTAATACGCAACTGGACCGCATTCGAATCCTGGGAATCCCGCGAACCACGCCCGTCACGCACGAACTCAGGCCGACCCCGCCTGTCCCCACCCCGGTCACGACGATCCCCTCCCCCCATCCCCGGTCCGCCATGCGAGGCTGAAGCATTCAGATCGGGCGCATCCTTGTAATACGTCAACAGCCGGTCAAAATCCCGCAGCACAAATCGTTTGATCACGTCATCGCGCGACATCTCCTCAAGATGCTTATGGATGCCTGGCATAAAGGGCTCCAGGCGGCCATCGGACGGGTCAATCTTCTTCACCTCTTCCAGAAGTCCTGCCAGCCGGACCTCGCACACATCCCGCCCGGACGGCAGGCGTTTATGCATGAACGGCTTCTTGAGAATCCGCTCAATAACACGCAATCGCATCTCTTCACGGAAATGAATCAGGACAACGGATGTGCCTTCCTTGCCGGCCCGGCCTGTACGCCCGCTGCGATGCGTATACAGTTCCGCCTCATCCGGCAGGTTGTAATGAATGACATGGGTCAGTTCATTCACGTCCAGTCCGCGCGCCGCCACATCGGTCGCCACAAGGATCTGGAGGGTTTTGGCCCGGAATTCACCCATCACCTGCCCCCGCTGATCCTGTGTCATGTCGCCGTGGAGCGCGTCGGCATTATAGCCGTCCCGGTTCAGGTGGTTCGCCACCTCCTGGGTTTCCGCACGCGTCCGGCAGAAAACAATCGCATAAAGATCCGGAATGGAATCAATGATCCGCTTCAAGGCTGCATACCGGTCCTTGGCATGGACCTTGTAACATTCATGACGGATGGTCTCCGATCCTGCGTTGCGCTTACCCAGCAGGATCTCCTCGGGATTCTCCATGTATTTCCCCGCCATGGCGGCAACCTGTCTCGGCATCGTGGCGGAAAACAACAGCGTCCGGGCGGTGTCCGGAACCTCACCGAGGATGGCTTCCATCTCCTCCTGGAATCCCATGTTCATCATCTCATCGGCTTCATCCAGGACAACCCAGCCGACACTGGACAAGTCGGCCTTCTTGCGGCGGAGCATGTCATGCAGCCTTCCGGGTGTGGCCACAATAATGTGGGCACCATGACGCAACTCCCGGATCTGATCGCCAATGGATGAACCCCCATAAACGGCCAACACCCTGATTTCACGCAGGTGCTTCATATACGTCGTCAAGTCGCGGGTGATTTGAAGACACAACTCACGCGTTGGACAAAGAATCAGCGCCTGCGTGGCCGACCGGGCCGGGTCCGTCAATTGAAGAAGCGGAAGGCCATAGGCAGCTGTTTTGCCCGTTCCCGTCTGTGCCAGGGCGATCATGTCGCGGGAACTGTTCAGAAATGTCGGAATCACTTTCTCCTGAACAGGAGTCGGTATTTCAAAACCCAACTCCTTGATGGCGCGCAGGATCGGGGGGGTAAGCCCAAGGGCAGTAAACTCTTTCATGGCAGTCTTTCGTCTAAAAAGGGGTCATCATTAGCCCCCGCTCGGCTACTCATGGACTATGCGCCCATAAAAGTCAATGCTGCTCAACCCGTCACAGGCCGGCCATACCAACCAAAACCGACGCCGTGCCCCCTTAAAAAAATGGCCACGCCTCGGAAATTACGATAGTGTTGAACCCGTAAGTCAGTGACCCATCAGAACAAAACACCAAGCGCAAGGAGTCATCATGTCCAAGGAACGCAACACCAAAAAAGAAACCAAAAAAGCCCCTGCGAAAACGATGAAGGAAAAGCGCGAAGCCAAAAAAGCCAAGAAGGCTGCACGATAGTCGGTTCCTGGCAAGCGGCCACCCCAATGAAGACGCTTCCTTTTATGTCAGGTCTGCTGTGCCTGACCCTGGTCATGCCTCTTCTGGCCGCAGAGGATTTCCCGACCGTCGAAAAGGGCGATACCATCGCTACCGTTGTTGAAAAACTCGGGAAACCCGCCGGAGTCATCTCCGCCAGGGCGCGAGTTACCTATTTCTACGATCAAGGAACGATTGATTTTATAACCGGGCGGGTTGAGCGGGCCTTCCTGCAAACCAAGGACGAAGTCCGTCAGCGGAAAGCACGGGAACTGCTGGACGAGCAGAACCGGCGCCAGCAAGCGGACGCTGAACGCATCAAACTGATTAATGCCGGCAAAGAGGCACTGGCGAAGTCGCTGGAGGATATGTCCAAATCCAAACAGCCAGCCTCCGAACGTCTTGAGCATTGGAGGCAATTTAAAAACCTTTATCCCTACACTGATGTCTCCGACCAGATAACCAGGGCTGAAGGCGAGGTCAACCTTGAACAGCGTAATCGCGAACGTGCCACCACACTCGTCGCCATGAATGAACGGACAGGAATCATCCAAAAAAGACTCATCCAGCTGGATGCGGATTATGCAGCCTCCCTGACTCACTGGAAACGGGCGGAAATCGTCGCTGAAAGGGTGCGACTGAAGGAAGAACTGGCAACCCTCGAGGAGCGAGCCCGCCTGTTAAACCCCGCCCAATGACAGAATCACTCATCCTTGTCCTTGCCGGACAATCGGAACAGACTTCTGCCAGCGCCGATCATGGGACCCAACGCAACCTTGCCCCTATTACCGCCCGGCACCGGTTATGGGTTCGACAGAAAGAATCTCCTCGGCTTTTACCGTCCTGAAGATGCCCGGTCTTGTCTCAAGTTCTATATCGCCATTGGGAAACTTACGACTCGCCACGCCCGAAACCACTTCGGACGACTTCAGGCGCACCACGGTGTCTTCCACAAAGTTTCGCTTCATGATCTCCTTTATGGTTACACTCGTGCCTTTGACAATATTAACCGTTTTCCGGACAGCGAAATATCCCTTCTTCCTTAACTCCACTTGATGACTGCCCTCAGGAAGTTCAATTTTCAAGGGATCTATCACCGCCTTGTCGCCCGGCACAGGAACCACTCCTTTATCTTCCCCATCCACAAAAATACTCGTTTCCGGCTGATCAGCCACAACCTCCACCGTTCCCACATTCCGCACCAGATTGAATTCCTCATTCCGAACATCGCGGTTCTTTAATTCAATGGCCCGGGTCTCTGTCTCATATCCGTTCATTTCCACCCGCAGGGAGTAACTCCCCGGGGAAATCGTCGCCAGCGTCAACGGCACCTGACCCCGCCATTGCTCATCCAGATAAACCCTTGCGCCCACGGGAGCGCCAACCACCGAGAGCGACGCCGGCATCGGAACCAGGACGGCATCGATTTTCTGGTCATCTCCCGAACGCAGCATCACCGTATACTGCATGGAGGCATAATCCGCCAAACTCAGAACAATTTTCCTTTCCCCTGCCGGCTCCCGCTCAATGACACAAGGGGTCACACCTCTTGACAACCCATCGATAACAACGGCCGCCCCTTCCGGTTTGGACTGAATCGTCAATCGGGCGGAATCGGAATTCAAGCTCACCATCAGTTTCTGCGGTGTCCGCCCTTCAACCTTCAGGTCCATTTCGCGATCCTGGTACCCCATCGAGGACGCTTTGACCCTGTAGTTCCCGCGGGGCAAATCCGTCAAAAGCAGCGGCGTCCTGCCGCGATGCGCCCCATTCACGGAAATGTCCACACCGTCAGGGATTGATTTCACCAGGATCAACCCCATTTCCTGCTCCAGATTAAGCTCCACGGCGGCCTTCTCGCCCTCGACCAACTGCACCGTCGCTCGACCGGGTACATACCCCGCCATCTCCGCATGAACAAGATGCGGTCCCGGTGTCAGGTTGCTAATGGTAACCGGCGACGTATCCCGCAGGTTCCCGTCGCAAATCACAGTGGCTCCCGCCGGAACCGTGGTGACCCGGAGCTGCGCGGTCGCCCCTTCTGCCTGCCCGAGCCATCCCCCCGCACATAGGGCGGTCATGATGATCCATCCACACTGAGCTGTCATCTTTTTCATGGTATTATTTTTCCGTTAAAAGGCGGCGCTCCACATCGACAAGCTTCTTATAGGCGTTCCGGTTCCGATCATCTGACCGGTCCGGTATCATCTCGCACACACTTCTGAGCTGCTTGGCGGCTTCCTTCCAATCCCGCAGCTTTACGGCGCGCTCCGCGATAAACCAGACATTCTCATATCGACGCTGCAACTCCTTCTGACAATCGGCGCGCAATGTCAGGACATCGCCATAGAACTCAGGCTTCGGCTCGATCGTATCAAGATACCATTCCGCCTCCGTCAGGGCACGAATAGCGCCATGCAAATTCCCGCTGGCGACTTCCCGCTCATCGTACAGCTTCCTTCCCAGCAGAAAACTTTCACGCGAACGGTCAACCAACTCTTTGGGCTCAATCGCCAGCGCGGCCAACCCAAGTTCATTCTTACTGAACTCCTCCAACTGTGCCCGCACCTGGGAAAAGACATCCGGCTCAACATGGTTGACCACCCGCGTCCGATGCGATCGGCTCCCGACCGTTATCCTGATATCACTGGATTCATAAACACCCGGAGCCACTCCTTCATAATTCTCAAGCAGGTCAAAAAACCCCATATTCTCAATAACACTCTTCAAATCCTTTAAAAGGTCGGGATCCACCTTCTTCTCACGTCGCACATGCCGATCCGTGGCCAAATCATCCACCTGAACCAGCAACCGATTGTCCGCCACCCCCATGGAAAATCGGAAAATATTGGACGCCGTCCCCTCCACTCGCTCGAATGAAACCTCAAAGGCCGGCAGCTTTACAACGGGTTGCACCACCGCTTCAGCCGCCTCGGGGCGGTTCAATCCTTCCAGCCACCGGCCCCAGGGAAGACGGGTCAGGATGGTTACAAGCGCCATGCCACACAGGGCGATGATCAGCCATCGTCGCATGGAATGACCGCCTTGAATACTATCCTTGCGGCCAAACCCAAGATTAAACCCGGAATCGCCACCGCCCCCATTGACACCAGACTCACGGTCAACGCCTGCCTTTTGACCCTCCTGGATCCGGAACGACGTATCCCCAATCGTGACCAGATCACCGGCCCGCAATTCCCTCTCTTGAATTTCAGCACCGTTTACCAGTGTGCCATTGGCGCTTCCCAAATCACTGATCCACAACACCGCGCCGGGCTTCAAAAAGAGTCGGCAATGAAACCGGGACAAGGCCGGATCATCAATCGATATGTCATTCCGGGAGGAACGCCCGATCCGTACACCCTCTGCAGGCACCTCCACTTCCCGGCCCTTGAATGGACCGCTCTCGACGACAAAATGCACTTGCTTGCTCATCGTGGATTCCCTTTACATCTGCCTCAACACTTGCAACAAAATCGGCCCCAGCAGCACAAGGAACACCGCCGGGAAAATAAACACAACCAGCGGAAACAGCATTTTTACCGGAGCCTCATTCGCCAGACGCTCTGCCCGCTCAAACCGCCGCTGCCGCATCTGGTCGGCCTGAATCCTTAAAATCGCCGCAATCCCCACCCCCAACTCATCCGCCTGAACCAACGCGTTGATCACGGACTGCACATCGCGATGATCCACGCGCTCAGCCATATCCTTCAACGCGTCCCGGCGCGTCTTCCCCAATTGAATCTCGCGTAACACTCTCACAAACTCCTCGCATAACGCATCCAGGCGACGGCGATCCACAATGCGCTGCATCGCATTCATAAAATCCAGCCCCGCCTCAACAGAAAGCGTCAGCAAATCCAATACAAACGGAAGCGCACGCTGTATCTCCCTCTGCCGCGCCTTGAAGACACCATTCAACCATATCCCGGGATAAGCGTAGTAAGCGCCAAGAATAGCCAGGAAGAACATGGGTTGATTGGCTCGCAACGAGAGTCCCGCCCGCCCGGGGACCATGGCCAACAATGCCCAAACAGAGGCAATCATGAGCGTCCCCAATACCAGGGGCAACAGGACGCGCAAGGCCAGGCACTCCTCCGCCGTCAGTGCCCCGGAATACCCTGCGGCTACAATCTTTCGGCTCAGACGCTCCGTCACCTTCCGGAATCGGGGCTTACTCAGGAAAGGCGTCAGATTCGGCGCCAGCGGCAACAACAGGCGAAAAACAAACGGCACAGGGCGCTCCTGCTTCCGTCCATCCGCCAGCGTCACATAGGTCACTCCGCGAAGCACATGGACACAGGTCCACGCCGCACATCCGGCAAAGCAGGCCCACAAGGCGCTTAGTCCCCAAAGGGTAATATCCTGAAGATCCATGATTACACGTCAATCGCTATAATTTTTCGAATAACCAGTGCCCCGAGCGTTTCAAGCACGGCCACCAACCCGAGAATCGCCATTCCGGCTCCGGACCGCAAAAAGGCCGCCATCATCACGGGATCAAGAACATACATGGCAAACCCGAGCAGCAACGGCGTACAACCAACCACAATCCCCTGCAGCCGTCCCTGCGCGGTCAGCGTCCGGATCCGCTGCTCGATCCGCATCCGCTCACGAATCGTGTGCGCAATCTTCTCGAACACCTCCGTCAGGTTCCCTCCCGTTTGCCGGGCAATCTCAATGGCCCCGACCATCAACGTCAAATCATCACTCCCTACCCGCTGCCTCATGCTCTCCAACGCCGCTTCCATCCCCATCCCCACCCGGGTCTGATGAATGAACGTTCCGAATTCCTGCGCAATGGGGCTTTGCCCCTCGCGGATCACCATTTCAAAGGCCTGCTGAATGCTGAATCCCGCTTTCAACGCATTACTCATGTTCACCAGACTATCCACAAGCTGCTCGTTGAAACGCTTCAATCGGCGCCGCTTCATCATCCGCATCACGGCAGCCGGAATCCGCCACCCTCCGGCACCGGTCACTCCGCCAACAAGCAGCCCGGTGACCAATGACGACCCGTCAAACCCACCTACCAAAAAAAATCCCAACAGGAAACAAAGCGCCGCCGAGGCCGACGACAACTCCAGCACCCGCCGGGCCGGAATGAATAAAAACAAATCCTCCATCTGGCGGGCCGTGGTTTCCGAGTACGCCACAGCGTATTCCTCGGCGGCAGAACGAAACGACTGCAACACAAAGTACGTGAAGCCTCCCAGACTGAGCATGTACAAAACCGAAATAATCATCAGGGGGGCATCGGTATTCACTGGACACCCCGTTTCGGATCGAACAAGGCAAGATCAACGGGCACCCCGCGGGAGGCCACCTCATCAATAAACGTGGGCACTGAGCCTGTCGGCATGAATTGCCCCACCACACGCCCATGTTTGTCGACGCCTTTCTGTGCAAATACAAAAATATCCTGCATGGTTGTGCGGTCCCCCTCCAGCCCAACCACCTCCGATATATGGGTCACTTTGCGGGTTCCATCACCAAATCGCGCCTCATGGATAACGATATCGACCGCCGACGTAATTTGCTCGCGAATGGCCCGGAGCGGAAGATCCATCCCGGCCATCAGCACCAACGTCTCCAGGCGCGCAATCGCGTCCCGCGGCGAATTGGCATGCAACGTCGTCAGCGACCCATCATGCCCCGTATTCATCGCCTGCAACATGTCGAGCGCCTCACCCCCGCGGCATTCACCCACCACAATCCGGTCGGGTCTCATCCGGAGCGCATTGCGCACCAGATCCCGAATCTCAATCGCACCTTTTCCCTCAATGTTGGGAGCCCGTGACTCCAGCGAAATCACGTGCGCCTGTTTCAATTGCAGTTCAGCCGCATCCTCAATGGTAATGATGCGCTCCCGCTCAGGCAGAAATCCCCCCAACACATTCAACAACGTCGTCTTTCCGGACCCCGTCCCACCGGACACAATGATGTTACGACGCGAGATGACACAGGCCCGGACAAAGTCACGCATCGCCGACGACCAAGTCCCCAGCCGCACAAAGTCCTCATCCGTCAGCGGTATCTTTGCAAACTTCCGGATCGTAATACAGGGCCCGCTCAAGGATAACGGATGAATGATGGCATTGACGCGCGACCCATCCTTGAGCCGGGCATCCACATAGGGTTGACTCTCGTCAATCCGGCGGCCCAGTGGCGACACAATCCTCTCAATCACCGCCATCACTGACTTTTCGTCCAAAAACGTCCGATCCGTCAACTCAATGCGCCCGTTCCGTTCCGCATAAACACGCGTCGGCCCATTCACCATGATTTCCGTGACCGTCGAATCCGCCAGCAGGTCTTCCAATGGCCCCAACCCGACGGCCTCGTCATACAATTCCTTGATCAGATGCTGAGGGGCAATATCCACCGGTAGCCGCGGGGCCACATCCTTGACAATTCCCTCAAGCGTTGTCAGCACACGCCGATGCAATTCACCTTCCTCGACATGCGAGGCCGTCATCCGCTTGATGTCCAGACGCTCAATTAATTCCTGATGAATTTGGCGTTTCACCGCCTGCTTGCGGGTGACCAGACGCTCGTCCCGCTCCGGCGCTTCACCCTTTGCAGGATCCATGACGGGCCTCCCTGGAACGGGATCCGCCAGGGGTTCGGCCGCAGCCGGCCCGGCGACTGGCGCGGGCTCCGGCTTGCGCCTGAAAACACGGAGAACCGACCTTCCCAGTTGCACATCCTGACCATCAAGAACTTCACTTCGGCCTCGCACCGTCTCCCCCGCCACCTTTGTCCGACCGATGCTTAAGTCCTCAATCCAACAACTCCCGGGTCTCAGGCATAGAATCGCATGCCGCCCTGAGATCGTTTCGCCGGCAAGAACGATCGGGTTCTCAAGATCTGAACCCACCGAGTATACCCCCGGCTCCATTTCACGCAGTTGAACCGAACCATCCGGTCGTTTGATTTCGAGATACATCGTCATGCCGTTCACTCACTCCCGTCCGACAACGAAACCTCAGTTCCCGCCCTTGCGGCGTATCTTTGCCTGCCGCAGCGCATTCATCACAGGAAGCTCCTTTTCCAGGACATCGAAATTGACTTCCGGCAATTCCGCTTCAAAGGTCACATCACCCGGATTCCGGAGGGATAATGTCAAATGTCCTCTCATGTTTTCGACAAAGGTCAGCAACTCCGCTTCACGCGGAGTCACCTCCAACGTCACCGTACTATATCCTGCCGAGCCTCTGCTCCGATCATTTCCGTCACCGGCGCCAGCCACATTCTGCCCCGTCGCCAGTACGGTAACATTCTGCATCACCGTCAACGTCACCCACTCCACCTGCTGTGGATTCTTGCGCGAGGGGAAGCTGAACGAACCCAGCACATCCACACGGTCATTGGGATGAAGCAACCCGCTGACACCCGCCGCACCCCCAATCGCAACGGAAAGAGCCCGCATACCCGCGGGAACCATCGGGGCCAGCCCGGCCCCCGGTCGATAGGGAACATCAATATACGACCACAACATGGTTTCGCCCTTATCCATGCTGTATTTCAGTTTTTTGTTCAGGATTTGCTCGAAATCCGAAGGCAGGACGGTGTTCTTCCCGGCATCACGGGCCAGGGTTGGCTTCATTTTGAGATCCTTTTTCTGGATCACCGTTCCCACTGGCAAGGCCTGAGCAGCGGCAACCACATCAACCATTCGAGCTCCAGCCATGACCCTTTCGCGTTCTTTTGCAATATCCCGCAGCCTGGACTGGAAATACTGCTGCGTGAACCAGAAGGCGATCAGCCCGACAATTACCGAAATAATAAGCACCATGCGTTGTTTCATGTCACCTGTCTCCCATCGTTCCGTTCAATCCAGCCCTTTTGTTTACCACGGTTAGCCTCGTACCGCCATCCGATTCCACACGCTGGCAAAAAACCCAGCACAAGTCCCGCCCTCGCACAAAGCACTCAAGCTCCGGACCTCCGCGTGCCGCCGCCCGCGGCAAGGCGGGTTGCCACCCTTCCCCTTCAAACGCCGAACGGTAAAAGGCCATCGCTACCCCGGGCTCATCCGCCGTCGCCGCCTGCCACAACGTGGTCCCCGTATCCGTATTGCGCAACACCCGCTTCACCACCGCCTCCCGGTAAACAGGAACCCCCGCCATGTCGGTCACCATTGGGGTTGCTTTCCCTGCACCCGCTTCTCCCGACTGAACCGCGATCACCAGCGACTCCGATCCCGACATCATCGGCAACGTCAGCATCCTTACACACTGTCCACCATCCCGGATCTCCCCAATCCCCATGCCATCGCCCGCCTTGTACCGCCCCTGTCCACCCGTACCACGCAGCCCCCCCACCACCTCCTCCATGCGCCCTTCCGCACGGATCACACTGACATCCACCGACCGTCCATCCACCTCCATCACCGCCCCATACAAGCGCCGCCCAATCGCCGAATAATCAAACCGTCCACCCCCAAAGGCCAATCCGCGAATCTTGAAAACACGCGCGTCCACACTGACGGCCACCACCAACGCCACCAGCGCAAGCACCACCATCATCCCTGTTCGCCATCGCTTCATGCTCAATAAATCCCCTTCGTCCACACCAGCCACACCCGTCCCTCAACATCAACCGAATCCGCCTGATAAAGCAAACGCCTCACCACGGGCCACAACTCAACAGTGTCATCCGCCCGCCCCTCGACAAGCCCGAAAAGCAGGTGCGGGAATGGCGTTCCCGCCATTTCGGAGACAACATTCCCTCGACGCCTCTGCTCCAGTGCATCAGGATCCGCATACTCAACAATGCCGTTCTGGAAGTCGTCCACGAATCCCGCCTTGTACCCATCATCACGCGAATATCGGACAGCATCATCCCCCTCCAGGCGATCCGCCATAAACTCGGGACTGGAAAACGGGGACACATCCTTCATCGCCTCAACCGCCGCTTCCTCCCGCGCATCATTCATCATCTCCGTATGACGCTTCCCGATCGTCCCGATCTGGATAATGCCAGCCACCAGGACCATGAAAACCACCAGGGCGATGATCAGTTCCACCATCGCCTGACCTTCCTGCCCCGGCCGTCTTACAACAACTGCCATTCGCTGGTTCATGTCCATGCTCCACGCCCTGCCTTAATGCCCTCTCCTACGCCCGCCGCCGCCACCGCCACCACCACCGCCATAGGTCTGGCAGGTGTCGCTATAATCCCTGAGCCAATCTATCCCCGTCTGACGGAATAACGGGTTCTCCCATGTCAAAAGTTGCGCACAATACCAGCACACCGCCGCACGCGCCACCGTGGGTCCATTTTTCATATACTCAGGCAAGTGCCCCTCGATGTGTTCACGCCATTTCAAATTGAAGGCGCCCCCCGCTGGCGCCGACGATGCGTCGACGGGGATTAATCGCACATCCCGAAAGGCAGGCAGCACAACCGCACTCGCCGTTGGCGGAAGATCATTATCGAGCGACCCGAAGGATTTCGCCGCCGCCGTCCAGACAATCGAGTTCGTACGTGTCCCGGGCATCAACCGAATCGCCTCCGCCTCAACCCGCACGGAAGCATCGGCGCCCGCATAATCATAGCGAGGCTTCACCGTTCCCATGGCAGGGAAAGGATCCTCGCCGAAGGGCGACATCGCCGTCCACGGCCCCCACACATTATCCTGGAAGGCATACCAAACCGAGGTCACACTGGACACGGAACTGTCAATCACCACGGCGCTCAGATCCCGATCCTGCCGGAACTCATTCATTAACCTCACCACGTTAGTGTCGCCAATGATGGAAAGCGTCTTTAACCCCAAACCATAGTATTCGCTGTTCATCGGGTTTGGCGTCGGCAACTGTTCCGGCAAGGCAGGCCACCATTGATGTCCATCGTAGTTCAGAAGGACATCATAGGCATTGTGAAAGAACCAACACCAATTTTCACCAGCAACCGCATCGTAAAAATCAGGATTTAGCAGCAGATGACCCCAACTGAAATCGAGATAGTACCTGGCATTGTCAGGCCCGGCGGCAACACCGTTGTCGGCTATCGTCTGGATCATGTCGGCATATTCCTGCCAGCAGTTCGTATAGGGTTCCGGAAACATCATCCTCCCATCCGCCCCCAGTGAAGGATACACCGTTCGCACATCCTCGGCATGGCGCCGCACCAATTCCGTGAATTCTTCGTTGCTGTAAATGCCGTTATTCTTGGCCGCCTGTTGCGCCGCCATAAACCCGATCATCGGCCCCGCATAACACAATCGCGCCTGCAACGCCGCTATCGATTCAGCCGTATCCGTATCTCCCTCGGTCAGCGCCACAGCCTGCATGATGTTCAAGTCGCCGATCAGGTTCAAGGTCAACCCCTGCCACCGGGCCGCCGCCAACGCCGCCGCATCCCCGCCATTCTGGCTCAGGGTCTTGACATACACCGCCTTGTGAAGATCAAACTGCCAGAGCGCCACAAACGCCAGGATAATGACGATCAGCACCAGGAATATCAATGTCTGGCCCGAGCGGTCACGCCTCCCGCCGCCAGGCATAAGAAACCTCGTGAGTGTTGCCAGTCGTCCCCGCATGGCTCACCATCCCCAATCATCAAGATAGAGGGGCGCGTGGTTATCCAATGTGCTCTCCCCTTGCATTTCAATCGAATCCCCCGCGTAATAAAGGCGATGCAAAGGATATCTCATCAAGGTCACATTCTGCCTGATGGACATCTGCAAAGTGCCATTCCCCATGTCAGAGGACCGTGGCGCGCTGACCGTATCCCAATCCTCGTAATCCAAAATAGACCGCAATTGCCCCTCATTCTCTCCTCCAAGATAAAGGGGAATACGGGCAGCTTCCACCGCCTGTTGCGCCGATGGCCCGCCCGGCGTCGCTGGATTGATCAATTGACCGGCATTGGGGATCGCCCCCACACGCACCGTCTTGCGAACCATGAAGCGGTTGAACCCCACTACGCTGGCTCGCGCCCCGCGCGCCGCCGCATATTGCAGAACTTCCTGCGCAGCAAAGAGTTGTGATACCTGAAAAACCCCGAAGAAAACAATGCAAACCATGATCAGGACCAGACAGGACTCGATCAGGGACTGACCTGACCGGGGCCCCCAGACCCCAATGGCGCAACGCCGGTTCTTCACTATTTTCCTCACCGGCATATGGGGCACGGTATCCTCCCCATCAAAGGCCTTGTTACGGGCTGGTGGTCGTTTTTAAATCCTTGAGATATTGCTCGGACTCTGTCGAAAGAGCCGCATCTCGCTTGGTTGTATCGCCACCAAGTTCCGTCACAGCCCCGCCAAGTTTGGATCGGATTGTGTCGCCAAATACACCAAAAATCGCAATGGCGGCCAGCGCAATAATGGCCACGATAATAATGTACTCCACCATGCCTTGCCCACTTTTGCTACGCTTTTCCATTTGTATCTCCTTAAGGATATTCCGACCCGACCAAATCCAGAACTCGCGTCCCATATTCACGAAAAGTAGTCAAAAAAACCATCAAAATAGCAACGGCCGCCATCAACATCCCCGCCACAACAAGAAACTCGACCATCGCCTGACCATTCTTGCCATTAAACCATTGCCGGCCCATCACATCGCCTTTACTCATTACAACGATATTACCTTATTGAATATTGCATGCAACAAGCATTATTTCCAGAAAACTACCCGTTCTTCACCCCGATGATCGCCACCGACAACGCCGCAAGATCCCCAATCTTGCCGCCCAATGAACTGGCCACCACGCTACACCGCTCCAAAGGCCATTTCCATGTGTATTTTGGAAGCTTGTCGCGAATCGGCGCCATCACAAACTCGCCGGCATGAATCCCGATCGTCCCCAAGATCACCACGTCCGGATTTAACACCATCACCAACACCCCGATTCCTTGCGCCACACGGTCCGTCAACACATCCCACTCCGCCAACGCAAACCGATCCCCTTCCCGCGCCGCCGCCTCAAGCGCCTGCATATTGATGCCATCAATACTTCCAGCCTTCTCGACGATGCTGGTATGGACTCCTCCTGACCGGATCTCCTCCTTCAAATGCTCTGCCACCAGCCTCCCCCCCACATACGCCTCCCAGCATCCCCGCTGCCCGCATCCGCACGGACGGCCATTCGGTTCCAATACCATATGCCCGACTTCCCCGCCCGTATCCGTCGCCCCTTGAACCAGTTGTCCATTGACAATAATTCCGCCGCCCATGCCCGTGCTGAAGGTCAGATAGACCAGGTTCTTGCACCCGCGATAAGCGCCAAAAATCATCTCCGCCAATGCACACGCATTCGCGTCATTGTTAATATACACCGGGGCTGCAAACGCCTTCTGAATCATCGCCTGGATAGGAACTTCAAGCCACCCGGGATTATTCGGCGGCGCGATCAGGACGCCCCGCTTGCAGTCCAGCGGGCCGGGCGCCGAAATGCCAATGGCATCCAGCTTCTCCGGAACAACCCCGGCCTTCTCAAGAACGTCATGACAAAGCGCTATAAGGTCTTTTCGGTAGACCTCCAGGCTTGCCAATGATGTGGCCATCCGCCTGGACGCCTTGATCTCGCCGCTTGCCGTTCCGACACAAACGGATGTTTTGGTCCCGCCAATATCAATCCCCATCAAGTTCATGTAACCCTCGCCATTTTCAACATCTATCCACCGTGATGCCTGACATCCCGTCCCTCAACCACAAAGATCGTGTTCTCCGCAATATTCGTCGCATGATCTCCAATGCGCTCAAGATTCCGCGCAATCAGAATAAGAGCCAGCGCCCACGATACCGAAGCCGGATCCCGCGTCATGGTCCCGGACAATTCCACCGTGATTTCCTTTTTCAACTCATCAACCTCGTCATCGCGGACCAAGACGTCACGTGCCTGCCCGGCATCACGGTTTACAAAGGCATGAAGACTGTCCCGAACCATGGCCCGAGCCAGCGAGGCCATCCTGGAAATAATGGCAAATGACTTTAGCGGAGGCTCTTTAAGCAGTTTCTCCGCCTTATCCACAATGTTCACCGCCTGATCGGCCAGTCGCTCAAGATCAGCATTGGTCTTCGCCGCCCCAAGGATAAATCGCAAATCACCAGCCGCCGGCTGATGCAGGGCAATTAACGTCAAGCACATCTCGTCAATGACCACTTGGAGATGATTGACCTCCTTCTCCCGCTCGAGCACGGTCGCGATCATTTTCTCGTCCTGCTCAACCAGCGCCTTCACGGCCTCGCCGATCATGACCTCAGCCAAAGCGCTCATCTTCATCAACTGTAACTTCAACGCCTGAAGTGATTCATCAAAATGCCGTTCCATGATTCCACCCTTCTTTCCTTTAACCGTATCTTCCGCTCACATAGTCCTGCGTCCGTACATCCTTCGGGTTCGTAAAGACACCCGCCGTCGCCCCGAATTCCACCATGTCGCCCAGCAACATGTAACCCGAATAGTCGGAAATTCGCGCCGCCTGCTGCATATTATGCGTCACAATCACAATCGTGTACCGTTGCTTCAATTCAAGCATCAACTCCTCGATCCGCGCCGTCGCAATGGGGTCCAAGGCGGAACAAGGCTCGTCCATCAAAATCACCTCCGGCTCGATCGCCAGCAACCGCGCCACACAAAGCCGCTGCTGCTGGTCAAACGGCAAATCAAGGGCAGAGGTATGCAGCCTGTCCTTTAACTGGTCCCAAAGCCAGGCGGATCGCAGCGACCGCTCAATAAGTTCATCCTGCTCGCGCCGGTTCCCCTGCCCAGCCACCCTGAGTCCGAACGTCACATTATCGCGAATGGAAAGCGGAAACGGATTGGGCCGCTGAAAGACCATCCCCACCCGCTTGCGCAACACACAGACATCCATCGCCCGGTCATAGATATCCTGCCCCTCCAGAAGCACTTCCCCCTCGATACGCACCCCTGGCACCACATCATTCATCCGGTTCAGGGTCCGCAATAACGTGGACTTCCCGCACCCCGAGGGACCAATCAGCGCGGTAATGGCATTCCGTTTGACATCAAGCGGAACCGCCTTGAGCGCATGAAACGCCCCGTAATATAAATTCAGGTCACGGACGGTTATGGCAACATCATTCATCGGGCTTTATCCAAACTTTCCTGTCACATAATCACTCGTCCGTTGATCGGCGGGCACCGTAAACATCTTCCCCGTAGGCCCATACTCAATCATTTCACCCATCAGGAAGAAAGCCGTCTCGTCCGCCACGCGAGCCGCCTGCTTGGTGTTGTTGGTCACCAGCACCACGGTATACCGCGCCTTGAGAATCTGGAGCGCCTCCTCAATTTTCGCCGTTGAAATCGGGTCCAGCCCCGAACAGGGCTCATCCAGCAGGATCACCTCAAGCTCCTCCATGGCCAGGACCCGGGCCAGGCATAACCGCTGCTGCTGACCACCCGAAAGCCGCAACCCGGACATGCCAAGCCGATCCTTGACCTCGTCCCACAAGAAAGCCGCCTTCAGGCTTCGTTCAACCACCTCATCCAACCGGGCTTTATCGCGCACCCCTGACAGGCGCGGCCCATAAACCACGTTTTCATAAACGGACATCGGCAAGGCAATCGGCAAGGCAAACAGCATCCCTACCCGCTTGCGCAACTGGACCACATCAAACTCGGGAGCATAGATATCCCGCCCATCAAGCTGAATCGACCCTTCCACGCAAACCCCAAACGTCAGATCATTCAGCCGGTTCAATGCCCTTAAAAAGGTGGTCTTTCCCGATCCCGCCGGACCAATCACACCAAGAATCCGGTTCGCAGGAATATCCAGCGTCAGGCCCCGCAACGACGGCTCCTCACCATGGAAGACATTGAAGTCCTTCACCGCTATCTTGATATCAGGGTTCGCCGTCATCGACTCCTCTTCGCCAGCATCCGATGCATCATCCCGTACGTCGCCAGATTGATCAGCAGGATGGATATAATCAGCACCGCCGCTGTCCCATAGGCGTTCTCCGTCGATATTCCTTCCCGGGCCAGAATATAGAAATGAACGGACATCGTGCGCACGGAATCAAACATCGAGATGGGCAGTCGAAGCGCCGATCCTGCCGTAAAAATGACCGCCGCCGTCTCGCCGATGGATCGCCCCACGGCCAGCATCACCCCTGTCACAATCCCGGGCATGGCGTTGGGTATTACAACCTTAAGGACCGTTTCCCAGCGGGTTGCCCCCAGCGAAAAACTCACCTCGCGATAGGAATTCGGAACCGCCCGGATCGCCTCCTCTGCTGTACGGATGATCGTCGGCAGCACCATGATCGCCAGCGTCAACCCGCCCGACAACAAACACCAGCCCATCTTGAGCATGACCACAAAGAAGATAAACCCGAACAACCCGAAAATAATCGACGGAATCCCCGCCAGACAATCAATGGCGAACCGCAACATCCGCGTCACCTTTGTTTCCCTCGTATATTCCGAGAGATAAACCGATGTCCCAACGCCCAGCGGCACGGCAATTACAAGCGCCACCAGCGGCAGCACGATCGAGCCGACTATGGCCGGCCAAATGCCGCCCGCCCGCCCCATGTCTCGCGGCATGGAAAACAGGAACGACCCGTTCACCACCGGCAACCCCTTGCCCAGGACAAACACAACCACAAACACAAGGATTAAAAGCGTGAAGAGCGTCGCCGCGCCCATCACTCCTATCGCCATCATTTGCGTATACCGCGGGGGGATTCTCATTTTCGTTTCACCCCGCTCCGGACCGCCGAAATCGCAATCCCGTTTAACAGCATGATCACGCACAACAGCACAACGCCCGTCGCGAATAACGCCTCGCGATGCAACCCCGTGGCCGTCCCCATCTCCATGGCAATGTTGGCTGTCAATGTTCTCACACTATCCAGAGGCGTATGAGGAATCCTAACCGCATTCCCCGCCACCATGATCACCGCCATGGTCTCACCAAGCGCCCTTCCCATCGCCAGGATAATACTGGCCACAATCCCCGACCGCGCCGCCTTGATCGTCACCATGTGGACGCTCTGCCACTTGGTCGCTCCCAACGCCAACGCCGCCTCGCGATAGGTGTTAGGCACCGCGCCAAGGGCATCCGTGGAAATACTGATCACCGTGGGCAACACCATGATTCCAAGAATGATCGACGCGGCCAGGATGGACAACCCCGGTCCGCCGAAGTTGGCGCGAATCAACGGCGCCAGCACCATCACACCTATAAACCCATACACCACCGACGGAATACCCGCCAGAAGTTCGATCGTCGGCTTGATGATCTTCATCACTGTCTTTGGCACAAACTCATTGAGGAATATCGCCCCGGCAACTCCCAGCGGGGCACCAATCAGCATCGCCCCAAACGTCACCCACAAGGACGACACCACCATGGGATAAATGCCGAAGATTTTATCGCCCGGCCGCCACTCCGTCCCCAACAAAAAATCGCGCAACCCCACCTTGAAGATAAAGGGAACCCCTTCCTTCAAAATGAAAACGCCAATCAGAAGCAGGCTGGCCAGCGCTGAAAACGCCACCAGCATCAACCCCCGCTTCACCAGCTTTTCACCCGAAAATCCCATATTCCCCCATCATCATCCTAATCGTATTCCTAATCGTATCCCCGCCCCCATTTCCCCTTAGCGAACTTTGCGTCTTAGCGAGAAACATCCCCGCATTCCCATTCCCCATCACTCTACACTCATCACTTCCCCTCCGCCTTCGCGCGAATCAACCCGTTCTTATGAATCATCTCCTGCGCCTCTTCTCCCTGCATGAACTCCAGAAACGCTGAACAGGCCGGACTCATCTCCGGCTTCGCCAACAAAAAGATGGGCCTCACCAATGGATATCCACCGCTCATCATCCCCGATTCCGAACAAACCACCCCGTCAACACTCACCGCCTTGATCTTTTCATTGAGCAATCCATGCGAAAGATACCCGATCGCCCCGGCATCATTAGCCACCGTCTCGCGTATCGTTCCATTGGAATCCTGGATAATGGCATCATTCAACAGTTTCACCTGCTTGACGATCTGCTCAAAAGAGGTTCGGGTTCCTGACCCTTCCTCACGCGACACCACGGAAATGCCCCGTTCCTCTCCCCCGACTTCCTTCCAGTTGCGAATCGTCCCGTTGAATACCCCGCGGATCTGTTCGGTTGTCAGCCCGGTAATCGGATTCGAAGGATGCACCACCATCGCAATTCCATCACGCGCCACCACCACACTCTTGAGCGACGACGCCTCAGCCGGCAGATTCACCAGATCCGCCATCCCGATTTGCGCCGCACCCGATAACGCCGCCTGAACCCCCAATGCCGACCCCCCGCCTTGCACCATGATCGACACACCGGGATGCGACACCATGTAATGATCGGCCAACTTCTCAGCAAACGACTGGAATGCCGTCGACCCCGCCAGCGTCACTGTCTCCCGCCCTCTGCCACATCCGGAGACAAGCAGCCCCAGCACCAACCCGACACAAACCGCCCCTTGAACGATATTCCTCATTGCGTTAATCCTTATTTCTGTGATTGAGAACGGAAGAAACACCGCTGGGCAAGATACCCTAGCCAAGTTTTGCCAGTCAAGAAATGTCTCGCCCGCATCAACTTTCTTCCGCATCATATTCATCGTCAGGGTAGGGACGGCACTCCGTGCCGTCCACCATCGGTTCATGGCCGCTGGCACTGCCTCGATGATCATTCTGAGGAACAGCCTATGCCCGTGCGAAACATCATTTGGGATTGGAATGGAACATTGCTGGACGATGTCCAAGCCTGTGTTGACGCCATTAATGTGCTTCTGGACCGCCGCAAACTCCCCGGCATTACCCGTGACCAATACATCGATATCTTCGACTTTCCCGTCCGGGATTATTACTTGAAGCTCGGATTCAATTTGGAAATGGAAGACTGGCACGGGCTGGCCACCGAATACCACGAGGTCTACGCCGTGGCCTCGGCCGAAACCACGCTCCGCCCCGGCGCGATCCGGACTTTGGACCGGTTCAAGGATGCCGGCATCTCTCTTTCCGTCCTCTCGGCCTGCGAACTGACCCTCCTGCGACAAATGATGGATCAGCGTGGCATCCTGTCCTACTTCGAGCACATCTATGGATTGTCGGACCTTTACGCCCACTCCAAACTCTCTCTAGGCCATGACATGCTTAACTCAACCGGCCTCTCCCGCGCCGAATCCCTGCTCGTCGGCGATACCACCCATGATGCCGAAGTCGCCGCCGCCCTCGGCATGTCCTGCCTGCTCATGACCGGCGGACATCAATCCGCCGCCAAATTGAACTGCTGCAACTGCCCGCTGGTACCTGATATGGACTCCGTCTATCGCCATCTTACCGAAACCATGCTACCCCTATGACCTCCCGCCAGAAACGCAAACTCACCATCACCATCATTACCTGCGTCTGGCTTGCAACCACCGGCTGGCTGATCTTCTCAGAAGCCTTCCCCGGCCTCCTTTCAACAACCACTAACGGTTATCGCACTTTCTTTTCGCACGGCGTCATGGTCATGGACCAGTGGATGAAAATCTCGTTCCAAGGCAGGCCAATCGGCTACAGCAATACCAGCGTCGATGTGAACGATAAGAACGCCGTACGCCAATATCAGGTCAATAACCGCACCATTCTCCAGATGAATGTCATGGGTAGCAATCAACGCATTGCCGTCAACGCCACCGCCACCGTGGACGCCATGTATCATCTTCAATCCTTCTCGTTCATCCTCTCTTCCACCGGCTACTCCATCGCCGTCGAAGGCCGCCGTTGGCGCGGCAATACCTTTGACTGCACCGTCAGAGGCCAGAACACCCTGCGCCGCCTGAAAATCACCATTCCTGATGACGCCATCCTTTACTCCCCAATGACCGAAATAAGCCTTAAATCACTCACCCCGGGCAGCCACGTCACCATGCGGATGTTTAACCCCATGACGCTCTCCGCTCAAAATGTCACCATCCGCTCTTTACGACGGGAAACCCTGCGCCACGCAAGCAGGGATATGACCACAACCGTCCTTTCAGCCTCCCTGGAAGGAATGGAAACCTTGTCCTGGATCGACACCGAAGGAAACCTCCTGCGACAGGAAACCCTCTTCGGCTGGGTCATGGAATCCTGCCCCGCGGAAGAAGCCCTCGCCCTGGGACGTTCCGCCGCCACCAGCGATATGTTGACATCCCTCGCCGTTCCCGTGACGGGCCCCGTGGACCGCCTCGCCTCCGCCCGCTCCGCCCTCCTGACCCTATCCGGGGCCCCCTTGCAAACCTCCCTCCTGGAAACCCACCGCCAGTCCGTCCTGTCCGCCACCGGCGACGTCACCCGCCTGCTCATCAAAGCAGACACCCTGCCCGCTTCCGGTCTCCCGCCCGGCTCACTTCCCGCCGACACTCAACCCTTCCTCATTCCTTCTGCCTTTATCCAGTCGGACGACCCGCGAATGATCAACCGCGCCCATGACATCACCGGCACATGGACCAATAGCCTCACCGCCTCCCTCGCCATTTTTGACTGGGTCTACACGAATGTGGAGAAAGTCCCCACGGTCAGCCTGCCATCCGCTCTCGATGTCCTTCTTAAACCGCAAGGCGACTGCAATGAACACACCTATCTATTTATCGCCCTGGCCCGAGCCGCCGGAATCCCCGCAAAAATCCGCGTCGGACTCACTCTGCACAAGGGCTTGTTCTACTACCACGCCTGGCCTTCCGTTTACGTCGGCCGCTGGCTCGACATGGATCCCACCCTCAACAATAAGGCCGTCGGCGCCGATCATATTTCCCTTTTTGAAGGGGAACTGGCGGAACAAATGAAACTGATGGGCGTCGTAGGCCGCCTGAAAGTGGACATCACGCAAATTGAACCCTAAACCATATCCCCATTCCCATTGTCGCGCTTTTCGCGTATTTCGTAGTTACAATTCTGATGATTAAGTTCCTTCTAAGGTAGACCATGATTCACATTGATAGACTCGATAAATCCTTCGGCCCGGTTCATGCCGTCCGCAACCTCTCCCTGAACGTCCCGGCAGGGGAACTCTTCTGCTTCCTCGGCCCTAACGGCGCCGGGAAGACCACCACCATCAAACTTATCACTGGTCTCCTTCGCCCAGACCGCGGCACTGTCCGCATCGGCGGTCACGACATCGCCACAAACCCCGTCGAGGCCAAGAAAATCATGGGGTACATCCCCGATATGCCTTTCCTTTACGAAAAACTGACCCCGGTGGAACTCCTGAAATTCATCGCTGATCTCTACAACATGGATCTCCCTGACCTTCCACGGAGAATCAACGACTTACTCCGTCAATTCGGACTCGGCGAAGCCCGAAGCGCACTGATCGGCGACCTCTCCCATGGCATGCGACAACGCCTCCTCTATATGGCCGCTTTCCTCCACAACCCCCGCGTGGTCTTCGTCGATGAACCCCTGATCGGTCTCGACCCCCATTCCATCCGCATGATCAAGGATCTCCTCCGCGCCAAAGTCCGCGACGGCATGACCATTTTCCTGACCACCCATATCCTCGCCCTCGCCGAAGAGATCGCCGACCGCATCGGCATCATCTCCAACGGCAGCCTCATCGCGCTTGGGAAACTGCACGAACTGCGGAACCAGGCCAATCTCCAGGGCCCCCTTGAGGACGTCTTCCTGAAACTGACCAACGACGACACCGGGACCCCCACCGAAGGCGGTGCCCGCCGTATGACCTCCATCACCCATTAACCATCAACCATCACCCCCCCCCCCCCCCCCCCCCCCCCCCCCCCCCCCCCCCCCCCCCCACCCCCC
>CAZSSA010000014.1:0-32261 GCA_964609375.1 uncultured Verrucomicrobiota bacterium | reverse complement strand
AGCAACGGTTTCCTAAACCGTAGGTCGCGCGTTCGAACCGCGCCCGGGGTACCACTCTCACCCTTGCAGTACGGACACGATCAACCGTCTTATCCATCACTTGCACGGCGAAGTTTACATCTGCTGGCCAACGACGAGACAAAAACGCCTGGGTTCATCTATCACATCCACACAATTCCCAACCCGCAAGTGCCTTACAGGCCACCTACCCCAGCATCTCTAGCAATCGGCCGACCTTCGTCTGCTTCTCAAGTAACTCATCTCGCAGTTTTTCCTGCTGGGCAACCACTTCGCGTGGCGCCTTGCCGACAAAACCCTGGTTGCCCAATTTCTGATTCACCCGTTCCAGATAAATCGCAATTTCCGACAGTTGCTTGCGCAGTTTTTCGGACTCCGCCGCCGTATCCACTAATCCCTCCAGCGGCATATACAATGTCCCCAGCGCTGTCAGGATGCTCGGCATAGCCTTGGACGGAACAAACTCCACATCAACCTTCATTTCCCTGGCGCGCAAGAGATTACGAACCACGGCATTGTCAGCAGCAAGCCACCTGGCGATTTCATTGGAATTCGGCTTGAAGAAGTAGTCAATCTTCTGCCCCGGCGCAATCCCGCAATCCCCCCGCAACATACGCCCGGCACGTATCGTCTCCTGTCGCTCATCCACATACTTGACCACTTCCGCCTCAATCCCCCAGCGTTTCAACTCCTCCGCCTTCCACGCCACCGGCCATGGCGCTTTCATGATGGAGTCATCATCTCCACCATACCCCATGCCATGCCATAATTCTTCAGTGATAAACGGCATGAACGGATGCAACAGGCGCAAGGCATTGCCAAACACATAGTGCATCACATCCAACACCACCTGTTTGCGCACAGGATCCTGCCCGTACAAGACGTCCTTGGAATACTCCAAATACCAGTCGCAATACTGGTGCCACAGGAACTCATACACATCATGGGCCGCATCGTTGAAACGGAAGCGTTTCAGGTTTTCCGTGCAGGCCGCCACCGCTTCATGCAGCTTGGCAATAATGTGCCGGTCGTCATTACTCAACAATGCCGGATTAAATCCTTCGCCCACCGGCCCCCTTGCCCCGGGAACACCACCCTTTCCAAATCCCTGCATTTGCATGTAACGGGAGGCATTCCAAATCTTGGTCCCAAAATTACGCCCTATCTCAAACTTCTCATTCGAGACATACACATCCTGCCCCGTCGCGGTGATCATCATCAAGCTGAACCGCAACGCATCGGCACTGAACTCATCAATAATCGTCAGGGGATCAATGGAGTTCCCCAGACTCTTGCTCATCTTGCGCCCTTTATCATCACGCACCGTGCCATGGATATAAACCTCCCGGAACGGGATCTCGCCCCTGAACTCCAAGCCGGCCATGATCATGCGAGCCACCCAGAAAAAAATAATCTCGGATGCCGTTACCAGCGTGTTGGTCGGATAATAGAACTTCAAATCCTCGCTCTCCTCCGGCCACCCAAAGGTGCTGAACGGCCACAACCACGATGAAAACCACGTATCCAGAACGTCTTCATCCTGCCGTACAGTGCCTGCGCTGCACTTCACACACGCCGCAGGACGTCCCCGCGCCGCCCATTGATGCCCACAGGCATCGCAGTAAAACACCGGAATCCTGTGTCCCCACCAGATTTGACGCGAGATGCACCAGTCGCGGATGTTTTCCATCCATTCTTCATAGACCTTCGTCCATCGGTCCGGCACAAACCGGATACTCCCATTTTTGACCGCTTCCAACGCCGGACCGGCCAACGGCTTCATGCGTACAAACCACTGCAAACTCAACCGGGGCTCCACTACCGTATCGCACCGATAGCAATGACCTACCGCATGCTGATGATTGTCGATTTTCTCAATCAACCCCGCCGCCGTAAGATCGGTGAGGATGCGTTTACGGCATTCAAACCGATCCAAACCCGCATATGGCCCGGCACCGTCATTCATCGTCCCATCCGGATTCATCACAGTGATCGGCGTCAACTCATGCCGTCGCCCCATCTCAAAATCGTTGGGATCATGCGCCGGAGTCACCTTAACCGCACCCGTTCCAAAGGCCGGATCCACAAAGTCATCTGCAATGATCGGAATTTCACGGTGCAGGACCGGCAGGCTCAATGTCTTCCCAATCAGGCCCACATAACGCTCATCCTTCGGATTCACAGCCACAGCCACATCACCCAACAACGTCTCAGGACGCGTGGTAGCCACCACGACAAACTCGTCGGCAACCAGCTTGCCATCGGTCCGCACGGGGTACCGGATGAAATACAACTTGCCCGCCGTATCCTGATGTTCACTTTCTTCATCGGACAGCGCCGTGTGGCAACGCGGGCACCAATTGGTGATGTAGTTGGCCCGGTAGATCAACCCTTTGTCATATAAACGGCAGAATACCTCTTCAACAGCCTGACTCAACCCCGCATCCATGGTAAACCGTTCACGCTGCCAGTCGCAGGAAGCGCCCAACCGCTTGAGTTGCCGAACAATGGTTCCGCCATATTCCTCGCGCCACTCCCACACCTTTTCAACAAAAGCCTCGCGGCCAAGATCATGCCGCGTCCGGCCTTCCTTGCGCAGCGCCCGCTCCACCACATTCTGGGTGGCAATCCCGGCATGATCCGTTCCCGGCATCCAAACCGTATTACACCCCTCCATCCGCTTCCACCGCACAAGAATGTCCTGAATCGTATTGTTCAGGGCATGCCCCATGTGGAGTATTCCGGTAACGTTGGGGGGAGGAATCAGAATGCAATAAGGGTTCCCGCCACGCGTTCCTTCACTATGAAAAAGCCCTTGCTTCCCCCACCACTCATACCAGCGGCTTTCCGCCGCTTTTGAATCAAACTGCTTTTCCAATTCCACCATGCTCATCCCCCCGCCATCATCCCCGTTTACTTGCCATTGCCGGACGCCCGGCGCTTTTCCTCGTCACGAAACAGCTTATATTCCACGCTGTCCACCAACGCCTCCCACGAAGCCTCAATAATATTTCCGGAGACCCCCACCGTTCCCCACGTCTCTTTCCCATCACCGGATTCAATAATAACACGGGTCTTGGCCGCCGTCGCCTCTTCAGGATCCAGAATACGCACCCGGAAATCCGTCAACTGCACTTGCTCAATTTCCGGATAAAACCGGATCAGGGCCTTGCGTAACGCGCGATCCAACGCATTGACCGGACCATCCCCCTCGGCAACCATGTGTTCGACTTCACCGCCGACCCGCACTTTGACACTCGCCTCGGAAACACAGGAAGCATGCGCTCCTGCCTTCTCAATGATGACTCGGAATCCTTCAAGCTCAAAAAAGGACTTGTGCTTGTTGAGAACTTTCTGAACCAGCATCCGGAACGAAGCATCCGCCGCTTCATAGGCATACCCCTGACGCTCAAGCTCCTTCAGCGACTCCAGGATATCCTTCACTTCGGGTGAAGATTTCTTGAGATCAACCCCCAACTCAATAGCTTTCAGCAGAACGCTGCTCGCCCCGGATCCCTCCGAGATCAGCACCCGCCGCTCATTTCCCACGGTATCAGGGGCAACATGCTCGAACGTCCGCGGATTCTTCTGCACCGCATTCACATGCATTCCGGCTTTGTGCGAAAAGGCGCTATCCCCCACATACGGAGCCTTGCCGTCATGCCGGACATTAACCAGATCATCCATGAACAGCGAGAGGGCTCTCAACCGCTTGACCGACCCCTCGGGCACAGCCTGCAATCCCATCTTGAGTTCCAAGTTGGGGATAATGGTGCACAGGTTTGCATTCCCCGTCCGTTCGCCATAGCCGTTGATCGTTCCTTGAACATGCGTGGCGCCAGCCCGTACGGCTTCCAGGGTTGTCGACACCGCCATGCCGGCATCATTGTGTGTGTGGATCCCGATGGGTACCGGAAAAGCCTTCACCACTTCCGATGTGATCCCGTAAACCTCATGCGGCAGAGACCCGCCATTGGTATCGCACAATACCACCGAATCCGCACCGGCCTCTATCGCCGCCTTCACCATGTCCATGGCAAACACGGAATTATCCTTGTACCCGTCAAAGAAATGCTCGGCATCAAAGATGACTTCCCGTCCGCGTTCCTTGAGATAACGAACCGTGTCTTCAATCATCCGCCGGTTTTCATCCCGCGTCGTCTTGAGGACATCATTGACATGCAGCATCCAGGCCTTGCCGAAGAACGTCACCACAGGCGTATCCGCCTCGATCAACCGCAGAATATTATTATCCTCGCCCACCCGCACATCGGCACGGCGAGTACTTCCGAATGCCGCCACCTTGGCCCGGCGCAATGAATGCCGCTTGACCTCGCGGAAGAAATCCAGATCCTTGGGATTGGAGCCCGCATATCCGCCTTCGATGTAATCCACCCCGAATTCATCCATGCGGAGCGCCGCCTGGATTTTGGCCGTTCCGGAAAAAGAGATCCCTTCTCCCTGGGCACCATCCCGCAACGTGGTGTCATAGATATATATTTTACGCCTTGAACTCATTCACGCCTCATTCCTGCCGCGTTAGCATTTTGCCTCAGGTCTGAAAAAACGCCTGATAGAGGGCCTGCACCGCTTTCTTGCGATCAACAGCCTTTACTCCGAACATCATGCTGATCTCGGAGGGACCCTGATTTAACATCTCCAGGTTCACGCCGGCATTCGCCAGGGCCGTCGTTGCCCGCGCCGCAACTCCCACCGTGTAATGCATCCCTTCACCAACAATCATGACCAGCGCCAAACCGCGATCAATGTCAATATTGTCGGAACCCAGCTCAGCCTTGATGCGCTGACAGATGCGCGTTTCTTTTTCTGCTGTAAAATCCTTCTCCCTCAAAATCACCGACGTGTTATCAATTCCCGACGGCGCATGCTCGTAGGACAATCCCTCGTCTTCCAGTATTTGAAGCAGACGCCGACCGAACCCAACCTCACGGTTCATGAGATACTTGTCCACATACAAGGCGCTGAATCCGTCCGAACTGGCAATCCCAAGAACCTCTCCGCCATGGTAAGGCCGACTGGGAACAATCTGCGTCCCCGGCGCCTCCGGGCGATTGGTGTTCCGGATATTAATTGGAATTCCAGCCCGGACCGCCGGCACAATGGCTTCATCGTGGAACACCCCGAATCCCGCATAGGCCAATTCCCGCATCTCGCGATACGTCAGCAAATCAATGGCCCTGGCTCCTGAAATAATCCGCGGATCCGCCGCAAACACCGAATCCACATCGGTAAAATTCTCATAAACATCAGCCTTCACCGCCGCCGCCAGAATCGCCCCCGTAATATCAGACCCGCCGCGGGGGAACGTCGCCACCTCCCCGGTCTTCGTATACCCGAAGAACCCCGGGAATATTGTCACTCCCGGCGCTGACTTCAGCACCGCCAGTTTCTCGTACGATTCCGGCAAAACCATGGCATTGCCAAAGTCGTCACTCAACAGCATCCCGGCGTCACGCGGATTGACGTAATGCGCATCAATGCCGTTCTTCCGGAATATTTCCGCCACCAGTTTTGCGTTGTTGTCCTCACCCGCCGCCTTGAGCAAATCCATGAACCGGCCCTTGTGCGACCGGTCGGAATTCACGCGCGCCTGCAAGTCGCGTTCAATCTCGATGATCACACCCACCCCGATACCGGCCGCCCGCTGGATATCCGCGTACCGCTCGACAATCGCCTTCACCTCGGCGTCCGCCGAACGGCCGGACAACCTTGCTTCCGCACACGCAATCAGCATGTCCGTCACCTTGGTGTCCGTTGAATTCCGCTTTCCGGGAGCCGATACAACAATCACGCGCCGCGCCGGATCCATTCTGGCAATATCACATACCTTCAGGATCTGGGCTGCATCAGCCACACTGGTCCCACCAAACTTCGAAACCACAAACCTGCCGCTATCCTGCTTTGTCATAATCACTTCTCTATTCCCAGGTCTTCCACCCGTAGCCTAACCGATTTTGTCCCAATCGCCTGCATCTCCTCAAGCGTCCTTATCGCCACTTCAACATCCCGCTCCCGTGCCGGGTGCGTCAGGATGATCACCGGAACACTCCGTCCACCCGAATGTGGTTCCTTCTGCAACACGGAGGCCAGACTGATATTGTGCTGCCCCAGCACCGTGGCCACCGTTCCCATCACACCGGGCTTATCCGGCAACATCAGGCGCAGGTAAAACCGGCTCCTCACATCACCAATTGCCCGGAACGACACCGAACCCGCGTTCGCCAAGGCTGTCCGCTCAATCCCCGTGCCCGATGCCAGGCAACGCGCCGCATCACTAATATCACTCACGACGGCACTCGCCGTCGGCAATCGCCCCGCGCCCCGTCCATAATAAACCGTCTGCCCCACAATATCCCCGTTCACCACGACGGCATTGAAAACGCCCATCACAGACGCCAGCATGTGATCCAACGGCACCAACGTCGGATGAACCCGAACATCAATGGCACCACTCTCGTTTTTAATCACCGCCAGCAATTTCACCCGGTATCCCAGGCTACGCGCACATTCGATATCCATTTTCGCCAATCCCCGGATACCCTCCACATTCACCTTGCTCATGGGAACACGGATACCATACGCCAGCGATGCCAAAATAGCCGCCTTATGCGCCGTGTCAAATCCATCAACATCCAACCCCGGATCGGCTTCCGCATAACCTGCCGCCTGCGCTTCCTTCAGCGCATGCTCAAACGTCATCTGCTCCCGCTCCATCCGCGTCAGAATGTAATTGCACGTCCCATTGAGGATCCCGAACATCGCCTCAATCCGATTCGCCACAAGACCTTCCCGTAAGGCCCGAATAATCGGAATGCCGCCCGCCACACTGGCCTCAAACCAGACATCTGTCTTCTGCTCAGCCGCCAGCGCCAGGATTTCTTCGCCGTGCTCGGCCAGAAGCGCCTTGTTGGCCGTCACCACCGGCTTGCCTGCTCGTAACGCCTGCAGCACCAGTGTCTTGGCAATCGTCGTTCCGCCAATCAGTTCAACCACAATTTGCACCCTCGGATCATTCACCAGCGCAACCGCATCCCGCGTCAGAATGGCAGGATCCACCTTCACGCCACGGTCTCGCTCAATATCGATATCCGCGATTCCCCGCAACACAGGCATCACGCCGGTTCGCTCCGCCAACAGCTTGCCGTTCCGCTGCAATGTCTCCACAACCCCGGCTCCCACCGTGCCAAAGCCCAACAGTCCTACTCCAATTTCCTTCATATCCGGATTCCCCTTATTACGCCATCATACCGCCCGAAAATGGCAGCTTTTCGCAAAAAGCGTAAAACGGTGTCACTGTATCTGGATTTACAATGGATACAAGTACAAAGCCTCAAAATTACCTTAATGACCATCCGGCATCGGCAACGGCACCTTGCTTACACCCAAAGTGCTTGACCACATCGGCGTGCCCCCCCTAGAGTACCTCCCATTATGCGAGTACTTGTTTATTTTATTCTGCTGTTGATCGTCTCCCGAGGTTCAGCACTTCTAGCGGCCGGTTCTGACTCATGGTCATCGCCTGAATCCCCCTCCACCGTTCACATTGAAAAAACAAAAATCAAACGCGGCACACACTGGTACCGTTACCCGAACAAGTCTGGCGTTGCCGAACAGGAAACCTTCGCCTATGGTTTGTACCGCTCCGGGAGTCTGCGCAGAGCCGCCAATGCCTATCAGGCGCTCATCTATGCATGGCCGGACTCCCCCAAGGCAGCACCAGCCCAGCTGGCTCTCGCCAAAATCCTCCAACAGCGTGGACATTATGAAGATGCCTTCAATGAATATCAGTACCTCATTGATAATTATCCGGGACAATTCAATTACGTGGAAGTCCTGGAACTTCAGTTTCAAATCGCCACATACCTGATGCATGCCAAAACCGGCCAATTCCTGCTTCTCCCGGGGTTTGAGTCTCCCGAACGTGCCTTACCTCTCTTTGAGAAAATAATCCAGAACGCTCCGTCCTGGGAGAAATCCCCTCAGGCACAGTTCAATATCGGGCGGATTCACGAATTGAACGACGAAGACGAGGAAGCCATAGCCGCCTACGAAACGCTTCAGAATCGCTACCCGTCAAGTTCATGGGTCAGTCAGGCTTCCTTTCGAGAGGCCTATTGCCTCTACCGCCTCGCCGATCAACGCAAAAATGACGAAAATGCACTCAATGCCGCCCGCGCCGCATTGGTGGATTTCATCCGCTCCCACCCCGAAAGCCCGGATGTCTCTACGGCGGAAGCCTATCTGCTCACTCTGAACACCCGCCGCATCTCCATGGCTTATGCTCGAGCACAATTCTATGACAAACTTTCACGCCGCCCCGAGGCCGCCTTGCTCGCCTACGAGGATTTCGTCAAAAACTTCCCGTCGTCCGAACTTGCCGCAACAGCTCAACAACGCATTGATCAACTGAGGAAAACAAAACCATGAAAACAATCGCCCTATCCTTCGCCTCTCTAGGCATCACCGCCTTACTACTCTCTCCTTTGTCGGGATGCGTGGGATACAAACTCGGCAGCAATCTCCCCCCTAATATCCATTCCGTGGCCGTCCCGGTGTTTGTTAACCAATCAGGCGAGCCCGCACTGGAAACGTTGACCACCAGCGCCACCATTCAGGAATTCCAAAAAGACGGCTCCCTGAAAGTCGCCGATCGCAGCACCGCGGATACCGTGGTGGAAGTAACCCTGAAGAAATACAAACTGTCCCCCTTGCGATATCGATCCGATAAGGCAACAACCGCCCGGGAATACCGGCTGACGCTTGTGGCGGAAATGACATGGCTCCGGTTGCCAGGCAGGGAAATTCTTGCCGGCCCTCTCCGCGTGGAAGGCTATGCGGACTTTGAAGCACTCACGGATTTACCCAGCGCTCGCCGCGACGCGCTTCCGGAGGCCGCCGACGACCTTGCCCATCGCATCGTCCGAACCATCGTGGAACACTGGTAACGCAACAGGGGCAGATCCACCCCACCACCCCAAAAAAAAGCCGTGCCGATGGTTCCCCACCCGACACGGCAAGCCATTGCCAGATTCTTTAAGCCATCTTGGCAATCATCGCAGAGCAACGAGCCTTCCCTCGATCCGCCGTATTTTTCTTGATAATCCCACGCTTGGCCGACTTATCAAGAATCGAACAAATAGCCTTGAATTTCTCCATGGCATTCTTCTTATCCTTGGACTCAACCGCCACGATAAATACCCGCCGCGCGGTCGCGATGGCACTCTTGGTACTGCGATTCCGCAGATGACGCACTTCGGCTTGGCCGGCACGCTTTGCTGCACTCTTAATGTTCGGCATATGTTTGCTTCCTTGCTCGAGAATTGCCCTGAATCAGGGAAAAAACGCTGGCATAATAACCGCCCGGCAACACAAGTCAACTTGTAATTTCTTCAATCTCCTTAAAATAATCGCCACCCTCTATCCGTTTAGGATATTAGAGACATGTGAATAGAGGAAAGACCTTCTCAATGGATCTAAGCGACGAAGACCTGCTGGCGTCCTATGCGAGAGGTGACGTAGACGCCTTGGAGGAATTAGTGAACCGCCATCGAAAGGCGCTATACGGGTTTATCCTCCGAATGGTGTATTCGTCGCATGACGCCGAAGAGATCTTTCAGGATGTCTGGATGAAGGTCATCCAAAAATCTGGCGCGTATAAATCAGGGCGGTTCCGGGGGTGGATATTCCGGATTGCCCATAATCTGGTCATTGACCGGGTGCGTTCCAGGAAACCAGTCGTCACTCTGGACGGGAGCGCCGATGGTGAACATGGACCGTCCTTGATGGACACGGTTCCGGATTCAAGGCCAGGTCCCTATGCCACCTTAGGGGGGCAGGAAACAGCTGAGCGGATACAGAAGGCCCTGGCAACAATTTCAGCGGAGCAAAAGGAAGTGTTTTTAATGAGAATGGAGGCAGGACTGGCTTTCAAGGAAATCGCACGAATACAAAAGGTTTCCATTAATACGGCCCTGGCCAGAATGCATTACGCCATCACCAACTTGAAGAAACAACTTGTAGACTTGAATAGATCGGGAGAATCAGCATGAACTGTAATACCATTGAACAGTATATTCTTTTGGAATCAACGGGCGAACTCTCGGCCCGTCAATCCGTCAAACTCCAACACCATGTCAGCCAATGCGCCAATTGCCGCGCATTCGCGCAACATCTTGCCGCCATGCAAAGCGTCTTCATTGCAAACAGAATCGACGCACCCGATGCCGTGGTAACCGGCATCCTTAAGAAATCCACTCATCACCCCATACCCTTTCCGGCTTCCTTCAGACAACTTCCACGCTCTCTAATGAAGATTGCCGCCACCCTCGTCATTTGCCTCGGACTTTGGCTGTTGATGCACAACGTCCACACCAGGACCCAACCTATCCTGCCGCCGACAAGCGCCCGACTCGCTGAATTCTCTGATATTATTCTCGCCTTCACCGATCCGGAACAGTGGATAAATCAATGGGACGACCATCAAACATCGCGCTTGAATATCGATGAGTTAGCTCAACAAATCCTCATGACTCAAGGAATGTACGTGGAATTCGCAGAAGAGGACGAGACACCTAATTCATACGAGGAGCGTCAGCCCACAACTCTTCTATGGCGTAGTAGTCCCTCACTTCTTGAAGAAAAATGTGGATAACCACATCAACATAGTCCAGAACCACCCATCCGTCATCCGGGACTCCCGACTTCCGGAAATGATGAACCCCCGCTTCCTTGAATTGGCGGGTAACCGCACTCGTCATTGCCTTGAGCTGGGGAGCCGTGGCGCCTGATGCAATGATATAAAAATCCGTCACCGGCGAAAGATCACGAACATCAAGAACAACGATCTCAGCCCCTTTTTTGGACAAGAGCGCCTCTCTCGCCTGATGCACCATATCAATACTCTCCATTGGACTCATCTCCTGTAAAGCGAATGCTCAGTAATGTACATTTCCACAGCCGGATGCACAAGATAACGTATCGACATCCCTTCCGCCACCCGATATCGGATGTCCGTCGAGGAAATGCTTAGGGTGTGCCCAACCCTCACATGCTCACGCAAACGGTCGCTCCATTCAGGCGAAAGTCTCAAATCAGCCTTCATCAAGGCCTCATAATCAGCACCCGGCCTCGTCAAGGTCACAAATCGGCATACCTCCAACAAGGCGTTAATTTCTTTCCATAAATGAAGCTCCATCAACGAATCGGAACCGATAACAAACACGATCTCAGACTCCGGATACTGCAGTTTCATTGCCCTTGCCGTGTCAATCGTATAAGAAATGCCGTCCCGCTCGATCTCATCCCGTGACACTTGAAACCGCAAATCCCCCTCAATCGCCGCTTCCAACATCGCCGCACGATGCTCGGCGGGGATCAAATCGCGGACAGATTTGTGAGGCGGGCAGGCGCACGGCATGAAAACAACCTTGCTCAACTCAAACTGCTCAAGCGCATCCTGGGCAAGAATCAAATGCCCCATGTGAACGGGATTAAAGGTTCCTCCCAATATGCCTATTCTGTTTTTTGATGTCGGATCATCCATGCGTCATCCTTAATGTTTCCCCGTATTCCATCGCAACTCTTTTTTTGCCGATACTTGTCTCCAGACCACATCAACGCTTTTTTAATCGCTGACTCATCACTCGCCGTTAGCGCGGTCCCCCGATCTAGCCCTCTCACGCGGTCGCCACTGGGAGAGGACATACATTCCCAACAAGACTTCCGTTGGATCGGGCTTTCGCTCTTTGTGGTTCTCGCTGGCCTCACGCAGCAATTCGAGATACCAGACACCCACCCCAAACTTCGGATCATGCCAGATGATCGTTTCGACCAGCGCCGGAACATCCACGCCATACTGCAAACCATAGCATATCGCCGCCAGTCTTAACGCCAGATCAAAAAGGATTTCTACTTCCAACGATGACTTCCCTGCAAGATGGGCCTCATACAGACACTCAAGCCGCCCCCGCAACATGGCGGACTGTTCAGGCAACCCCCTGCTCTCGATGCCAGCAATGGCATCGCGAATCTCCGACATCAATTGATCAACTCCACTTCCGCGCCCCCGCTGCTCTTTCACCAATATACGGTAAAATTCACCCGGGGCCCCCAGCAAATCCCCGGCGGCTACTGCCAACGACCGCTTCAACACCGGATTATGGGTGGCATTCATGCGCGGAAAAATCTCGTACACCGCCGCCATTTCCCCCAGACGAGCCAGCGCTTCACTGGAAGCAGACACCAATTTGGCATCACCACTTTCCTCCAAAACCTTTAACAACGGCTCCCGCGCCCGGTCATCACCAATCTCACCCAGAGCACGGACACTTTCAGCCACCGTCTCCCGATCCGGATCAGCCAGACGACGAATCAACGCGTCCACCGCCTGTCGATTGTGCGAGTGCCTCAAGGCGCGTGCAATTTGTGGCGCAATATCCGCGTTCGGATCGTCAAATTTCGCCAGCAATGCCTCCACAGCATCTGCACTTCCTATCCGACCCAGGGCAATCGTTGCCTCCTCCCTTACATCCGTTGAGGGATCATCCAACTGGCAGATCAAATCCTTGACGGCAATCCGCATCCGATCTTCACCAAGACGCCGCACGGCATCCACACGCCCGCCCCGCGAGGTGGAAGCCAGCATCGTGTAAATATTGTATATTCCGGGAAGGACCCGCAGTGGATTCGAAAACTGCAAACTGGCCAGCGCCGCCCGAAAGGACATCTCCCCTTCCCTCTGCCGCACTTGCAACATTGCCCGCACCGCAATCAACCACACCACCCCAATTTGCAGCAGCACCAGAATATGGAAAAAACCGAACAGAGTCCCCGTCGGCATAATCCACTTGATCGGATGCGAGTGAACCCAATCCAACACCAACCCTCCGGAGACGGGACCTGTCGCCCCTAGAAGCCCCACCACGGACCAATGCACCGCCATCGCCATTGTCCGCCCCTTCACGGGCGACAACGCAGACAATAAACTGATTTGCGACAGCGCCACACCTGAATAAAACAACCCGCCAAAAAAGCCCCCCACGGTAAGCAACAGCAAAGGCTGGTAGACAACAGGATTGTTGAAAAATGGCAAGGGTATCGTCACAACGGCATCTTTAATGAAAAACCAGAACAACCCCATCAGCGGCGCCACCATCATCATGATCGCGCCAAAATTACGAGCCCCAACCCGGTCAATGACATATCCCCACAGAATCCCCGCTACCGAACCACCAAGGGTCCCCGCGATCATCAGTGCCGCCATCGCTGAATACCCGACATGATAAACCTCCCTCAGGTATACCAATCCAAATTGCCCCACCAGTCCGATCGAAAATGTCCAAATCCCCATTGCCGCCGTCAGCCAAAGAAAATCCCGGCTCTTGAATGGCTCCAGAATACGGGACATGACCCCGCTGCCACCACCGCGCCCCTCCGTCTTCGGCTCGGGAACCCATAAATGCAGAATGATATCTGCCGACCCCATAAACGCCGCAAACGTGAATACAATCGCAAAACCAACAAATGATCCTCCAGGGGTCCTGGGGTCCGGAAAAGCATCCAGAATAAAACCGGAGGCAATTACGGCAATCAAACTCGCCACTGAAACAAAACTATGTCGAAATGCCCAGAATCTGGCCCGTCGCTCAGACGGGACCAGATCAGCCATCCAGCTCCACCAGGCTGGCCCCCCCAGTTGAGCCAACGTCCCGCTGATCATCACGGCCACGACAACCGCAGCCACCAAATAGGGCGAGTCCCCCCCTAACACCAGGGGCAGTATCGCGGGAATAAACCACAACAGTCGATGCGCCAGCGTGGCCACTACAAAAACAACTTTGCGGCGGGTTAGTCGCTCCGCCATCACCGCCGCTGGAATCTGCGCCGCCATGGCCAACTGCTGCACGGTAACCGTCATCCCAATCGACACCCCGCTGGCACCAATGGCATTCATGAACATCGTCAGCGGCATACCACCCACGATCGCGCCCCACATCATCCCCAGACTACCCGCCATTATGTTCAGACGTAACCCGCGGTCAACCGCCTTATCCGTCAATGGTTTCCCACTTGCTGTCACTCGCTCACCCATCATCATCTCCTGCACACGCATTCTCCGGTTGCCTCAAAGTGATAGTCTAGCAGACGCCGGGTTGTCGACAATATGTTATCTCTTGTTGATTACATCACCATTCCTGTGCAATGATAACCACAGTGGGCTGCCGCAGAATGGGGCGGCAAGCACTGGCACCACATGACGATGAAAGGTTGCTACCGTGACTAAGCAAACCGAAAACAAATCAACAATCAATTTTGGACATCGTATTGACGCCCTTCGGTTGGCGCTACAGGCACTGGATACTGATCCTCAGGCTGCAACCACCGTTAGACGTATGGCCGCAACGCTCCGGGCATCCTGCGAACTGAACAAGACAGAAGAACTGGCAAAACTCGCCCGGGACGTCGAAGAGGCCACACCCGCTGACTTGACCGACCGGCTTCGAACGCTCATTACCCGCATGCGGCTTGAATTCGCCCACCAAGAACCTCAACGTTTTTCCATTCTCCTGTTGTCGGCCGATACCCCGCTGCGCAACTCCTTAAGCACCGCTTTCGAGGCTCGCGGCCATACCGTTTTCGCATGCAACACAACAACGGTTGCACGTCAATGCATGAAGGATAATCCACCATCTTTTCTCGTCGTCGACTCTGTTCTTTCCGGCGAAGACGGCCTCCTTCTCATCCCCGAACTGCGCTCTAATTCATCAACCGCCGCCATGCCCATTGTGGCAATCCTCCCCCAACACGCCGATGCCAACACCCCTCCTTCACTGGTTCATGAAGCCGACGCCTATTTCAATAAACCCGTTGATTCCCATGCCATATCCGAATTCATCGCCACCCGGTCAAAGCGCCTTTTCGAGCATGGCCGTCCATCCCGGCGTGACCCGCTCAGCGGCTTGCAGAATCGGGCAGCCTTCATTGAAGCCTGCGAGAGTCATCAGGCGATGGCAAAACAAAAGGATGAGCCCCTGTCTCTGGCGCTCATCGGCATTTGCGATTTTGACATGATTAGTCAGGAGTGCGCTAGCGAAACCATTGATGATCTTATCCGGCGTCTCGGCTCCATTCTTTCGTCGTCTTTCCGGACCACCGATGTCGTTGCTCGCTGGGGACGTTCAGAGTTCGCCGTCACTTTTCCCGGCGAAGACCACTTCGGCGTCAACAGCGCTCTGGAAAAAGTACTGACCATCTTCAACCGGCACAAGGTGACAAAGCCGAATGGAAAAACAATTCTTATCCAGGCTTGCGCAGGGTTCTCAATCCTGCGCCCAAGCGATGTCTTCGCCGATGTCGCCGCCCAGGTCGAAGGCTATTTGTTTCAGGCAAAATTCGGATGCGCCAACCGGACCAATTCATTCAACATCATTTCCGATGTCATCCCATCCTCCCAGCGAGTAGCACGGATCGCCTTGTGCGTCGGCGACCCCGCTCTCGAACGGGCAATCACTCAAATCATCGAAAAGGATCATATTGAAGTCGTCGCGCTACCGAGTACTCAGGACGCTTTGGATCAATTGGGCAAAAGCGCTTTCAACATGCTCATCATCGACGACAGCATGCCGGACGATGGCGCCAGGCAACTGATTAAATCAGTTCGTGAATCCGCCAAACTGAGCCGTCTTCACATCCTGATCCTTGCCTCCGATGAGGAGTACGTCACTCACGCCCTGGAACTCGGCGTCAGCGATTATGCCCTCAAACCCCTGGTAGCCTCCAGCTTCATGACCAATCTGCGGCGCTCCCTTTCCCGACGGGAACATTCACACTCCTCCAATGCCTTTACCGTCATGGTGGTCGACCAAAGCATTCCTCAATTGCTTATTGCCGGCACCGTCTTGTACCAGCAAACCGGATGTAATGTTGTCCTCGCCCACGGCTTTCAGGATGCCCTCAACCGTTTTCGAGAGCGCACTCCGGAGTGCATGATTCTGGATTTCGACATACCCGATGCCGCCCTCAAGGATTTTTCCGAACGGCTGATCCAGCTTCCGAATTTTGACAACGTTCAGGTCGTCACCGCCTCGGTAAAACCTCACAATGGGAATACCGCCAGCCTGCTGAATATCAAGGGACGCATCTCTCACCCCTTCAAACCGACGGCACTGCTGGAACAACTTCAATCCATTGTGGCGCTCCCCAAAAACTCCGATCGTTCAGCAGCGGGGCGCCCTCCCATCAGCATTGAAATCCAACGAGTCCTCTCACGCCCCCACTAATGGTCCCCACACGACAGTAACAACCCCTGGATAGACGCAACGTATGGACAAACGTGAATCCGTTGAACTGAAAGTCCTCTACCACATCTCGCAGGCCATGGCCCATCGCCGCGAAGTTTCCACCCTTCTCCAGGAAGTCTTCGACGTCCTGGAAAAGGAAATGGGCATGTCGTATGGCACCCTTACCCTTCGGAGTCCTGATACCGATGTGTTCGTTATCGAGGCCTCACGAGGACTCACCGCTGCTGAACGGGAACGAGGCCAGTACAGGATCGGCGAAGGCATCACCGGCTGCGTGGCCAAACGTGGAAAACCGGAAATCGTGCCGGATATCCGTAACGACCCCCGTTTCCTGAACCGCACCCGCGCCCGCAAGGATGTCTGCGCCGCCTTTATCTGCGTCCCTATCCTCCACCATCGGCAGGTCATTGGAACCATCAGCATCAACCGACCAGCGGCCCCGGATGAGACACTGGCCAAAGATCTCGATTTCCTCGTCATCGTAGCGAATCTCCTTGCTGAAGCCGTCGCCAGCATTCGCGAACAAATGCACGAACAGGAAAGCCTGAAAGCCGAAAACGAACGCCTCCGCCGGCAATTGGGCGACCGTTATCAACCTCACAACCTGATCGGAAACTCCAAGGAAATGCGAGCAATGTACGATCAGGTTGCCCAAGTGGCCGATAGCACAGCCACCGTGCTGATCCGCGGCGAATCAGGCACCGGCAAGGAACTCGTTGCCCGGGCCATCCATTTCGGCAGCTCACGACGCCATAACCCCTTCATCAGTGTCAACTGCGCCGCTCTCCCCGAAAACCTGATCGAAAGCGAACTGTTCGGCCACGAAAAGGGCGCCTTCACCGGTGCCGCCCAGCAGCGTCGGGGCCGGTTCGAACTGGCCAACGGCGGTTCACTATTTCTGGACGAAATTGGAGACATCTCACCTGCCGTCCAGGTGCGCCTCCTGCGTGTATTACAGGAACGATCCTTTGAACGCGTTGGCGGCGACAAAACCCTATCCATCAATGTGCGGGTCATCGCCGCCACCAGCCGCAACCTGGAAGATGCCATCCGATCCGGACGTTTCCGGGAAGACCTCTATTATCGTCTCAATGTCTTCCCAATTCTCCTTCCTCCCCTCCGCGAGCGGCGCTCCGACATTCTCCTGCTGGCCGATTACTTCCTGCAAAAATACAACCAGACATACGGAAAAAAAATCAAACGCATCTCCACCACCGCTATCAATATGATGATGGCCTACCATTGGCCCGGTAACGTTCGCGAACTGGAAAACTGCATCGAAAGGGCAGTCCTGACCTCCACGGATGACGTCGTTCACGGCTATTCCCTCCCCCCCTCGCTGCAAACGAGCGAGGCAACCAACACTTCACTGCTCCCTGAGGCAGGAGCCTCACTGCAAACCATGGTGGAATCCTTTGAACGTGAGATAATTGTGGACGCCCTGAAGCGACATCGCGGTGTCGCCGCCGCCGCCGCACGCCATCTCCAGACCACACAGCGCATCATCAATTACCACATCAAGCACCTCGGTATCGACCCCAACGATTACCGCCAATGACAACAGGTCGCCAAACGACAGCACATGGCCTATGCAAACCGAAATCCAACGGGTCCCCACCCCTTGGAGGGGTTAGGGGTGGGTTCTTTGTTTCAACGATAGAGACCTTATCATAGCGCCATCCCGGCCAGGATCCGGAACACTCCCTACTTGACCTGAAGCAACGCATTGATCGATGCCGCCGCCCGCCGCCCCTCGCCCATCGCCAGAATAACCGTCGCCGCTCCCAGAACAATATCGCCACCCGCAAATACACGGTCTAACGATGTCTTCCCCGTATCGTCGACAATGATATTGCCCCACTTGGAAACCTTCAACCCGCTGGTCGTTGTCGGTATCAGGGGATTGGAATCGTTACCAATGGCCACAATCACGGTGTCCACGTCCATGATGAACTCGCTGCCGGCAACCTCCACCGGTCTCCGGCGTCCGGACGCATCTGGCTCGCCAAGCTCATACCGCAGACACTCCATCCCCTTGACGCATCCCCTGTCATCACTCAGAATGCGCTTTCCATTCTGCAACAGGTGGAAAATCACACCTTCCTCCTTGGCATGTTCAACTTCCTCCACGCGGGCAGGCATTTCCACCTCGGTCCGGCGGTACACAATGTGGACTTCCTCCGCGCCCAGCCGAACCGCCGTCCGCGCCGCATCCATCGCCACATTCCCGCCCCCAAGCACAGCCACCTTGCGGGAAGGATAGATCGGGGTATCTGCCCTCGCCGTATCATACGCACGCATCAAATTTGACCGCGTCAGGTACTCATTGGCCGAAAACACACCAACGAGGTTCTCCCCTTCAATACCCATGAATTTAGGAAGCCCCGCGCCCGTCCCTACAAAAATCGCATCAAAACCGTCAACCTCAAGCAGGTCTTTGATCTTGCGGGTGCGCCCGACGACATAATTGGTGTGCAACTGCACCCCCATGGTCAACAGGGCATCAAACTCCTTTTGAACAATACTCTTGGGTAACCGGAACTCGGGAATCCCATACACCATCACGCCACCGGGCTTATGGAATGCCTCAAACATCACCACCGCATGTCCCTCGCGGCGCACATCCGCCGCCACCGTAATGCTCGCCGGCCCCGTTCCAACAACAGCAACCTTCTTGCCCGTTTCCGGCTTCACCCTCGGAGGCACGGATTTCCCCGACTCACGTTCCAGATCGGCAACAAACCGCTCAACTCGTCCGATCGATACGGCTTTCGACTTGTCCTTGAGAGCCTTGCCAACCGTGCAATTCTCCTGACATTGCACCTCCTGCGGACATACCCGCCCGCACACCGAGGGCAACAAACTGCTCACCTTGATCAGTTGAATGGATTTCTCAAAATCACCCTCAGCGGCAGCCTTGAGAAACCCCGGAATATCAATACGCACAGGACACCCCTCGATACATGGCGCGTTACGGCACTGCAAGCACCGCATCGATTCCAACCGCGCCTGCTCAGGCGTATACCCAAGTGCCACTTCGGTCATATTCGCCCGCCTTACACGGGGATCCTGCGACGGCATGTCTTGAACCGGGATCGCCAGGCGCTCCTTGGGCGCCAAGGCGGTCCCCTTATGCTGAATGCGTTCCAATTCAGTGCGCGCCGCCTGGGCCATCATTTCTGGTGTACAGTGGCTCATGATCCCTTCTGCTCCTTCTTACTTGCTTCAATCTCCATCTTGCAGCGGGCATGCGCCTTTTCCTCAAGCGGCTTGTATGCCTTCAACCGTTGCATCATATTGTCAAAATCAACAAGATGGCCGTCAAACTCAGGCCCGTCCACGCAAACAAACCGGGTTTTGTCGCCCACCGTCACCCTGCATCCTCCACACATCCCCGTCCCGTCGATCATGATCGTATTGAGCGAAACAACCGTCGATACACCAAACGGACGGGTCGCTTCCGCGCAGAACTTCATCATGATGGGTGGCCCGATCGCCACGGCAAGGTCAGGCTTCGGCGTACGTCCGCAAACCTCCTTCAACGGGTCAGTGACCAACCCCTTTCGCCCATAGGACCCATCGTCCGTACAGACAATGAATTCGTCGGCCAACGCCCTCATTTCATCCTCCAGGATGATCAGGTCCCGAGTCCTGGCCCCGACAATAATCACCAGGTGGTTCCCAGCCTCCTTCATCCCCTTGGCGATGGGATGCAATGGCGCCACACCAATTCCCCCTCCAACACAAACCACAGTACCGAACTTTTCAATGTGGGTCGGCCGCCCAAGCGGACCTACAACGCTGACGATCTCCGCACCAACCTGTTTCTCCGCCAACTTCCGCGTGGTTTTGCCCACCGCCTGAAAAATCAGCGTAATCGTTCCACTCGTCATGTCGGCATCGGCAATGGTCAGTGGAATACGCTCCCCGTAGTCGTTATCGATCTGGACAATCACAAACTGCCCGGGCAATCGCTCACGTGCAATCAGCGGTGCCTCGACCTTCATTATAAACACATCACTGGACAACTGCCTCTTTTCACGAATTATGTTCATCCAAGTCTCCCTCCGGAAAAAGAAAACAGTATGACACCCCCTCAGCCTCATTCAAGCCCAATCCCGATTGCTATTCAGTTTGACGGTGCTATACTTTATCCCCATATATTGAAAACGCCATGAACCATCTATTCAACAACTATGCTGCTTTGACGCTAGCCATACTGCTTGCCGTAACGGCAGGCTGCCGGCGCGATCCTATGAAACGCGCCATGCGCGCCATCGAGCGGAATAATCCCTCGTTAGCGGAATCCCTCCTGGTGAGCCTTGCAGAATCCGAACCCAATGATCCATCCATTCATGCCAATCTGGCTCTGGCCCACATGAAGCTCGGCCAGGACGATGCCGCCTTGACTGGATTCCGCCGTGCCGCCGATCTGGCCCCCACTGATCCGCGCCCTCTCGAATTCATGGCGGCTATGGCCGCCAACGAAGGCCGCTGGCGCATGAGCCTCGAACTGCTCTTCGAAGCGGAACGCCGCGAGCCTCGATCCCCCCGTCTGCAAACAGCCCTCGCCAATGCCGAACTGAAACTTTCCGGCCCCCAGGTTGCCCGAACTCGCCTCACGCAAGTTCTCGGCTTCGCTCCCAATTATTCTCCAGCCCTGTTCAACCTTGCCGTCCTGATGCAGGATTATTTGAATAACCCTGCGGAAGCCTCCCGGCTTTTTGAACGCTATCTAACCATCTCAGGCGATTCCGACCACAAGGACTACGCCCGCCAGGCACTGGCTCAACTTCGGAATACTCACTCCCGTACACCCCCTGCCCTCGCCAATACACCCACCCAACCCGAACCACCGGCAGGCACGATGGCCACACCCGTCAAGCAACCAACGCCAACCTCAAAACCGTCTTCACTCCGCTCGCCATCTGCCGCCGAAGCCTATAATAGCGGCGTCCGCAACCACACCGGCGGGAATTTTGATCAGGCCGCCGCCGACTATGAACGGGCCATCCTCGCCGATCCATCGATGGCCAACGCCCATTATAATCTCGGCCTGATCTTCTCTCGGAAACCCGCCACCCTTTCCCAGGCTCGCCGCGAATTCGAAAAATACATCGAATTGGCCCCTAACGGACTCTACTCGCCGATCGCAAGGGATTGGTTGAAGGCGAATAAGTCACCTTGAATACGACTCACCATTGATCAACGCATTGACCAGTCACAACAGGGGACTCTGATGAATACAGTGATGAATCACTTCACCTACGCTGACATCATCGCGGCCTGCATTATCCTGATCTGGACCGTGTTGGGCTTTAAAAAAGGATTAAGCGGCCAAATCGCCTTCTTCCTGTCCGCACTGGTTGTGATCACCGCCGCCATCTTCGGATACGATCCGTGCAACGCTTGGCTCATCAAGCAGTTCAACATGCAGCCTGAATGGGCCCGCCTCGTCGCGCTGGCATGTGTGATCGCCATTCCCCTGATCATCGTGCTCATCATTCACGCCATCGCCGGGTACATTGTTAAAGTCACATTCACCGCCTGGATTGACCGGCTGGGCGGCGCCATCGCCGGTTTCGCCAGTGCAACGGCATTCGTTGTCCTGGTCTTCATCATCTTGAATGCCACTCCCAGGGACCTACGCCCCGCCACCACCGGTGCTGACTCCTGGATCGGCCGTCACCTCCTGGGGGTCGAATCCAATATTGTTTCCACAATCGAAGGCAAGGTGGACCAGACTCGTGGCACCATTCAAAAGGCCAGAGAAGAACGCACCGGCAGGCGGGAAAAATGGGAGCAATGATCACCAAGAATGTCCTGGATGACATCCGGTTCCGGTGCGACATCGTCGATGTCATTGATTCCTACATTACCCTGCCCCGGAAAACAGGCGCCATCAAAACGCTCTGCCCCTTTCACAAGGAGAAAACCCCTTCATTCCATGTGAACGCTCAACGGCAGATGTTCCACTGCTTCGGCTGCGGCGCCGGCGGAGATGTCTTCAAGTTCGTCATGATGTTCGAACAGGTGGACTTCCCCATGGCGATCAAGATTCTGGCCGATAAATCTGGCGTCCCTGTCGAATTCGAAAAGGGAGGACAACCCTCCGGAGAACGGGAACTCCTTTTGGCCGTCCACGAAAAGCTGGCTGCCGACTATCACAAGATGCTCATGAAGAGCCCCGACGCCCAGCCCGCCCGCGATTACCTCGCTCAACGGAAACTGACCGGCGACATCGTCGATTCCTTCCTCATCGGCTACGCCCCGGAGAAACGGGACTCCTTGATGGAATGGGCCAAGCGCAACAATTTCTCGCCCTCCACACTGGAACTCGCCGGTCTACTCGCCCAGCGCAACGACGGTCCCTCCGCCGGAAGCTACTATGACCGCTTCAGGGGCCGGATCATGTTCCCCATCCGAAACGAGCAGGGACGCGTCGTTGGCTTTAGCGGCCGTACCCTCATCAAGGACGCCAAGATCGCCAAATACGTCAACAGTCCTGAAACCCCGCTATTCCGGAAAAGCCACATCCTCTACGCGCTCGACCGGGCCCGGCGCGAAATCGCGGAAAAACGCGAGGCCCTCGTCTGCGAAGGGCAGATCGATGTCATCCGCTGCCACCAGGCAGGCTTCACCAACGCCGTTGCCGCCCAGGGCACCGCCTTCACGGAAGATCACGCCCGTATCCTGCACCGTTATGCCGATAGCGTCATCCTCGTCTTCGACTCCGACGACGCCGGCCAGAATGCCGCCTTGCGCTCCACCCAGATATTCATGCGCGCCGGACTCGCCGTCCGCATTGCCTCCCTGCCCAAAGGCGATGACCCTGATTCCATTATCCTGCGCGAAGGGGCCCCCTCCTTCCAGCGGATCCTCCAGCAGGCCGTCCCGGCGATTGACTACCAAATCAACTATCTTGTCGCACACGAAGACATCCGCTCCGAAGCTGGTCTCATGCGGGTCAGTCGCGCCGTTCTCGCCACAATCAGTCAGGCCCCTAACGCCATTCAAAGGGACGTCCTTCTGCAGAATGCCGCCAGACGCCTCAACATCTCCGCAGCAGCACTTCAGTCCGAACTTCGCCCCATACTTCGCAAGATGGACGAGTCCGCCGCCAAATCGGCTGCCCCAATCATCTCCACCGGCACAGCGGAACATTCACGATTTGACATGCCTCTTGCCGAACATATCGGCGCCAGCCCGGATCTCGTGGATCTCATTCAGGCCTATCTCCCCTTAACCATGATCTCCGACCCTCTGTGCCGCCGTTTCATCGAAGCCGCCATCCATGCCCGCAAGGAACGTGAGGAGTTGATGAGTGTCCTGAGCCAAATGGACGACGACACCCGTGAATTATCAACGTTTGCCGCAAAAGTACTAAGCGCCCCATTGAAAACCGGGCGGGAATCCAGCCATCGCGATGCCGTTGAATCCCTGATCCTGGGCTTATGGCGGGCCGAGTTGCAACGCCGGTGTCGTGACGTCGAACAACGGTCCATGGACACCACCATCGAGTCAGACAAGGACAGTCTGAACATTCAAGCTCAGCAACTCACCACCGACATCAAAAAACTTCAACGATGGGTAACGGGGGAAACCATCCTCCACCTCTACGCGGACGTTCATCCCTGAGTTTTTCCATCCCCATCCGATCCGTCAGATCCGATTTATCCATCCGACTCCCACGCCTCCTTCACTTTCCCTTTATCCTTGAGACACCCTCCTGTTGGGACTATATTCCCCTACGAAGGAACAACTAACGGGTATGTCGCATCAAACGCTCCAGCTTTCTCAGGAACAGCGCCTCCATATGGTGCTGGCTCCCCAATTGCGCCAGTCGCTGGAAATGCTACAAGCCCCCGTCCTTGAATTACGAGCCATGATCCGCGCCGAAATGGATAGCAACCCGACTCTGGAAGAGGTTTCGCCCGGGACTACCCAAATCGAAGTTGAAAAAGAGGTCCCGGAGGTGGAGGACCAAAAGGCCCTCGACTTCCGAAAGGAATTCGAAATCCTCTCACGGCTGGACGACGAATGGCGTGACTACTTCTTCCAGGAAAAGGAAGGGCGCCACTACTCCTCCTACGACGAGGAAAAACGCAACTACATGATGGACTCCATCACTCAGGGAGAATCCCTTCAGGAACACCTGATCAGACAGTTGGCCCTCGCCGAAATCAGCGATGCGGACAGGGCCATGGGCGAAGTCATCATCGGCAGCATCAACGAAGACGGCTACCTCACCACTCCCATTGAAGAGCTGGCCTCAACCGCAGGGACCGACCCGCATCATCTGCAGGACATCCTCTCCGTCATCCATGAATTCGACCCGCCCGGTGTCGGAGCCCGTGACTTACGCGACTGCCTGCAAATCCAACTCGAACGCATCGGAAAATCAGATAGCCTCGCCGGTCGCATCGTGGAGAACCAACTGGACCGCCTTGCCTCACGCAAACTTCAGGATATCGCCCGCGCCCTCAAGGTCACCGTCGAAGAAGTCGAAGCCGCCGCCACTTTTATCACAACACTGGAGCCAAAACCCGGCCGCGCCTATAATACGGAAGTCTCCGCCTACATCTCACCCGAAGTCGTCGTCAAACGCGTCGATGGCGAATACATCATCATCATGAACGATGACGATCTTCCGCGCCTGCGCATCAGCAAGCAGTACCGCTCCCTCATGCACGACCAATCCACCAGAAAAGACGTCAAGGACTACATTGAGGAACGTATTCGCTCAAGCGCCTTCCTGATCAAAAGCATTCATCAGCGCCAGCACACCATCTACAAGATCGCCACGGAAATCGTGCGTGTTCAAACGGACTTTCTGGACCACGGCATCTCGCACCTCAAACCGCTCACCATGGTGGAAGTCGCTTCCGTCGTCGGATTGCATGAGACCACCATCAGCCGCGCCGTCGCCGGCAAGCACATGCAAACGCCCCAGGGCGTTTTCGAAATGAAGTATTTCTTCACCCCTGGCCTCAAAACCACTGACGGCAGCGTGATATCCAACAAGACCGTCAAGGACGCCATCGCCACTCTGGTGAACGACGAAGACCCCGCCAAACCGCTTTCTGATCAGGACATCCTGGAAATCCTCACACAACGCGGCATCCACCTCGCCCGCCGCACGGTAGCCAAATACCGCATCGCCCTCAAGATTGCCCCCTCCCACATGCGCAAGAAGTACGGGTGAACCGTATGGTGGTCTGGGATACCAGCATTCAATCACGCCTCCGGGAACGGATACTCCCCGTCTATAAAGGCACCCTTCCCGTCTTCATCCCCGACCTCCCCCCTGCTGCCGAGGCATGGATCGCCTGGGAACTGCTGCGCGCCTCCGGACGGACCGTGGTCTGGGTTGCCGACGGCCCCCGCACACTCGATGCCATGATCCGCAATCTTCTCACCCTCCCCCCCCCGGGCATCCCCCCTCCCCTCATCTTCCCCAGTTGGGAAGTCATCCCCGGTGAACGCACCCCCCCCCCTGAACAATCCACCGTCAGCATGCGTCTGGAAACCCTGAACGCCCTATCCGTCTCCACCCCCCGCCTGGTTGCCACCTGTGGACAGGCCCTCATGGAACTCACCCTCTCCCGCTCCGCCTTGCAGGCCCACCACCTCTCCCTCCGCCCCGGCAACACCATTGCCCCCGATGATCTCGCCACACGCCTTGAAGCATCCGGCTACACCTTCGGCCCGGAAGTGCAAGCCCCCGGCGAAGCCTCCCTGCGTGGCGGCATCCTCGACGTTTGGCCCCTCCCCTCAACCTACCCCCTCCGCATCGAATTCTTCGGCAGCGACGTCGAGACCATCCGTCAGTTCGACCCCTTGGAGCAACGTTCTATTTCTCCCGTCGAATCCGCCCTCTTACCCCCCCCGGGCGAGTGGCGGCTCATGCGCGCCAACTCCAACAACCGGGCCTCCTTCCTTGATGTCGTCCCACACAATGCCCTCGTCATCTGGTCGGATCCGGACGCCATCCTCCAACACGCCGGAGTCTATGAAGCTACCTTGCGCGAATCGAAGACCACCGGCTTCACCACCTCCTTCGACGCCATCCAGGCCGCCCTCTTCGCCCGCCCCACCACCCGCCAGATATTCATCCGGTCCCGGCCAAACGACGCCTGCGACACCATCGACCTCGGCATCGAACCCATCCAGCCTGTCGTTTCCATCTCAGGCCGGCATGGCCTTCACCCCGACGCCCTCGAAACCTCCCGCCGCCGCTTCCTGCAATCGCTTCCTGACCAGGCCGGCGGAAAAGCACCCATCACCATCTTCTTCGATACCAAGGGAACCCAGGACCGCTTTTCCGAACTCTACGGCACCCTCCTCGCCGAGACCCACGCCCGTATCGAAATCGGTCCGCTAACCGGCGGCTTTATCTGTCACGATCCCCCGCTCATCGTCGTGGCCGAGCCTGACATCTATGGTCGCAAACTCCAACGGAAGCACTCACTACCAGGCCGCCAGTCCCGAACCACCGGCACCCGCGTGACCGACTGGACCGATATGGAGCCGGGCGACTTGGTTGTCCATGTCGAGCACGGTGTCGGTCGCTATCTCGGACTCCGCGAAATCACTGTCGCCGGCCAACTTCAGGAAGCCCTCGCCATCGAGTACGCCGACGAAGCCAAGCTCTATGTCCCCGTGGCTCAGGCCCACCTGCTAACCCGATACGTCGGCGTCGGTAAACGCACCACCCCGCTTCACCAACTGGGCGGCAAACGCTGGTCCCGCGAAAAACAGGCCGCGGAATCCGCCGTGCAGGACTTGGCGGCCAGCCTGCTCGAAACCCAGGCCGCCCGCGATGCACAGGAAGGCTTTGCCCACCCACCCGATGCCCCGTGGCAACACGAATTGGAAACCGCCTTCCCCTATCAGGAAACCGACGACCAGAACTCCGCCATCCGCGAAGTTAAGCACGACATGGAAACCACCCGCCCTATGGATCGCCTGCTCTGCGGCGATGCCGGCTACGGAAAAACAGAAGTTGCCGTGCGGGCCGCCTTTAAAGCCGTCATGGCAGGCAAGCAGGTCGCCGTCCTCGTCCCCACCACCGTGCTTGCCCAGCAGCACTTCCAGACCTTCACCGAACGCATCGCCCCATTCCCGGTCCGCATCGAGATGCTCAGCCGCTTCGGAACCCGCGGGGAAAATATCAGTATCGTTGCCGGACTGGCCGACGGCACCGTGGATATCGTCATCGGCACCCACTCCCTGATCCAGCCAACCATCGTCTTCAAGGATCTCGGCCTCGTCATCATCGACGAGGAACAGCGATTTGGCGTCCTCCACAAGGAACGCTTCAAGCATATCCGGCGCATGGTGGACGTCCTGACCCTCACCGCCACCCCCATCCCCCGCACCCTCTACATGAGCCTCACCGGGGCCCGTGACCTAAGCACCATCCAGACCCCTCCCCAGGACCGCCTTGCCGTGGAAACCATCGTCACCCCCGCCGCCGACCACGTCATACGCGAGGCCATCCTGCGGGAACTGAACCGCGAGGGCCAGGTCTTCTTCCTCCACAACCGTGTCCGCACCATCACCCGGCTCCAGGATCACCTGCAACGACTCGTCCCCGAAGCCTCTTTCGAAATCGCCCACGGCCAGATGTCCCCGGGCGACCTGTCCGACGTCATGCGCCGGTTCGCCGCCAACGAGTTCGATGTCCTGCTCTGCACCACCATCATCGAGAGCGGCTTGGATATCCCCAATGCCAACACCATCCTCATCGACCGCGCCGATCGCTTCGGTCTTGCCGAACTGTACCAACTCCGCGGCCGCGTGGGCCGCTCCAAGCAAAAGGCCTATGCCTACATGCTTCTCCCCACTCAGGCACACATCGACCCGCTTGCCCGCCGCCGCATCCAGGCCATCAAGCAATACTCCGGCGCCGGTGCCGGCTTCCGGCTCGCCATGCGCGACCTCGAAATCCGCGGCGCCGGCAACTTGCTGGGGGCCGAGCAAAGCGGGCACATCGCCGCCGTCGGCTTCGGACTCTACTGCCAACTCCTCCGCCGCACCATCGCCCAGAAGAAAGGCGAACCCCTCCCTCCAGTCATTGATGTGGATGTCATGCTCGACTTCATCAGTCTCTCCCCATCCGACGCCGGAGCCTCGCACGTCGCCATCATCCCTGTAACCTACATCGAGGATGAACGCCTCCGTGTCAGCATGTATCGTCGTATCGCCGAGGCAGGGTTCGTCAAGGAAGTCCGTGCCCTGAGCAAAGCCTTCCGCGACCGTTTCGGCCCCATTCCGCCCGAGTGTGACCGCCTGCTAAAGCTTACAGAGCTGCGAATTGTGGCCGCTGAACGCGGCATTGCCTCCGTGAAGGTGGAAGACGACAAAGTCATGCTCAAACGGGGCGAAAACTATCTGATGCACGACAGCCGTTTCCCTCGCCTGAAAGCATCATCGCCCAACGCCCGACTGGAAGAACTCCTGGCCCACATCCGGCGAATGCCAAAACACGAGTAATATAGGGTTCAGAGTTCACATTTTCCGTGATAGGGGCGCTATGCGCCGCAACTTTCCCCCAATCCCCCATCGCTCTCTTCGTGACCCAAGTTCTGAATTCCGACTTCTTCCCCCTCCCCCCATCAACCATTCCCCATCAACCATTCCCCCCTGAACCCCGAACCCTGAACCCTCCCCCCATTCATCCTTCATAATTATCCCCCCCCACCCCTACCCCTGCTGCCGCTTCACCTCAAACAACGCAATTGCCGCCGCCACCGCCGCATTCAACGACCCCACCCGCCCGTACATCGGAATCCGGATCAACACGTCGCACAAATCCCGGATCAACCGGCTCAGTCCCTCATCCTCACTCCCGATCACCAGCGCCACAGACCCCGACAAATCAGCCGCATAATACAACGACGCTTCGCTTGACCCTTCCAGCCCCGCCACGCGAACATTATCCTCCTTCAGATCGCGTACCACATTGGAAAGATTACTCACCAGTGCCACCCGCATATGTTCCGCCGCGCCTGCCGAGGCCCGTACCACCGCCGGAGTCACCGCCGCCGCCCGATGTGCCGGGATCACCACACCATTAACTCCTGCCACATCCGCCGAGCGTATCATCGAGCCCAGATTCTGCGGATCCTGCACATGATCCACCAGCAGGAATAATGACGGCTTTTTCCGGGCCAGTGCCTCCTCCCTCATGGCCAGCCACTCCACATAGGGATATTCCGAGACCTCGGCTGCCACCCCCTGGTGATTCCCGTTATGGCAGAGGCAATCCATATCCCGCAGGTACATCGGCTCGATTTTCAGCGACAATTTCTCCGCCATCTTTTCAAGCTTAACGATCATGGCAGCCGAGCGCCTGACATTATCCGCCATCATTAATCGTTTAACCGTACGCCGTCCAGCCCGCAGCATTTCGCTGACCGGCTGCCGTCCAAATACTATCTCATGCGTTGTCATGCGCCGAAGACTACCGAGACCCCGCCATGGATTCAACACCAACATATTATTTGCAAATAAACAACACATTGATTTCCTGCGTACTTTAGCGCATCGTTTACAGGCATCAGGACATGACCTCACATGAAACTTCTCACTCAACTTCGCCGCTACCTCACCGTGGGAGTAGGCTCCGCCATGACCGACTTCTGCCTTTACGGCTTATTGATTCGATTCGCCGGATTGTCACCCCTGACGGCCAACTTGATCAGCCGCCCCGCCGGGGGCCTGTTCAGCTTCGCCGGGAACAAACTGTGGACCTTCGAACGCGGGCAAAGGGCAGGAACGGGAACCCAGTTCCTGCGGTTCTGGATGACATGGCTTGGCGCCTATGCCATATCAGAGCTGTCGGTGTGGTTCTTGAGCAACCGGCTGGGAACCGGCCCCTTCCTGGCCAAAGTTGGCGCTGAGGCGATCGCTTGTAGCGGGGTGTTTCTCGCCCACCGGTTCTGGACCTTCCGGAACGGCCGACAACACGGATGACCTCTCTCCCACTTCACTGCTCTTCATCACCACCCGCACTGATCCCAACGCCAGTTCATAGTCCATGACAAGGGGAACAACCGCATTCACCGGGGCCGTCGCCGCCGCTTGCTTCAACCCATCATCCCCGACCACCACCGCCAAATCCTTGAACAACATCCCCCACGCATGAAACTCCCGCGCCCGGACCGGCGCCCCACGTTCCATCGCCGTCTCAATCTGCAGTGACTTCAATCGCTGCCGATCCAGACATACAGGACTCTTTGCGGGTTTCGTGAGCAACTCCAACTTGACCACCTGGCCATCAAGATTCACCGCTATCTTTCCAGCATCCGCCTGTAACACAGCCGAAGGATCCTGCAAATAGCTCGCCGCCAGAAAACTCATGATCCCGCCTATTTTCCTGCTGAGTTCATAAATCGCCTCGGGCGCCGTAAGATTTGTGCTGACATTCCCCGTAATAAAATTATTCCGGAAATATTGAAGATTGCCGGATTGCGTATCATAGCTCGATATGGCATGGCTCACCGATGTCCGGCCAAACACCGGCCTCAATCGCTCATCCGTCTCCTTGGCAAACACCAGGGCATTCATGCTCGGCAGTTCAAGCACCGCCACGATGCGGTCATTAATCCGCGTCCGTCCTCCCGCCCCGCTAAGGCAATCCTTGGAGCGAACCCGCACATCAATGAAGGCCGCAGGAACCTCCGTGTCGGTAATCCGGTGTCTCCATTTCCCCGTCGAGGTCACCATCTCCATCCGGCCAAGGAACCCCAATTCCAGGCCAAGAAACCGGTAGGTGATGTCATACGTCATCCGGATCGGCGCCGCATCCGCCGTAAACCGTTTTTCCATCTCCGCAACCGACTCCGCCCCTAAAACACCCCCCGCCATCGTCACCATCGCGAGTCCAATCAAACCCATCATCAACACTTTTCGACTAATCACATCCACCCTCATTCCAATGTAGTGTAGTAGCCGATGTCTTCATCGGCGCCCTCAAAAAGGTCTATGGTCTGGAACCTTCCTGACCCCCGAACCCTGAACCCTTCCCCTCCCCCCCTACCTCCGATGCCGCCGCCCCCTGCCGCTTCGCCCTGCCCCTTGCTGTCCGGACTCACCCTTCCGCTTGCCACCGCTGCCGCTCTCTTTCTCCTTGGGCTGCTCCTTGGCTGGAACAAAATCAATACGCCGCTTGTCAAAATCAACCCGCGCCGCATAAACCCGAACCTTCGTTCCCACTTTGTAGGCATCCTTGCCTACCCGCAACGCCTTGGCGCCCGGATCAAACCGCACGAATGTTTCCGACAGAGTGGAAACATGCACCAACCCCTGCACGTCCAAATCGCCAAGTTCCACAAACAACCCGAAGTTGGCCACCTTGACCACCACGGCGTCATACACCAATGGCTTTCCTGCATCCAGTTGCTGTAAAAGGAACCTGTACTTCTTAATCTCCAGTAAATCCCGCTCCGCCTGCTCCGCCTGCTGCTCCGTCTCGGAACAGTGCAGGGAAATCCGCTCCAACTCATCCGGCTTATAAGGCGTAGGCCGCTTTTCCAGCGCCGCCGCCAGCAACCGGTGAATCACCAAATCGGGATAGCGTCGGATAGGCGATGTAAAATGCGCGTAGTATTTCTTGGCCAACCCGAAATGCCCGCCCTCCTTGGAGGAATAAATGGCTCTCTTCATGCTGCGCAAGATCGCCATCTGGGCACTGTGCGCCAACGGCGTATCCTTGATCCGCCGCACAAATTGCATCAGGCTGCCCCGCGGACGAAGATCACCCGGCTGATACCCCATATCCTTAAGCTCCTCCCTCAGGAGCAACAACTTGTCTTCGGCCGGCGGCTCGTGGAGACGGTGAATCAACTTGACTCCCCGGTTACTCAACTCCCGGTCAACCGCCTCATTGGCCGCCACCATGCACTCCTCGATCATCTG
>CAZSSA010000013.1:0-33352 GCA_964609375.1 uncultured Verrucomicrobiota bacterium | reverse complement strand
TTGTTCAGGCGGGGGAGCTCGGGATGAATGGTGCCGGATGTTGCGGTGACGGGGGTTAAGGTTTTGGTCAGTGCTGCCACGGCCTCGGCGGGAGTGGCCTTTGGATGGGTTGTCAGGTATTGAGCGAAGAGGTTGGCGGTGTAGGCGGCGGAGATTGAGGTTCCCCCGTATTGGCCTGGGGGGCCCTTGTAGCCTACGGGGAGCGTGGCGAAGCCGGGTGCTGCGAATTTGACGAAGGGGCCGTAATTGGACTGGTTCCAGACGTTCCCATCGGGGGTGGTTGCTGCCACGGCAATCACATCGGGGTGGGCAGCGGGATAGAGTGCCTGGCCCGTCGGTTCGTTGCCGGCGGCGGCCACAAGAATTACGCCATTCTGCTTGGCGTAGGCGATGGCATCGTTGAAGAATAAACTGCTGCCGGAGGTGCCCCAGCTCATGCTGATGACCTTGGCTCCTTTTTCAACGGCAAAGAGCATGCTTTGCATCAGCGCGAAACTGGAGGTGATTCCATTGTCGTCCAGCGTCCGGATTGGGATGATGGAGATGGAAGCGGTGGAGGCATCGGTGCCATCGGGATTCACGGCACCGGAGGCGAGGAAGGCCATCTGGGTTCCGTGACCGAGGGGGTCGGTGATGGCCTGGCCGGGGGAGGTGGCGTCGAGGGTGGTGAGAACGGCTTTTTCCAGGGCGGCATTGGGGGTGAATCCGGAATCAAGGATGGCGACGGCGGGGCCGGTTGAGGAGGTGAGGGAGCGGGGGGAGGAGGGGGTTCCCTTGTCGCCGGCCTGAACAGGCGAGATGGACCGGTAGACCATGTTGGGCTCGGCGGTGGCGACGAGGGGGTCCCCGGACAGGGCATTGAGGATTTCGGCCAGATTGCTGTTGGGGGGAAGGCGGAGCCGGTAGACGCCCAGAGCGGGGATGCCGTCCAGCACCATGGCGCCGGTCCGCAGGAGGAGGGCGCGGAATGGTTCACTGGTGACGCCAGCCTTGAGGCGAATCAGGATTTCGTTTTTCAAGCAGACGATGTTGTTTGTGGCCGTCTGTGTTTGCGCTACCGCAGGGGTGGGGGGAGGGAGTGCCTTGAGAGAGCGGCGGTCGCCGGGTTTATAGACGAGGACTTCGGAGAGGCGGCGCATGGTTCCGGCGGGTCCCTCGATGTTGCTCCAGATGAGGGCGTAATCGCAATCGCTCAGGAGTTGCTTGATGCCTTTGACGATGTCGCGGTTTTCGAAGTCGGCGGTGATGAGCGGGTTGATGCGTTCATCCATGGCCACGCGGACGCCGGATTCCTGGAGTTCGGCGAGGATTTCGCTCAGGGGTGTTTTATCGGCGTGGATCGAGAGTGTATCGGCGGCAATGCGGATGGTGGCGGAATGGGCGGGGAGATAAGCGAGGCCGATGAACAGAAGAAGAAACGTTGTACGAACTGCATGTGACCGCGTCATGGGCGAATGGTAGCAGCTTGAAAAGAGCGGTGAAACTACGAAAAGCGCGAAATACACAAAAAAAGAGTTCAGGCATGGTCGAGTTTGCGGAAGGCCAGGCTTAGCAGGGCGGCCCAGCCGATCATGGCGATGTGGCCTTGGTCGAGGGCATCCTCGAGTTCCTGACGTGAACAGAGCATGAGCTGTTGTTCTTCGAGATCCTCGGCAATAGGCGTGGCGGTTTGGCAGGCATCGAGGGCGAGGAAGAGGTGGGCTTTCCCGGCGCCACGATTGGCGTCCATGACATAGGTGCCGAGAGCGTGCCAGGTGTTGGAGGTGTAGCCGGTCTCCTCCAGCAATTCGCGTTTGGCGGCGTTCAGTGGAAGTTCGTCGGGTTCGAGGTAGCCACCGGGTGGTGCCAGGATGGGGTCGGGGAAGGCGTATTTTGTCTGGCGGAAGAAGAGGAATTTTCCATCCCGTGTGCGGGCGAGGATGTTGGCGTATTCCGGCATCGACAGCCAGGTCCAGTCATCAATGATTCGTCCATTCGGCAATTGGACGGCGTGATGCTCGACGGTCAGGAAGTGCTTGACGTGATAGGCGACGCGACGGGAAAGTGTTTTCCAAGGTTTCATGATGGAAGGACTAATCTGAATTGACGGAGTTGGGTCACGACAAAAGATAAAAGGGACGAGAGCCTTGTTTGCTTGTTCTTGGTTTCCGGCAAACTGAGGCTCAGGGCTTTGAGGTCAACCCAGGACCGATGTTGTTTCCTGGTGTGATAGACGGTGCAGTTGGCGCAGGGGATGTCGGGATTGGCGTCAGTGATGCCGGTGAGCATGTTTTTTGCATTTGTCATCTTTTCGCCGGTCAGGCAGGCAGTTAGGCCGTCGGAAAAGACATTTCCGAAATCACCCCAATGATTGATTGTACAGCCCAGCAGCCGTCCGTCGTAGTTGATTTGCGGTGATAGCCATAGTTCGTGGCAGGCATCGTGGATGTAGCTCTTCTTGTATTTTTCCTCGAATTCAGTCCTGTCGGCTACCTCAAGACCGCTGGCTTCACGGATGAGGGTGCGATTCCTGATGGGGGAGAACACGGTGCCGTAAAGGCCTTCCCAGGACAATTTCAGTCTAAAGTCCATGTCGAGCGCCTTGGCCATGGAGCGTGCGTTTTCAATTTCGTGCTCGTTGTGACCGAAGGCGATGAACTGCCAGCGCAATTTGGGATAGGGGGATTTGTATTTGGTTTTCAACTGATTGATCGCCCGGATATTGGCGATCACCCGGTTGAAGTCGCCATTGACTCTGTAGGGAGAATAGGTCTCCTGGCTGGTGCCATCGATAGAGCAAACGAGAACCCGCACCCTGTATTTGACCACAGCATCGAGAACATCCGGGGAGACATTATTCAGGTTCGCGCCATTAATGACGGTGAGTGCAAGCTTGCGCCTGAATGCGTATTGGAGAATTTTCACCAGATCAGGATTCAGGAAAACTTCCCCCCAATTGGAGAGTTCGATCCGGGATACCCAGGGGTGTTGTTCGGCGAAGGTCTTAAAATCATGGAACTTCAGGAAGCCAGTCCCTAAGTTTTTGGCGACGGTTCCGCTGGCGGTGGGGCAGGCGGGGCATTTTAGCTGACAGGCGGTTGAAGCGTCGAGGCGAACCAGAGGCGGCCTTTCAAACGAGCGGCGAATATTGTTGGTCTGGCGGGTAATGTGTTTGATCGTCATGCGTGTTGCGCGGAGGCTGTTACGGTTGGATATATCCTTGAGAACTTCCCGGTTGTTCCGGCGGATGCTGCCGTAGCCACCGTCGACAATATCGCGGGTCATGGCCAGCAGGGCGAGCTTGTTGTCGATGCCGATTGTCCAATTGGCGTGGAACATGACCGGCCGATGGGGGATGTAATACGATTGGCCCGGGGTCCAGAGTTTTGAGTTAAAGGTGCCGGGTCCGAAATACGTCTCGGGGAGGTATCCCCAGCGGAGGTTGGGAAACGAGAAGAGGAGCGTGTTGAAGGAGGATTGATCGCAGTGCGAAACGAGGACCCTTTCCATCACGTTTTGCCAGAGTTGCAGTGTCTGTTCATTGGCTCTGATGCCGAAGAATCCTGTGCAGAAACCGGCCTTCCTGCCATCCCAGTGCCCTACGATATCCTTGTCCTCCATTGCCTTCAGGACTTGTTGCTTGAAGGGGCGGAAGAATTCCACGTCCACATCCGAGTAGACGAAGATGTCGCCCATATTTTCCTTGATGGCCTGAATGATGCATTCGCTCTTGAAGATGACCGCCTGTGACCAGTCGGCTTCCTTGTAGGTGCCTTTACCTTCGATGTTGCATTGGCGGACCATGAGGTCGACGTTATCCTTCAGGGATGGAAGGAACCAGGCGTCCTTCATGTGTTCATGGCTTTTGGTGCAGACGCAGAGGAGTTTCATGATGATGTTTTTCCAAGAAGGCGGGTGAGAAGTGCTTTCCACTGCACGAGGGAGAAGAGATTTTGGATCAGGGATGGGGGCGGGGGATGATGAAACTCGAAAACGACATATCGGGCTGTTTTTGGGGAGGTATTCTGAATACCATGAGGTGTATGGGCGGCGTAGAAGGCCAGGTCGTTTGGTTTGAGGCGTTGGCCCAAGGACTCCACTTCGCCCTCCAGAATGATCAGCATCACATCGTAGGGGTCATTGTGGGGGGCATAGCCTCCGCCCGGGTGGATGCGGGTTGCATGGCCTTGCAGTTTCCTGAGGAACCCGGTTCTGCCGTTGAATAGAACTTTTGATTTGAAGTTGGCGGAACGGTATTCCTCCGGCTCAAGCCAGGCGGAGTCGAAGATGCCGAACGGCAGGGTTTGGGCGAGCTTGGCGCCATGACGCTTCCATTTGATCATCAGATAATTGGCGGGTTCCAGGCTGACGGTCTCGATGGTGTGGGGAAAGAAACCGGGATAGTAGACGATTTGACCGGGAGAGAGGCGGTGCCGGGTGATGGTGGTCGGGGAGGGGGCGTCGGACAGGAGCAGGTCTGCCTGGCCATTCAGGAGCAGAAGGAGTTCTTCCTCGGGATGGCGATGCGGGGGATGGGGGGATTGTCCGTGGGTCAGTACCGACACATGACATGAGAATACACACTTGTTTGCGGTGAAGCCCTTAAAGAGGGGGTAGCCCTTCCATCCGCCTTCTTCATTTGGCGGCAAGGGTGTTTGAATGGAATGGATCTGGCTCGCCAATAAAGACTGAAAATCGTGGAAGCGTAGGGTCACGGTGTTATTCCGTCAGACATAAGGTGGTCCGAATTGTTTTGAGACGGCCTGATGGGCCTCCTTGACGGCTTCGGCCTGATCGGCGGGGCAGATCAGGGTGGCTTCAGGGGTGTGAATGACAATGAGGTTATTGCATCCGATCAGGGAGACGAGGTGATTCGGATCGCTGGAGGCGACGAGGTTTCCCGAGCTACGCAGGAGGAGCGATTTTCCGGCGGCGATGGCGTTGTGATTGGCATCGGTGGAGCAGGTTTGGGCGAAGGAGGGCCAACTGCCGACATCGAGCCAGCTCAAGGGCATGGGGACGGCGGCGACGGTGATGGCGGGATCGCGGGAGGCGGGTTCCATGACGGCGAAATCCACGCTGATTTTTTTTAGTGTGGGATAGACGCGCTCGAGAACGGCGTTGCGGTCGGGGGTATTCCAGGCGGCGACGATGGTCGAGAGGCCTGTGAAGTTTTCCGGGTGGTAGCGGCGGATGCAGTCCAGAAGGGTGCTGGCGCGCCAGACGAACATGCCGCTGTTCCATAAGTAGCGGGAGGGGCCAGCGTTGAAGTATTGGGTGGCGGTGGCCAGTTCAGGTTTTTCCTTGAACTGCTCCACTTGCCGGGCGCCGTTGCCTGCATCGGCACCGAGTTGCAGGTAACCATAGCTGGTGGCGGCGTGGGTGGGGGTAATGCCGAAGGTGACGAGGGTGGAGGTGTTTTGTTCGGCGACGCGGAACCCGGTTTCCACGATTTTCAGGAAGTCAGCGATGGGTTCGATGATATGGTCGGCGGTGAAGACGGCGATGACGGCGTCGGGATCGGAGAGGGCGATGATGGCGGCGCTGAAGCCGACGGCGTTGAGGGTATCGCGGCCGCAGGGTTCGCCGAGGAATTGCGAGGGCCCCAGTTCAGGGAGTGACTGGCGGATGAGGGTTTCATGGCGAGAGGCGGCGCAGATGTGGCGACGGGCAGGAGGGACGAGGCCTTCGAGCCGGTGGGCGGCGATTTGGACGAGGTTGTTGCCGTTGATGAAGGGGAGGAGTTGTTTCGGGGCGGACTCTCGGCTCATGGGCCAGAGACGGGTGCCGGATCCGCCGGCGATGATCAAGGCGTGTCGCATGATTGGCTCCAATTGGATTTCAGATATGAGATTTCAAATTGCAGATATTGCGGATGTGGTTACCAGAAAGAGGGGAATTGTGCAAGTTGCGGGAGGGGGGTAGGGTTCAGGGTTTAGGGTTCGGGGTTCAGGAGGGGAGAGGGGGGGGAGGAGGAAGAGACCATAGACCCTGGACTTTAGACATTAGACCAGTGTATCCAATGACGTATTATGAATTATGAATGGCGGGGAGTGGACAGGGGGAGGGGGATGCGGTAGAGTCCGCTCGATTTTTGTCGGTTAATCAAAGGAGATGAACATGGTGCGCGTTTGGAAGCAATGGGTTGGGTTTGGAATAGTGGCAATGGTGCTGAGTGTGGCGGTGTGTGCTGATGCGGCGGTCAAGAAGCCGGGGAGTGGCCGGGCGGCGGTGGCGGTGAGATCGGCAGATCCTTATCTGGGGGCCATTGTGATGGATGCCGCGACGGGGCAAGTGTTGTTCGAGGACAAGGCGGATGCCCAGGGGTACCCGGCGAGCGTGATCAAATTGATGGATATGATGATTATTTTGGAGCGCGTCGGGAACGGCCAGATCAATCCGAGTAATATGGTGACCGTGACGGCGGAAGCGTCGAAGACGGGAGGGTCGCAGGTCTATCTGGCAGAGAAGGAAGTCTTTTCCGTGGAGGATCTTTTATATGCGCTGATGATCCAGTCGGCCAATGATGCTGCTGTGGCGTTAGCGCACCATGTGAGCGGAGGGAAAGATGCCTTTGTGGAGTTGATGAACCAGAAAGCGGTGGTGCTTGGAATGACCAATACCAAGTTCCATTCGGTGCATGGCCTGCCGCCGGCAAACGGGCAGGAACCGGATGTTTCGACGGCGCGGGATCTTGCCATATTGGCCAGGGAGTTGATCAACAAGACAGATATTCTCCGGTATACCTCGGTGAAGGAGCGGGGATTCAGGAACGGGGCGTTCATCATGAGGAATCACAACCGACTCCTGACGAGTTTCCAGGGGTGTGACGGGCTCAAGACGGGGTATATCCTGGCGGGCGGTTTCTCCCTTGTGGCGACGGCTGAGCGGAACGGGCGCCGGGTGGTAGCCGTGGTGCTGGGAGGGAATGGAGCGAGGGGATTGGTACGGGATGCCAAGGCGGCGGAGCTGATGATGAAGGGGTTTGCGATGTTGCCGGCTTTGCCGCCGCCGGCACCGGTGATGCCGGTGGCTACCATGGAGACGAATGTGGTGGCGCCGGAAGTGGAGGCGGAGCCGTCACGGGGTCGTGGTTGGATTGTGCCGGCGGTGTGGGGGGTGTTGGGTGGGTTGGTGGTGGCCGGGATTGTCGCCTGGGTGATGACGCGGTCCAGTCGGCGGACGCTGTAGGAAGGAATGCGGACAGCGCGGAGATCCGTCCCTGCCGAAGACTAACGTGTTGAGGCTTTGGGCAGGGTGATGCGGAGGAGTTGGGTATTTGGGGATTGGGATCGGATGGTGTAGCGGTTCAGCAGGGCGGGGATGAGACAGGTGCGTCCGTGCGGAACCGCTGTCGTGTTCGGGCCTGCCTCGATGGTGACCGATCCGTTGGTCGTGAAGATGGCGTGGAATCCCGAGCCGTCGTGATGAACTTCGAAACAATCGGTCAGGGTGATTTGCTCCAGACGGAAGAAGGGGCACTCCACCAGAGTGGTGGCGGTGACGTGCGGGCCATCGCTGATGGACCAAGGGGCGATTTTGACGGGTGAATTATCCTCGAAGCGGATAACCTTTAATGCCTGCTCAATATGTAATTCGCGCGGTTTTCCATCGTGACCGACGCGGCCCCAGTCATAGATGCGATAAGTGGTGTTGGAGTTTTGCTGGACTTCGAGAATCAGCAGTCCTTCGCCGATGGCATGAACCCGGCCACCGGGGATGAAAATGGTCTCGCCGGTTTTGACGGGGATGGCATGGAGACAGGATTCAAGGTTCCCGGTATTCAGGGCTTCGAGGAAATCCTGACGGGTCACCCCTTTTTTCATGCCGGCAAATACTTTGGCGTTGGGTTCGGCGGCCAGCACATGCCAGGCCTCTGTTTTGGCTTCGCCTTGTCCGCGGGCGGCGGATTCGTTGTCGGGGTGAACCTGGATGCTCAGTCGTTCGCGGGAGTCTATCAGTTTGACCAGGAGGGGGAGATGGCTGCTGCAGACGCCATGGCCGAGGAGTTCGTGGCGGAAACGAGCGACGAGAGTATGAAGCGGGGAACCCGTGAAGGCGCCGTTCGTCACGATACTCATCCCATCGGATCGGTCTGAGAGTTCCCAGGATTCAGCGTAGATGCCGGGGGGGAGTTTCCGGTCATAAAGCGAGGAAATGTGATTGCCGCCCCAGATGTAGTTCTTGTACACGGGTTCAAGGACGAAGGGATAGAGTGTTGCCGTCATGGTTGTTTCCAATGTGGGTGAATCAATGCAGTGACCTTGGCAAGGTGAAGTGAATGTCTTCGCGAATAAAGGTGTGTTCCTCGACGGTGGTGAAGCCGCGAGCGGACAGTTGTTCCATGGCGGCTTTGACGACATATTCGGGGGTGGATGCGCCCGCCGTGATTCCGAGGGTGTTGATGGCGTCGAGCGGAATAGCGGCGAGTTTTTCCGGAGTGTCGGCCAGAAAGGCCTTTGGGCAACCGGCGGCACGGGCCACTTCCACGAGGCGGTTGGAGTTGGAACTGTTTTCCGAGCCAAGGATGACAAAGGCATCGACCAGGGGTGCAACTTCCCTGACGCCTTGCTGGCGGTTGCGGGTGGCGTAGCAAATGTCGTTGCTGGAGGGTTGGCAGAGGGCGGGGAATCGTTGGCGGAGGACGGCCATGACGCGGGAAACTTCGTCCGGGCTAAGCGTGGTTTGGGTGAGCACCACTACCTGGTCGGGATGAGGAACGGTGACTGTACTGGCCTCGGATTCGGTTTCGACGACAATGATATGGTTGGGGGCTTCGCCGGCGACGCCGATGACTTCGTCGTGTTTCCGATGGCCGATCAGCAGAATGGTGAAGTTCCGGGCGGCGTAACGGAGAGCTTCGTTGTGGACTTTGGTGACGAAGGGGCAGGTGGCGTCGGTGACGATCAGATGGCGTGCCTTGGCCAGAGTCCAGGTTTTGGGAGGGACTCCGTGAGCGCTGAAGAGGACGTGCGAGCCCTGCGGGATGTCGTCGAGGGTCGAGACGAAGATCATGCCCTTGTTGCGCAAGGCATCGATCACTTGCTGGTTGTGGACAATTTCCTTGAGGCAGTAGACAGGGGGAGGCGCTTGTTTCAGGATGGTGTTCGCGATTTGAACGGCGCGCTCCACGCCGGCGCAGAAGCCATGTGGTGAGACGAGGATGAGTTTGCGTTTATGCATGTTCTTCAGTGACGTGTTTGGCTTTATTCATATACTATGCCGGTCATTGTGGCAATGGCGGGGGTGGGGGGATGGGGTTCAGGGCTTGGGGTTCCGGAAAGGGGGGAGGGGAGAAAGGATGGAAGGATGACGTATGAGTTTTTTGAAGATCATCATCAGGGTGAATAATGGATGGGTTCGGCGGCGTGGCATCAAGGTGAGGCCGGAGGAACTCCTGCTATTGTTGCCGCACTGCCTGCATAAGGAAACGTGCCCACAGAATGTGGTTCATAGTCTGGATGAGTGCCGGCGATGCGGGCAGTGCAGCGTGGGCGAGTTGGCGCGAGTGCGTGAGATGGCGGGGGTGAGTGGTTGTGTGGTCGGCGGAGGGCGACAAGCGTTGCAGCGAACGCGGCAGCCGGGGATCAAGGCCGTGGTGGCAGTGGCGTGTGAACGGGAATTGGTGTATGGGATTTTTGCGGCATGGCCGAAGCCGGTACTGGCGGTGAGGAATACAACGCCAGAGGGGCCGTGCCGGAACACGATGGCCGATCCGGCGGTGGTGGCGGCGGCGATAGGAGAGTTTCTGGGCGGGAGGTAGTAGGGGGAGGGTTCAGGGTTCGGGGTTCAGGAGGGGGGCATGGGGGAGGGGAATGACTTTAGACCCTAGACTTTAGATTTAGAAACGATAGCCGAAGCCTGCCATGGTACGCCAGACGGCGGATTTATCCACGATGGGGCTATCGGTGGCGGCGGAATCGAGGACGGTCATTCCCGCCAAGGCTGTGAATTCCCAGTGACGGGCAAACGGGCGGACCCATATGACATCTGCACTGGTTTGCCAAGAGCCGTCCGGTGTATAGGCCGGGCGATCCGGGATGGCCTCCGTCGGGCTGACGCCGTAAAGATAATCGGCCAATTCAGGACTCAGCCATTCAAGCCGGATTCCCGGGCGCAGGAATCCGTGGTTGCTGCGGAAACGCCATCCGAGATCCAGAGAAGCGGCGATGCCATCGTGAACACCGAAGGGGTCTCCACGAACCTCGATCCCTGTGTCGAGAGGCAGGAAGCGTGGCCCGGATAGGCGTAATCCTGCGTCAATGGTGTTGTCGCGGTCTTGCATGCCATGGAGGGCGGAACTGTCGCCGGGGTCGAATGGGGCGAAGCGCCATTGAGCGATGGAGGCGAGACTACAGTAAGGAGAGTGGAGGAGGCGGTAGGAGGCGCGCAGTCCGGTGAGTTGGAAGCGGGGGCCCCGGTATGAAAGCGCAGGCACAGGGAGGATTCGGGGGCTGGCGCCAGAGTAGGGGCTTTCGCCGACGATGACAGCAATGCCGATGGAGAAGCGGTTTGTATCGGGGGAGGCCGTGCCAGCCGGGGATCCGGATGGATGGTTTGTGGCCGCGAGGCAGGGAAAGGCGTGTAGGACCAGGAACAGGGCAAAGATGGTTTTGCGAATGACATTCATGGATGACAGGAGGTATCATAAACACCTATGACGAATGATCAAGAATTACAAGGGCTGCCAGGAGCATTCTCCAGGCGGTTCAATGTCATGTGTAAGCCGGCCGGGCCGAGTTGTAATCTGGATTGCGAATACTGTTATTATCTCAGCAAGGAGTCGCTATTGGGATCGACAGGTCTCACCCCGATCGCTGACGACGTGCTGGAGCGATTTGTTAAGGATTACATTCAGGGCAATGATACGGCTGAGATTGTATTCGACTGGCAGGGAGGCGAGCCAACCTTGCTCGGGTTGGATTTCTTCCGCCAGGTGGTAGAATTACAGGAGCGCCATTGCCCGCCTTCCAAGAGCGTCATTAACAATCTCCAGACCAATGGAATCCTGCTGGATGAGGAGTGGTGCGATTTTTTAAAGCGGAACGGATTTCTGGTGGGGCTCAGTATGGACGGTCCCAAAGAACTTCATGACGCCTATCGCCGAGCGAAGGGGGGGCAATCGACGTTTGACCGGGTGATGGCGTCCGCGAAGTTGATGAAGAAGAAGGGGGTGATGTTCAATACCCTGACGGTGATCAACCGGATCAATGCGCGCTATCCGCTGGATGTGTACCGGTTTTTGACGCGGGAGGTTGGCGCCCGACTGGTGCAGTTGATTCCGATGGTTGAGCCCAAGGGGTTCGAGAAGACGGCGCCGCAGCATTGGGGGGAGGACGGTATGCCGGTGACGGGTAGTCCGGCGGCGCGGCCGGGGACCCCGGAGTCGGTGGTGCATGAGTGGTCGGTGGATCCGGAGGATTTGGGTGCGTTTTTGTGCCGGGTGTTTGATGAGTGGTGGAACCGGGATATCGGGAAGCATTTTGTCAATTTGTTCGAGACCAGTGTGGCGGCGTGGGCGGGGATGCCGCCGCAGATTTGCGTGTTTTCCGAAGTGTGCGGCAAAGCGCTGGCCTTGGAGCGGGATGGGAGCCTTTACAGTTGCGATCATTATGTGTATCCGGAGTACCGGTTGGGCAATGTGATGGAGAAGGATATTTCGAAGATGGTGTACTCGGATCGACAGGCGGCGTTTGGGCTGGACAAGAGTCGTTTGTTGCCGGTGTATTGTCAGGAGTGCAAGTATCGGTTTGCCTGTCATGGGGAATGCCCGAGGAACCGGTTTGTGAGGACGCCGGATGGTGAGGTGGGGTTGAATTATTTTTGTCCGGGGCTCAAGCGGTTTTTTGCGCATGCGGATGAACGATTGACTCGGATGGGGAGGCAGATACAGATGAACCAGGGGCGATCGGTGGTGAGGATGAAGGTGTAGGGGGGGGCGGGAGGGGGGGAGGAAGGGGGCAGGGTTCGGGGTTCAGGGTTCAGGACAGGGGATTCGGGGGGAGAGGCTGTTTGGCTGTTAGACTGTTAGGGTGAGAGGGAAGGGGGGAGAGAGAATTCAGGAGTCAGAAGTCAGGAGTCAGAAGTCAGGAGTCAGGAGTCAGAATAGGATTCGGGGAGGAGTTATCCGCAGATTTGCGCAGATTGGCGCCGATGAGAAAGGGGAATGGGATGAAGGAAAATATAGAGGGTGGTGAGGCTGGGCGGGTGGTGGTGATAACGGGTGGGGCACAGGGAATTGGGAAGGCTGTGGCGCAGCAGTTCCTGTTGGATGGATATTCGGTGATGATCGCTGATGTTGATGAAGAAGCCGGGAATGAAACGGCGGCGGAATATTCAACAGTGGGGGATATTCGGTTTTGTCAGGTCAATGTGGCGGTTGAGGCGGACGTGAAGCGGCTTGTGGATGAGACGATAAAGGCGTTTCCGGGCGGGATTGATGTGTTGATCAATAATGCGGCGATCAGTTGCAACAAACCGGTGTCGAAACTCAGTCTGGCCGATTGGGAACGTGTCATGGGGGTAAACCTGACGGGGCCGTTTCTGTGCGCGAAATATTTCGAGATTTTGCTGAGGGGTAATCATGGCGCGATTATTAATATTGCGTCCACACGGGCGTTGATGTCCGAGCCGAATACGGAGGCCTATTCGGCAACCAAGGGTGGAATTGTGGCGTTGACGCATGCGTTGGCGGCGAGTTTGGCGCCGGATGTCCGGGTTAATTGCATCAGTCCGGGGTGGATCGAGACGGGGGTGTGGCAGAAATCGAGTGCGCGGAAACAGCCTGTGCATAGCGATGCCGACGAGAAGCAACATTGGGCGGGCAGGGTTGGACGTCCGGAAGATATCGCACAGATGGCGGCGTATTTGGCGTCGGACAAGAGCGGATTTGTTTCAGGGACCAATATGGTTGTGGATGGTGGGATGACGCGGAAGATGATCTATGTGTGAGGGGGAGGGGGGGCAGGGTTCAGGGTTCAGGCGGGAAAAGAATTTAGAATTGAGGGTAGTATGGTTGATGATCTTGAGGAAGAGATGCTGGTGCATGAGCGGGATGAGATGGTTCAGGTGCTGAAGCGGTATGGCATCCGCGACCGGCGGGTGTTGACGGCCATGGGGAAAATCCGGCGGCATGTGTTTATTCCTGAAGCGCACTGTCAGCATGGCGTGGCGTATGGGGATCATCCATGGGGCATTGGAGGGGGGCAGACGATTTCCCAACCGTACATTGTTGCCTACATGACGGAGAAGCTTCAGTTGCAGCCCGGGGAGCGGGTGTTGGAAATTGGGACAGGATCCGGGTATCAGGCGGCGGTGTTGGCGGAATTGGGAGTTTACGTGTATTCCATCGAAGTCATTCCCGATTTGGCGCAACATGCGAGAGATGTGCTGGCAAGCGAGGGGTATGGTGATCGGATTTTGGTGCTGACCGGAGACGGGTACAAGGGTTGGCCGGAACAGGCGCCATTTGATGCCGTTATTGTGACATGTGCGCCCGAGGATGTTCCCCGGACGTTGGTGGATCAAGTGAAGGAAGGTGGGCGAATGATCCTTCCTGTGGGGGCGAGCGGGGTTCAGCGATTGGTTATTCTCAGAAAGCGAGCCGGGAACGTTAACCTGGAAAATGATTTGCCGGTGCGCTTTGTTCCGATGGTGGAGGGGAGAGGGAGGGGGATGGGGAGGGGAATGGTTAATGGTTAATGGTTGATGGTGGAGGGGAGAGGGAGGGGAATGGTTGATGGTTAATGGTTGATGGGAGGAGGGGAGAAGAGGGAAGGGATGAAATTGGGGACAAAAGGAACTTGAGCGGTTGGGGATGTGTTTGATACAGAGAGTCTGCATTTTTTTGACGACCACGGCGTTTCCCGCGGGCAAGGATTACACAATGAAAAGAATCATGCTAATTGGGACGATAATGGCAGCCCTGATGGCGGGTGGCTGCGTGACATTGGTTGATCAAGCGAGCATGGCTCGCCAGCAGGCGGATTGGGAGAGCCTGTGCGCGGATATTCAGCGCCTGAATGAACGGATCAATGGATTGCAGCTTGAGCAACAGGCATTGACGCGTGAAATCGAGGCATTGCGCCGGGCGCCGCGCGAGGATTTGGCAACCAAGAATCGATTAGACACGATGGAGCGTCAACTTGTGGCGATGAACGCTGCACGGGAATCTGATCGGCGGGAGATTGTGACGGAACTCAGCCGGAAAGTGGCGGCCATTGTTGGCGGAAGCTCCGGTGGCAGTTCATCCGGGCGAGGATCCTCGTCGTCGTCCGAAACAGGGTATGAGCATGTGGTCAAGTCGGGGGAAACGCTTTCGGCGATAGCGGCGGCGTATAAGGTCAGTTCGTCGTCCATCAAGAAAGCGAATAATCTGAAATCGGATATGGTGCGTGTTGGGCAGAAGTTGTTCATTCCCCAACACTGAAGAACAGGCAGCAAGGAGAGTTGGATATGGGGAAGGCGTTGGTGGTATTGGCGGCGGGGATTGGGAGCCGGTATGGTGGCTTGAAGCAAATTGAAGCCGTTGGGCCGAATGGGGCGATTGTCATCGAGTATTCCGTGTATGATGCGATCCGGGCGGGATTTGACCGGGTGGTATGCGTGATCCGCCGGGATATTGAGAAGGATTTCCGGGCGATTGTGGCGGCTCGGTTTGAGAAGCATATTCCCGTGGATTATGTTTATCAGGACATGACGGACTTGCCTGCGGGGTTCAGCGTGCCGGAGGGGCGGACGAAGCCGTGGGGGACGGGGCATGCGGTGCTGGCATGCAGGGATGTGGTTAAAACGCCGTTCGGGGTCATTAATGCGGATGATTTCTATGGGCGTCGCTCCTTTGCGGCGCTGGGGGATTTTCTTGGAAAAATTCCTGAACAGGGGAATCAGTATGCGATGGTTGGATTTGCGCTGCGTAATACCTTGTCGGAGCATGGACATGTGGCGCGTGGCGTGTGTGATGTCGGCGCGGATGGGCGATTGAAGAGCGTCGTGGAGCGGACGGCGATTGAGAAGACCGGCAAGGGTGCCCGTTTTGCCACGGCGGACAATGTCTGGCACACGTTGACCGGGGATGAGTTGGTTTCCATGAACATATGGGGATTGACGCCTTCTTTGTTTGAGCCGTTGGGTTGCGAGTTCGGGGTTTTTCTGAAAGCGAATGGCGGCAATCCCAAGGCGGAGTTCTTTTTGCCGACGGTTGTGGATGGTTTGATTGGCGCGGGCAAGGCGAGTGTGAAGGTGTTGAATACGCCGGAGCATTGGTTTGGCGTGACGTATCCCCAGGACAAGGATGTGGTGGTGGCGGGGATTCGCCGCTTGGTGGATCAGGGGGTCTATCCCGAGCGGTTGTGGGGTTAAGGGAAGCGGATGGCTTGGGCGACGACCAGGCAGACATCGTCGTCGAACCCGCGGTCCTTTGTGAAAGCTTCTGCATCCGCCGTCAGGGCGGGAAGGATGTCCTCGATGGGCTTGTTCAGATGGGTGCGCAGGCTATCCAGGAGACGATCTACGCCGAATTCCTCGCGGTTTATCCCTTCCACTTCCGAGATGCCGTCGGTGTAGATCAGGATGGCGTCGCCTTCCTCGAGTGAGCGGTGCTGCGTTTCGTAGGTGGCGTTTTCCATGATGCCGAGGGCGGGACCGGCGGGTTCTGAATTCTGGCGGATCGGGTTGACCAGATTTGTGGAGGGACGCAGCAGGATGGGGCTCGGGTGACCGGCTTCGGTGAACGTGATGCGGCGTTGTTCCAAGTCGAACAGGACGTAGGAGGCGGTGACGAACATGAACTCCTCGGCATCGCGGAGGATGGTCATGAATTCCCGGTTCATGTGGGTCATAAAGAGGCCCGGGTCATGGGCGATGGGTTTCAGTTCCTCGACCAATCCGCGCATGATGGCGGTGATTAATGATGCCCGCAAGCCGTGGCCCATGACGTCGCACGTGAAGACGCCGGCGACGTAATCCGAGACGGGCAGGACATGGAAGAAGTCGCCACCGAGCGTGGTGCTGGGCCGGTAGAGGTGGCTAAAGCGGAGCAGGCTATCCTCGGGGGCGACGGAGCTGGGGAAGACGGGGAACTGGCGGGGTAAAAGGGCCAATTGGACTTCGCGCGCCATCACGAGGTCGGATTCCATTTCCGAGTTTTTCTGGCGAAGTTGCTCGGCGTACTGCTCCCGTTGTTCCTCGGCGTGTTTACGTTCGGTGATGTCGGTGAAGGAGAGGACGATGCCGGCGAGTTCCTCTTCCGAGTTAATGGTGGCGGTGGCGGCGGCCTGGACATGGAAGAGGCTGCCATCCATGCGGCGTGCTTCCACTTCTCCCGCCCAGCATTGCTGGTTGATGACGGATTGAACGATGGTTTCGCCGACGGTCGGATTGCAGAAGAGACTTTGCAGCGAGACCGGGGCATTGGGGTCGAGGGCTACTATTCCCCACATTCGCTGAACCGAAGGGTTGATGTAGGTGAGGTGTTTATCGAGGTCCACGATGGCAATCCCGCTGCCGGCGGTCTGGATGGCGGTGTGTTCGGTGCGTAACTGCTCCTCGGATTGGCGGCGAAGGGTGATGTCGCGCACGAAGAAACACAGGTAATCCTGGCCGGACAGGTACAGGCGATTGATGGCGGTTTCCGCAGGGAATACGCTGCCATCCTTGCGTACGAAATAGGACTGCAGCAGAACGAAGCGGGTGTTGGCCAGATTTTCCCGGATGACGGGCAGGAGTGTTTCATCCGCGCCGAACAGAAGATCGAAGATTCCGAGGCGGCACACTTCCTCGTGTTCGTAGCCCAGAAATTGGCAAAGGCGGACGTTGGTATCGATGACCGTGCCGGAATAGTCGGTGATGATGGCGCCATCGTAGACATTCTGGAGAAGCTGTTGGAAGTCGGAATCGCCAACGACGCTGGTGGTGGCTTTCGGGCGGCTGATGCGGATGATGGGGTGTCGCGGGGTGGTTGTGGTTTTTTGGGTGCCGACATCCGCGAGGATGTCACTGGTGATATCAATGCGCATGGTGCGGGACATTGAGCCCGGCGGGGTGCCGCTTGTGTGTTTTTCTGGTGTATCCATGATTGTGCCCTCCCGTCAAACAGAGGTGACATTAGCATGGGTGTGACGGGTACTCAAGCGATGGATGGGGTGTGGAAAGGAGGGGCGGACGCCTGGGAGCGGCGTCCCTGGCGTTGAATTGAATTCGTTTTCGTATTGCGGGTCAGGCCATGGTTATCGCATAACAGGCCCCATGAATACATCGACTCTACCGGCCATTGAAGTTTGTGGCGTGACGAAACGGTTTGGGACGGTCACGGCACTGGACGATGTTTCGTTTACCATCCAGCAGGGCGAGATGTTTTTTCTTCTGGGGCCGTCCGGGTGCGGCAAGACCACCCTGTTGCGAATTTTGGCGGGGTTGGAGACGCCCGATGCCGGGCGCATTGTTTTCAAAGGGAAAGATGTGGCATTGCTGGCGCCGCATGAGCGTGGGGCTCCCATGGTCTTCCAGAACTATGCGCTGTGGCCGCACCTGAACGTGCGGGAGAATGTGGCGTTTGGGTTGGTGGAGCGGCGGATTTCCAAGGGGGAGCAGCAACAGCGGGTGGATGATGTGTTGAAGCGGGTGGGGTTGGAGACGCTGGGGCATCGGATGCCGGGGCAGTTATCGGGAGGTCAGCAGCAGCGGGTGGTGCTGGCGCGGGCGCTGGTTTTGAATCCCTTTTTGATTTTGCTGGATGAGCCGTTGTCGAATCTCGACGCCAAACTCCGCGTGGAGATGCGCGAAGAGATTGAGAAGCTTCATGCGACGACGGATATCACGTTTGTGTATGTGACGCATGATCAGGCTGATGCGTTGTCCCTGGCGGATCGGATGGCGGTGATGTCGGCGGGACGGGTTGATGCGATAGGGACACCGTTGGGGCTCTACACGCGGCCGCCCACGGCGTTCTGCGCCGAGTTTCTGGGCGAGGCCAACATGATTGACGGCGAGATGGAGGGGGGTGGCTTGGTGAGGACGGTGCTGGGTGACTGGCGGATCAGTGCGCCCGGGGAGGGTGGGCCGATTCACTGTTTGGTGCGGCCGGAGAATCTGGGGCCCGTGACGGGACGATCAGAAGGGATGAATATAGTTGAGGCTGAGGTCACCGGGCTGCGGATGAACGGGCCGACGGTTACGGTCATGCTGGCGGCTGGCGGAATGGTGTTGCGGGCGACGGTGCTGACCCAGAACAGCCTGGAGTTGCGCAAGGGACTTCGAATGCCGTGGGGTGTGGCGGTGAATGATACGGTGGCGATTCCGAGGGTGCCCTGCGGGCACCCAGGCTGTTAGCTGATTAGACTGTTAGGCTGTTAGACATGAAAATTAGAGGTGGAACAACTTTATCGGTTGGACTGATTCTGGCCGTTCTTGGTGTATTTCTGGTATGGCCGATGGCGCATGTATTTACGCGGTCGGTTTGGGACGAAGGCGGCTTTACGCTGCATTACCTGAAGGGATTGTTTTCCAATCCTGTTCAGGTCGAGGCGATGGGGACCAGTTTCCTGATTGCCGCCTGTGTGACGATGACCTGTCTTGCGGTGGCGTTGCCGCTGGCGTGGCTTTTCGCGCGGCGGTCGTTTGCGGGCAAGGCGGTGTGGTCAGGGCTGTTATTGTTACCGATGATTCTTCCGCCGTTCGTCAGTGCCGTGGGCATGAAGATGCTTTTTTCGCGGGCAGGCGCCCTGAGTACGCTGCTGATGGAGATGGGGTTGGTTTCCGGGCCGGTGGATTGGTTGGGCCGGTTTCCCTTGGCAGGGATTATCCTGCTGGAGACGTTGCATTTGTTCCCGATCCTGTATCTCAATCTGGTGGCGGCGCTGGCGAATATTGATCCCAGCCTGGAGGAGGCGGCGTTGAATCTCGGGGCGAAGCCTGGGCGTGTGTTCCGCAGGGTGACGATTCCGCTGGCGATGCCGGGGGTTTTTGCCGGGATGGTCCTGGTGTTCATCTGGTCGTTCACGGAACTGGGGACGCCGCTGGTGTTCGGGGTACGGCGGGTATTGCCGGTGATGATTTATGACAGTGTGGCGGAGATTGGGACAAACCCGATGGGGTATGCGCAGGTGGCGCTGGTGTTGGTGGTTTCGGTGGTGGGCTTCTGGGTCAGCAAGCAGGTGCTGTCGCGGCAGCGATCGGTGGCGACACTGGGGCGGCTGAGCCAGGGGCGGCGCGAGATCCCCTTGTCGCGATGGGGAACGGTATTGGCGACGCTGGGTGTGGCGGGAGTCTTGTTCATGGCGGTGTTGCCGCACTTGAGTGTGATATTGCTGGCGATCAGTCGGCGCTGGTTCCTGACGGTATTGCCGGAGGGCTTTACGTTGGAATTCTTTGGTCGGGCGTTAAACGATGATCTGACGCGAGGGGCGTTGGTTAACAGCCTGACGCTTTCGGTGTGCGCGACATTACTGGACATGGTGATTGGATTCGGGATTGCCTGGTTGTGTGTGCGGCGGCGTGTGTTTGGGAGCGACTGGCTGGATGCGTTATCCATGTTGCCTCTGGCGGTGCCGGGGTTGGTGATTGCGTTTGGTTACCTTGGCTGTTTTTCGGGGACGTTCCCCGGAACGGTGCTTGATCCGCGGCACAATCCCATGATTCTGCTGTCGGTCAGTTATGCGATGCGACGATTGCCTTACATGGTGAGGGCGGCGCATGCGGGCCTGGAGCAGGTTAGCTCGTCGTATGAGGAGGCGGCGGCTAATCTGGGGGCGACGCCGTTGAGGGTGGTGTGGAGGGTGACGTTACCGTTGATCATGGCCAATTTGCTGGCCGGCGGGATTTTGTGTTTCTCCTTCTCGATGCTGGAGGTATCGGACAGTCTGATTCTGGCGCAATCGGAAACGTTTTTCCCGATTACCAAGGCGATTTATGTCCTGCTCGACGGGCTGGAAGGCGGGTTGAATGTGGCGTCGGCGATGGGGGTATGGGCGATGGCGTTGCTGGGGGCTGGGATCTTGCTGGCGACGAGCCTGATGGGCAAGCGGATCGGGCAGATGTTCCGGGCGGGGTAAGCCTTCGGGAGGCTGCATATTGGGTGTGAATTCCAGGGGCGGGAAGTATCGCGATGGGTAGTGAGTCCCTCCTTCGGCATCCACAATATTTTGTGGTTTTGGGTCCATATATCACTTGCCGAAAATCACATTTTCCAGTATCGTCATGCACTTAAATCCCCCCCTAAGGAGGGGAGTGCCCGCAAGGGGAAATTCGTGCGAAAACCGTGATGAATTCCCTGGTTTGAATGGTTGAAAAAACCGGGCGTGAGCGGTGGCATAACTACCGCAAGGAGAATGACTTCTCACCATGGCTGAACAACAAAAGAAGAGTGGCGCGTATGACGCCTCCCACATTACCGTTCTTGAAGGAATTCAGGCCGTGCGAAAGCGCCCGGCCATGTATATTGGCGACACCGCTGTCCGGGGGCTTCATCACCTTGTTTACGAGGTGGTTGACAACTCTGTGGACGAGGCGTTGGCTGGCTATTGTACCCATGTTCAAGTCCGGCTGAATGCCGATGGTTCCTGTACCATCAACGACAACGGGCGCGGAATTCCCGTGGACATGCACCCGACGGAAAAGCGGCCGGCAGTGGAAGTGGCCCTGACCGTCCTGCATGCCGGCGGAAAGTTTGACAACGACAGTTACAAGGTATCCGGTGGCTTGCATGGCGTTGGTGTTTCCTGCGTCAACGCGTTGAGTGAGTGGCTGGAAGTTGAAGTGCGTCGTGACGGGCAGATTTATCATCAGCGGTACGAGCGCGGCAAGCCGGTCTCGAAGCTGGAGACCATTGGCAAGACCCGGGGGACAGGAACCAAGATTACCTTTTTGCCGGACAATCAGATATTCAGCACGACGAAATTCGAGTGGGATATTCTGGCGAACCGGTTGCGCGAGATGGCGTTTCTGAATGGCGGCATCGAAATCAATTTTTCCCAGGAGGATCCTGCCCGGGAAGAACTGTTTAAGTTCAAGGGTGGTGTTGTGGAGTTCGTCGAGCATCTGAACCGGAGCAAAACCTCCCTGCATCCCAAAGTCATCGCCTTCGACAAGGAGCGTGATGGCGTCATGGTGGAAATTGCGTTCCAGTATACCGATACCTATACGGAGACGATGTTGTGTTTTGCCAACAACATCAATACGACCGAAGGCGGGACGCATCTCAGCGGGTTCCGTTCGGCGCTGACGCGGACGATCAACGCTTATGCGAAGGCCAACAAGCTTATCAAGGAGGACAAGGAAAGTTTGTCCGGTGATGATGTCCGCGAAGGCATGACGGCGGTGATCAGCGTGAAACTGCCGCGGCCGCAATTTGAGGGGCAGACGAAGACCAAGTTGGGCAATAGTGAGGTTGAAGGGATTGTGGCCTCGGTGGTGAACGATGAACTCGCCACCTATCTGGAGGAGCATCCTTCGGTGGCGCGGCGTATCATTGATAAGGCATTATTGTCGGCCCGGGCGCGCGATGCGGCCCGCAAGGCCCGTGATCTGACTCGCCGCAAAGGCGCACTTGATTCGGCGGCGTTGCCCGGCAAGCTGGCGGACTGTTCCGAGCGTGATCCGGCGCTGTGCGAATTGTATCTGGTCGAAGGTGACAGCGCCGGTGGTTCCGCCAAGCAGGGGCGCAACCGTGAATTCCAGGCGATTCTTCCGTTACGCGGCAAGGTGCTGAACGTGGAGAAGGCGCGGTTGGACAAGATTCTGAACAACAACGAAATCCGAACGATGGTTACCGCGATTGGCGCGGGGATTGGCGCGGATGAGTTTGATGTGAGCAAGGTTCGCTACCACAAGATCATCATCATGACTGATGCTGATGTGGACGGATCGCATATCCGTACGTTGCTGTTGACGTTCTTCTATCGCCAGATGCCGCATCTGATCGAGAGCGGGTATGTCTATCTGGCGCAGCCGCCGTTATACAAGGTCAGCCGCAAGAAGCGTGAGGAGTATATTGATACCGAGGAAACGCTGACCCGCAAGTTGCTGGAGCTTGGCGCCGAGGATCTGACGCTCAAGGTGGGCCGCAGCAAGACCTTTGAGGGCAAGGAACTGATGGCGGTGATGGAGTTGCTGTTGCAGATTGAGCAGGCTTCCAAGAGTCTCGCCCGCAAAGGCGTCAACCTTGAGGATTATCTGAAGAAGCGCAACAAGGCGGGGGCGTTCCCCCGGTACTATGTCACCATTGGCAAGGGGGAGGCGGCGGAGCATCATTATGTGACCGGCGATGATGAACTCAAGGCGCTCCGTGAGTCGGCCGAGCTGAAGATGGGCTTGCAGCTGGAGATTTTTACGGAGAACGGGAATACGCAAGGCGGCCAGGGCGACACGGCATTCCGATGGCAGGAGCTTTATGTGGCCAGTGCGCTGGCCAAGGTGGTGGAGGCCATTGAGAAGAAAGGGTTCACGCTGGATCATTTCAACCGGCACGAGGAACCGATTTTCAGGTTGAAGGATGCGGATGATGGAGAGACGCCGATTTTCTCCCTGCCCAACCTGCTTGAGGTTGTTCGCGAATTCGGGCGCAAGGGGTTGAACATTCAGCGGTATAAAGGCTTGGGCGAAATGAATCCCGAGCAACTCTATGAGACCACCATGAACCCGGATAAACGCAAGCTTCTCAAAGTGGTGCAGGCCGATGCCGTCAAAGCCGATGAAATCTTTACGATCCTGATGGGGGATGAAGTCGAGCCCAGGCGCAAGTTTATTGAAGATAACGCCCTTAATGTAACGAATCTGGATATTTAAAAACCCCTCACCCTGACCCTCTCTCCCCCAAGGGGCGAGGGTGAACGAGGCAGGAAGACGATATGTACACACGAAACGAATTGCTTGGCAATATCAACATCGAAGACGAGATGCAGCGCTCGTATATTGACTACTCCATGAGTGTCATTATCGGGCGCGCCCTGCCGGATGCCCGTGACGGGATGAAGCCCGGGGCGCGGCGTATTCTTTACGCCATGCGGAATCTCGGCCTTTTGCATAACCGGCCGTACAAGAAATGCGCCTATGTCGTCGGTGAAGTGCTTGGCAAATATCATCCGCACGGCGATTCGTCGGTGTACGACACCCTGGTGCGGATGGCGCAGTATTTCGCCATGCGGTACATGCTGGTTGATGGGCAGGGAAACTTCGGCAGCATCGATGGTGATAATGCGGCAGCCTACCGGTACACCGAATCGCGTCTGACCAGCATGGCGGAGGAGATGTTGGCGGATATCGACAAGAATACGGTCGATATGATCCCGAACTACAATGGCGACTTGATGGAGCCGTCTGTTTTGCCGTCCCGTGTTCCCAATTTGCTCTTGAACGGCAGCACGGGAATTGCCGTTGGCATGGCCACCAATATTCCGCCGCACAATCTTGGCGAATTGGTGGATGCCTTGGTGTGTCTGATCGACAATGAAAACGTTTCGATTGATGAGTTGATGAAGCACGTCAAGGGGCCTGATTTCCCGACGGGAGGCATCATTTGCGGGTTGAAGCCGATTGCGGACATGTATCGTACCGGGCGCGGATTACTGAAGGTGCGCGGGAGGGCCGGCATTGAGGAAGGCAAGCAGGGCAAGGAAAGCATCATCATTACCGAGATCCCCTATGCCGTCAACAAAGCCACCCTGATCACCAACATTGCTTATCTGGTTCAGGAAAAGAAGCTGGAAGGCATTTCGGATTTGCGCGACGAGTCGAACAAGGATGGCATTCGGATTGTCATTGAGCTCAAGCGCGGCGTGGTGGCGAAGGTGGTGTTGAACAATCTCTACAAGCACACCCAGCTCCAGACGACCTTTGGCGCCATCATGCTGGCGATTGACCATGGGCGTCCGAAGGTGATGAACCTCCGGGAATTGCTGGAGGCGTATTTGGATCATCGGTATGATGTGATTCGGCGCCGCACCCAGTTTGAGTTGGATAAGGCCGAGGCCCGGGCCCATATCCTGGAGGGGTTGAAGATTGCGCTCGATCATCTCGACGAGGTGGTTAAGGTGATCCGTGGTTCAAAGGACCGGGATAATGCCCGGGCCCAGTTGATGTCCAAGTTCGGCCTGAGCGAGATACAGTCGAACGCCATACTGGACATGCGCCTCTACCAGTTGACCGGGTTGGAGCGTGACAAGATTGAGGCGGAGTATCTGGAGTTGATCAAGCTGATTTCCTATTTGCGCGACCTGCTGGCGAGCCGCGAGAAGCTGTTTGCGGTGATCAAGGCCGACTTGATCGACGTCAGGAAACAATATGCCGATGAGCGTCTAACCAGTCTGGTTCCCGACGAGGGCGAGGTGAATATCGAGGACTTGATAGCGGATCGCGGGTATGTGATCACCATCAGCCACACGGGGTACATCAAGCGTACGGCGGTGAGCACCTACAAGGCGCAGCGGCGCGGAGGCAAGGGTGTGGCGGGTATGGAGACCAAGGAAGAGGACTATGTTGAGCATCTCTTTGTGGCCAATACCCACGACTACATTCTTTTCTTTACCGCCGAAGGGCGAGTCTATTGGGAGAAGGTGTACGAAATCCCGGAAGCGTCACGTGCGTCCAAGGGTAAGGCGCTGGTGAATTTGCTGAATGTCCAGAGTGGTGAGACCATTGCCGCGATGGTCAAGGTGCGGGAGTTTGTTGAGAATCAATTCGTCGTGTTTGCCACCGAAAAGGGGGTCGTCAAGAAGACCAATCTGGCGGCCTTCAGCAACCCGCGCAGCGCCGGAATCATTGCCATTGCGATTGACGAAGGTGACCGGTTAATCAGTGTGAAGCAGACGGAAGGGCACAACGAGATTGTATTGACCACCCGTGATGGCATGAGCATCCGCTTCAATGAAGCAGAGTTGCGTGATCAAGGCCGCGATACCCGCGGGGTGTGTGGGATTACGTTGAGCGATGAAGACCACGTGGTGGGACTGGAGATCGTGGATCCCCGCGCCACCTTCCTGGTATGCACGGAGAATGGCTATGGGAAGCGCACTAGCTTTGATGAGTATCGCGTCCAGAAGCGCAGCGGCAAGGGGTTGATGACGATTCGCACGTCGGATCGGAATGGGGCTATTGTTGGTGCCCATGCCGTGCAGGATGGCGATGCCTTGATGCTGATTACCGCCCAGGGGCAGATGATTCGCATGCCGGTGGGCGATGTTCGCACCATCAGCCGGGTGACTCAGGGTGTTCGCCTGATCAATCTCGACGCGGGCGACAAACTCGTGGCAGCCACAAGGGTTGAGCCGGATGATGACGATGTGGTTGAAGGTGCAGAGACGCCTGCGGCGACCTGAGGCTAGAAGAAAAGTTTAATGGCGCTGATGGCGGCCAGTATCTGGACGAGGCGTTCAAAAACAATCCTGGGAATGTGACGGGCAAATCGAATTCCCATCCAGGCGCCGAGTGCGATGAATGGCGCCAGCATGGCGTTGAAGGTCAATGAGGTCATGGTAATCAGGCCTAATTGGGCGCTGAAGGGGAGCTTGAAGGTGTTGACGAGCAGGAAGTACCAGGCGCTGGTTCCCAAAAACACGGCTGGGGGTAATCGCATGGCCAGCAAATAGATAACCATGATTGGGCCGGCGGCATTGGCGATCATTGTGGTGAATCCCGCCAGAAGGCCGATGATGGCGGCCACCCAGAATTGATGGGGAATACGGCTGTCAGGATCAGTCGCCTGTTGCCTCCAGAGGTTTAATGCCAGCATGACCAGCACGATCCCGCCGAGGAGTGGACGAATCTCATTGTCATTCAGCCGATCCAGGGAGAGCCACCCTGCGATGACGCCAAGGATCGCCCAGGGGAAGAGACGGATGAGCCGAGGCCAATCGGCGTGACGGCGATAGTAGATCACGCCAATCACATCGCCGACAATCAGCATTGGCAGGATGAAGCCGGTGGATGTCTTTGCCGGTATAATGGCCGCAACGATTGGAATGGCGAGAACCCCCAAGCCCGGCAGTCCGCTTTTAGATAAGCCGATAATCATGGCGGCAAGCGCCATGACGACCCATTGAAGCCCGCTCAGTTCGGTCACAATGAGCCCGGTTGTGAAAATAGGTTGATCATGGATGGCGTTATACGCCAGACAACATGATACATCAAGAGGTGAGCGTGATGGATGAGCTTACTTGACCTGAGGGGTGTCGCCGATGGCGATGTCCAAGGCGATCAGAGTGTAAGCGGTGACCAGCACGGGGTCATTTTCCAGCCAGCGGTTGTTGGTGTTCAGCCAGTATCCTTCACCACTGCCGTCCTTTTCCACCTGTTGGAGGCTGATTAATTTTCGCAACATGGCGGTCCGCCAGGCGATGGGCTTGTCTGACCCTTTGACGGGGACGGCGTTGCGTCCATAGGTGGCCAGTGACTTTGCCATGATGTTGTAGAAGTAATAAAGCCCCTGCGGGCCCATGCCGGGGTTTTCGTCGAGCGACCAATGATTGGCGGCCCAATCGAAGGCGGCGCGAACACGGGGGTCCGTGCGGGAGACATCGGCATAGATCAGGCTTAGCAGGCCGGCATAGGTCATGCTGCCGTAAGAGCGCAACACGATGGCACCTGCCGTATTTGTTGTGGTTCCGGCTTTGCTTTCATCCGGGCGATAGGCAAACCCGCCGGCATCGTTCGTTCCAGATTGCGCGGTGTTTTGCACCTTGCCTAGATATTGAGTGGCGGCGCTCCAATTGATATCGACACGTTCTTCGCCGGCCGGGCGGAGGTCTTCGACGCCTTGAGTCAGGCGCATGGCTTCAAAGGCGATGACGGAATCGCTGAGATCGGTGTATTGACGGCCGCTGGCCTTGTCATAACCGAACCCGCCTTTATAGATATCGTCGCCCTCCAGATGCTGGGAGGAGGCCATGAAACGGCGCGCTTTTTGAACAACGGGAACCAGGGCGGGGTCACCGGTCAGGTGGAGTGCGGTCATGCAGAGGGCGGTATTGTAATTCACGAGGCCGCCGCCTGGGCCGTCGCCCTTCTGGTAAATGCTGCCATCAGGCTGAACGCTTTTGAGGATGAAGTTAACGGCGTTGGAAGCCACACGTGCTTTGTCAGGGTGGTCACTGACGGCGAACGCCCATAAGGGGAGCGCGGTTAGGGCTGGGAGGCCGGGCATAGACCATGATCCGTCCGGTTTCTGGCGTTTGGCCAGCCAAGTGAGGCCGCGCTGTTGGACGAGTCGGGCTTCGTTCAGCAGGGAGATGTCAATTTCGCCCGTGATGGTCTGGCTGGAGTTAAGAGTGGCATCGGCGGGTTTTGGAGGCATGATGGCTGGAGCGGCGTGACAGAAGGAGATTGTGCCGCCCGCAAGCAAGAAGGATGAGGCAAGAATAACGGGTAGGTGTTTCATTTTGGAAGGCTTCCTTTCTGGTTTTACAATAACGCAACAAGCGAGGGGGCGCAATTTCTTCCTGCGGGTTTGTTCCGGCAGAAACGGCAAATAGTCGTCATTGCTCATCATCGTTGCCTTTCGTGACACATGGTGTATTTTGAGTCCCTATAAGTGAACGGAATGCAGTGATGAAACGTTCACTAGAATTGACGGCATGACAGTTCCTGATCAAACTTGGACGGATGGAGATCCTGATTCGGCCCTGATGATGGAGGTGGGGAAAGGGTCCCACGATGCATTTATTTCGCTGATTCACACCTATCAGTGTCAATTGGTGAACTTTTTCAGGCGGATGGGCGCTTACCACGATGCGGAAGATCTTACCCAGGAAACGTTTGTCAGGTTGTATAAGGCGCGGGAACGGTATCGGCCTACGGCAAAGTTCAAGACCTTTGTCTATGTGATTGCGCGCCATGTTCTGGCTGATCATGGTCGGAAATGGTTCCAGCGGGAGCGGTTACGGCTGAAACTTTTACAGGAGCCGATGTCTGTGGATGAGTCGGGCTTGGCGCAATCCAGGCATATGGATGTTGAGGCGGCGTTGGCTTCCTTATCGGACAAATTGCGCAGCGTGGTGGTATTGAGCATTTATCAGGGGATGCGTTACGAGGACATTGCCGAGGTTCTGGAGATACCTGAAGGGACTGTGAAGTCACGGATGAATCTGGCGATCAAAGCGTTGAGGGAGTATCTGCATGAAAAAGCATGAGTGTCCGCACGGGGAGAATGTGGCGGCGTTTGTCGGGGGGGAGTTGCCATTGTTGCTGCGGGGTGAATTTGAAAGGCATTTGATTGAGTGCGAATCGTGCCGTGACGCTATTGGGGATGCAAGGCGGGTGATTACCCTGTTGAAGGCGGTACCAGAAGAGGAACGGTCGCGCGATCTTGCCCCCGGTGTGATGGCTCGCCTGAATGCGACTCAAGGGGTGGGGCGGTGGCGAGGGGTGATGGCGGCGGCGGCAGGGTTGACATTGATCATAGGCGGTGCCCTATGGCTTTGCCGGCCTTGTGGAACCGTGGTGCCTGCGGTGATGGAGAGCGGCAAAGCGGTGGGGCCGGTGGGTGCGGCAACGGAGTGGCTTTGCGCGACTCAGGAACCGGATGGGTCATGGAGTACGGCACGGTGGGGCGGGCATTCGCAATTTGAAGTGGCATTGACCGGGTTATCGTTAATGGCGCTATTGGAGATGAAAACGCCATCCGAAAAGGTTCGGGTGGCGATTCATCGGGCGACGGATTATCTGATCAGCCGTCAGGATGCGACCGGGCGACTCGGGCCTGAATTTGATGGGGCGCCCTATAATCACGGCATTGCCACGCTGGCGCTGGTGCGTGGGTTCCAGATTCGGAAGACGGAGGCATTGCATGGAACATTGGACCGGGCGTTGCGATGGATCGAGGATCGGCAGCATGGAGACGGGGGTTGGGGGTATGAGAACACGGCCGACAAGGCCTCCAATTTATCGATCAGTCTTTGGCAGATTGAGGCGTTGCGCCTTGCGGGGGGGGCGGGGTGGACGTCCACTGAAACGAGCGTTGAGCGCGGATTAAAATGGATGACGAGAATGGTGTCGGACAACGGAGCCTTCGGTTACCGGGGGAAAGATGATTTTCCAGAGGGAAGCCAGACGTTGACGGCCATGGGCGCCATGAGTTTGATTGATGGAGCGCACAAGGTTTTGCTGAGTCCCGAGCGATCCCGTGCCGTCCAGATCCAGGTGCGAAAGATGGCCGCCGCCGAGGGGCCGGACATGGATTACTATCGCCGTTACTTCCTGGCCGCGGCGTTGAGGAAGATGGGGGAGGAATCCATCCAGGGATCCTTGGTAACGATTCGCGATGGCCTGATCGCCCGGCAAGTTGAGGCAGGCCGTGAGCGCGGCAGTTGGCCGGCGGACGACCGCTGGAGTGCGGCTGGCGGCCGGGTTTATGCCACGGCGCTGGCCTCGATGTCCCTGAAGTAAAATAAGAAGTGATCCGCGGGACCGCCTCTGGAATCCAAGGATCCGTTTTGATCCAGGAGCGTTCTACTGAACCTTTTCCTGCCCATCCCCGCTTAGCGTAACAATGGCAGGCCTTCTAATAAATGGGTGCGGGAGCAACGGGATGAAAGCATCAATGATTTGGAGTGTTGTGGCGGTGGGTTTTCTTTCGTGTGATTTGATGGGGGAAACCAATGGCATCGGTAAGCCGGCGGCCGACATTGTGGTGACGGGGGTACGGGTGGGGAAGGAGATGCAATCGGTTCCGAGCATCGTCTACCGGATGGATGCAGACCGCAAAAGCAGCGAGGAAGGCTTGCGTTCCATGCCGGATATGATGAAGGGCATTCCTTCGGCGATGGTGCAGAAGACGTCCTATGGGCAGGGTTCTCCCTATCTGCGGGGGCTGACGGGATTCCGCAACCTGTTGCTGGTGGATGGCATCCGATTGAATAATTCAGTGTTCAGGGATGGACCGAACCAGTATTGGAATACCGTGGACCCGCTTTCAGTGGGGTCGACCGAATTGGCTATGGGTCCGGCATCGGTGCTGTACGGCAGTGATGCCATTGGAGGCACATTGAACGCCATGCCAGTGACCCCTCCGGCCTATGCGGGGTCTCCTGTGTGGCAACGGCGTCTTTTCTATCGCGGCGCAACGGCGGAGGATTCCCATGTCGGGCGTGTTCAGGTGGGGGGCAGTCCCACGGCGCAGTTCGGATTTGTCGGCGGGGTGTCCATCAAGGACTTTGGCGACCTGAAGGGGGGGCGTGATGTCGGCACACAAAAACATACGGGATATACCGAGCAGGATTTTGACTTCCGTGCCGACTGGCGAGGGGAAGACGAATCGGTGATCACCCTGGGACATCAGACGGTTGATCAGGATGATGCCTGGAGGACCCATAGGACAATATACGGTATTGACTGGGAGGGGTTGAAGGCGGGCGATGACAAGGCGCACAGTTACGATCAGCAGCGAGATCTTACCTATCTCAAGGGGCGCCATGAAAACCTGAACGGCATTGTGGATGGCATGGAATGGACGATGTCGCGGCAGGCACAGGGTGAAGATTTATACCGGGTGTTAAAGGATGATCAACGAGTCCGGCAGGGATTTGATGTAACGACAGTGGGCGCAAGTCTGCAATTGGAGTCGGATTGGCCTGTGGGAAAGTGGGTGTACGGGGCGGAGTATTATCATGACAGGGTGGATTCCTATTCGCGCAAGTACGCCGCGGATGACTCCCTCCAGAAGACGGAGATTCAAGGGCCGGTGGCCGATAATGCCATCTATGATTCGGTGGGAATATTTGCTGAGGATACGATTACGCTGATGGAAGGTGGCCTCGAGGTGGTGCCAGGGGTGCGCTATGCGTATTCGCGAGTGGATGCGGACCGGGTCAAGGATGCGTTGACGGGGAAACCGGTGACGGTGGAGGATGAGTGGGATGCCGTGGTGGGTTCGTTGCGGGTGTTGTATCCGTTGACGGCGGATCGACGGCATGTGGCCTTTGCAGGGGTGGCCCAGGGATACCGGGCGCCAAATCTTTCGGATCTGACGCGGCTGGATTCCGCGCGAAGCAATGAGATTGAGACGCCATCGCCCGATCTTGACCCTGAGCGATATGCCGAATATGAGGCGGGGGTGAAAAGCCGGTTTAAACGGTTCACGGCGCAAGCCTGTTATTATTACACCAAGATTGACGGAATGATCATTCGGACTCCGACAGGGCGTGTTATTGAAGGCAGCAACGAGGTCACCAAGAAGAATTCAGGTGATGGGTTCATTCAAGGCATTGAACTTTCCACAAAGTATGTGTTTACATCGAACTGGTCCGCTTGGTTGAGCGGGTCATTGATGGATGGTGAGGTGGATACGTATCCGACTTCTTCGGCCGTGATCAAACGTGACCCCATCAGTCGGCTTATGCCGCCAACGGTTGAGGCGGGGTTACGTTGGCAGAGAACTGACGGTCGCTATTGGGTTGAACTGGTTGGAGATGCCGCGAGCAAGGCGGATACACTCTCTGCCGATGACAAACGTGATACCCAGAGGATTCCACCCGGGGGGACGCCTGGGTATGCGGTTTGTCACGTGAGGACCGGGACAAAGGTGGGTAACGGGGTTGATCTCAGTTTGTCGGTTGAGAATGTGCTGGATGAGGACTATCGAATCCATGGGTCTGGCGTGAATGAGCCCGGACGCAATTTAATTTTGACCGCGTCATGCGAGTTTTAATGCCGGACAGGAACAAGGCATCAGCAGTCAGCGATCAATTTAGAAATGGAACGATAGGCTGCCGCCAACGGAGCTATCATCGAAGGATTGGTACTCGAGTCTCAGTGCCACGTTGGCGTTCGGGTTGAACTGGATACCGCCGACAAACCCTGTGGCTTGATCTTCATTGAGGTCTGTGTCGAACCCGTTATCCTCGGTGGCGGTGATGGCGGAATACGCCGGGCCGGCGAAGATGGAAATCCGGTCCATGAATCCGCCACGTTCGGTGTGGACGGTCATGCTCATGGTGAGTGAACCGAAAAGTTCGAGCCAGGTCATGTCTCCCTTGGTGCCTTCCGAGCTTGATCCGATGCCGCGGAAATCGGCATCAATCGCGAGCCACCAGTTGTCCGAGGAATCCATCACCATGTAATCCAGCATGCGCATTTGCAGGCCGCCGAGCCATTCGAGATCGGCATCCCGGTCGTCGTTCTGGATGCTTAATTCGCTTTGGCCCACGCCGCCGATGATGGTCAGCCAGGGGGTAATATCAAGGCCGAGATAGCCGATGGCGTGGTTGATTTCCCAATCTTCAACACGGGTTCCGTTTTGCATGCCGCGTTTTTGGGTGGCCACATAAGCGCCGATGCTGAGGGCGCGAGGGCCGCCATCGTGCATGGTGTCGTAGGCGGAGGTGCTGTCACCGTTAAACAGTGATCCCTGCTGGGATGAGTAGCCGCTCATCGCCGAGGCAGAAAATGACAACAGGGAAATTACCAGCCATGACAAGACATAGGAGTAGGTTTTCATGGGGCGAATAATAGCCATGGAGTGCAGGTTGTTTCAAGACGTTTTTTTGAGGGTGGGGGCAAAAAAGAACTAGATTACAGAACGCGATGTGCTACCTTGCTCGTGCTTTGTGAAGGATGAGACGATGAATTTGAAGAAACTCCTGTCGGAAGACACGATTATTCTGGAACTGAAGGGAAACACCAAAGAGGAGATAATCCAGGAAATGGTGGATCTTCTTGTGGTCAAGGGACGGATTAAGGATCGTGATGCCGCCTTGAAAGCGGTTTTGGAACGTGAGCAGAAGATGTCGACCGGGATGCAGCATGGGATTGCGATCCCGCATGGCAAGACGGATTCCGTTGACAAGTTGGTGACGGCGATGGCCCTCAAGAAGGAGGGTGTTGATTTTGGATCGATGGATGGGAAGCCATCCACGATCTTTGTGATGACCCTGTCTTCGGTGAGTCGCACGGGGCCGCACATTCAATTTCTTTCGGAGATCAGCCAGGTGCTGAATGATTCTGAGAAAAGGGAACGATTATTACTAGCGCAGAGCGCTGCCGAAGTGTTGGAGGTTTTGACTGCTTAAGGTAAGCGGTTGACATACGACGGAGCGTTTTGCTAACACATCCAGCCATTATGGGACAACAACTAAGAGCACGAGTAAAGCGCAAGCGCCGGGAACGGCAGAATCAGCGCAAGAAAGATGCCGCTAAAAAAGCGGTAAAGAAGTAAGACAAAACGGATGATACTGCCGCCGCTGCTCTCGATGCGGCGGCTTATCGTTATTGGTGTCTTTTTTCAAATGGCGCGATGGCCGAGTGGTCAGGCAGAGGTCTGCAAAACCTTCCACACCGGTTCAATTCCGGTTCGCGCCTCCACTTCAAACCCTTCACAAAACCCAATAAAAACGGGTATTTTGTGGGGGTTTTTGTGTTTGTTGCGGCAAAGCCTCATTTTGCTGATAAATGC
>CAZSSA010000012.1:35776-37300 GCA_964609375.1 uncultured Verrucomicrobiota bacterium | reverse complement strand
TGAGAGATGGCTTTGGGATAGGTTGTTTTCCTTTCTGGAATTACCGGCGGAGTCCTGATAGCCTTTCCCCTTAACCGATCAGGAGAGGGGATTTATGAAAAAGAATACCGATTGCGTTGTGCGGGATATGAAACTGGCTGCCTTTGGCCGCAAGGAAATTGAACTGGCCGAAAAGGAAATGCCGGGCCTGATGGCCATGCGCGCGGAATACGGCAAGCAGAAACCCCTTAAGGGTGCCCGCATCACCGGCTCGTTGCATATGACGATCCAGACGGCGGTGCTCATTGAAACGCTGCAGTATCTGGGGGCCAAGGTGCGCTGGGCCAGTTGCAATATTTTCTCAACGCAGGATCATGCGGCCGCCGCCATTGCCGCCACGGGGACCCCGGTGTTCGCGATCAAGGGTGAGTCCCTGGCGGATTACTGGGATTACACCGACCGCATCCTCGACTGGGGCAATGGCAAGGGCCCGAACATGATTCTTGATGATGGCGGCGATGCGACCCTGTTTGTCCATCTGGGATACCGGGCGGAGAAGGATCCGTCGGTTTTGAACCGCAAGCCGGAGAGTCATGAGGAAGCGATCCTGCTGAAGCAACTCAAGAAATCGCTGAAGCGTGATCCGAAGCGTTTCCACCGGATTATAAAGGAGATTCGTGGTATCAGCGAGGAAACCACGACCGGTGTCCACCGGCTTCAACAGATGCACGCGAAGGGAGAGCTGCTGTTCCCCTCGTTCAATGTCAATGACTCGGTCACCAAATCCAAGTTCGATAACCTGTACGGGTGCCGTCATTCGTTGCCCGACGGCATTATGCGGGCGACGGATGTGATGCTGGCCGGCAAGGTGTGCGTGGTGGCGGGCTATGGCGATGTGGGCAAGGGTTGCTGCCAGTCGCTCAAGGGGCAGGGAGCCCGGGTGATTGTGACGGAAATCGATCCGATCTGCGCCCTGCAGGCCGCGATGGAAGGCTACCAGGTCATGACGATGGATGAAGCCTGCCTGATTGGCGATATCTTTGTGACGGCCACCGGCTGCTGTGATGTCCTGACCGGGAAGCACATGCGGAAGATGAAGGATCAGGCCATTGTGTGCAACATCGGGCACTTTGACAGTGAGATCGAGGTGGAGAGCCTGCGGCCGTTTACATGGGATGAGATCAAGCCTCAGGTTCACAAGATTACCTTCCCGAACGGCAAGGCGTTGATTCTGCTGGCCGAGGGACGGCTGGTTAATCTCGGTTGCGCGACGGGGCATCCGAGTTTTGTGATGTCGAACAGTTTCACCAATCAGGTTATGGCGCAGCTTGAATTGTACACAAACCCCGGGAAGTATCCGGTGGGTGTGTATGTGCTGCCCAAGAACCTGGATGAGAAGGTGGCATCGCTGCATCTTGGCAAGCTGGGGGTGACGTTGGAGAAGCTGACGCGCAAGCAGGCCAAGTATCTGGGCCTGCCGGTGAAGGGTCCCTTCAAGCCGGATCACTACCGGTACTAATAAGGGAACAGGGTTCGGGGTTCAGG
>CAZSSA010000012.1:34068-35676 GCA_964609375.1 uncultured Verrucomicrobiota bacterium | reverse complement strand
AGGGAACAGGGTTCGGGGTTCAGGCTGGAACCATCCGATCCTGTCCGGTTACTTAAACAGGTTCTTGATGCCCTCGACGGCTTTTTCTGCGCCTTTGCCAAGTTCGGCGGCGCCGGAGCCCAGCAGTTTTCCGGAACCGGCGACGGCCTTGCTCACGCTTCTGGCAATGGCGCCCATGATTTCCGTTATTGCTTCGGAAAAGGTGACGCCGTCGTTATTGCCGCCGATATTGGAAAGGGCAATAGGCGGGAGGGGGAGGGTGAAGCCATGACCGCCAAGCGCGGTGAGGGCCACGTGGACACGGGTGCCGTTGATAGAGAGTTCCTGGATGATGACTTTCTTGCCGGGCGTTTTCTTTTTAGCGGGCTTGGCTTTCTCGTCTTCTTTCTTTTTGGCGGGCTCGGGTCCCAGTTTGGTCATCAAGCTGTCAATATTGCTGGTTGTCAGGTTACGTTCGTAGGTGAGTTCCGTGCCGGAAATTTCTATGCGGTTGATGATGATCTTGTTCGTGAAAAGGGATCGCACACGCAGCCGGATGTCCAGTCGGGCGATGTCGAATAGCGACTCCGACTTGAATCCCTCGGGATTACCGATGTGAAGGCCTTTCAATGCAATGCGGCCGAGGATGGGGCGGAACGTGACGTCCTCCAGAGATACGGGGACACCGAGGAGTTTGGGGCCGGCCGTGTTGACGGTCTGCTTGATCAGATAATCGCCGACCAGGGAAGTGGAGATGATCAGGAGGGTCAGGATAACCAGAAGACTGATGCTGAGACGTTTTTGCCACTTTTTCATGCCGGATCCTTTCGGTTTTAACGCGAGCAGACTAGCATTGGTCATCGGGAATGGCAATCGGGCGAAAATGAACCCGGCGGTTCGCGTTTTGGCCGGTCACCCGGCAGGCTGAAAGCCTGCCGCCACGGGTTTTGGGCCATTTTCGGCCTGTGGGGGCGGGCTTCCAGCCCGCCCATTCCGCGGAGACGGCCAAAATGAGAACTGCTGTCCCCTTCACATCCGCCATTGACGGGCGGCGGGCGAAACGGTACGAACGTCACGGAATTCGGGGAGGGTTTTGTTTATGGGCGATGAAGAGATCAAGGGGATGACGGCAACACTCTGGCATGTGGTTCATGTGAAGCCGCGGTGTGAGAAAAAGCTGGCTGGTTATTGTGCCGCCAATGCTGTCGTTTATGATTTGCCGTTGCGCGAGGAAACCAAGATTTACCAGCGGCGCCGGGTTACCGTGACCAAGCCGGTGTTTCCGGGTTATTGTTTTTTGAATTATAGCGAGGTCCAGCGGGTCATTGTGCTCAAGAGCAATCTGCTGGTACGGGTGCTTCATGTGGTGGATCAGGAGAAGCTGGTTCGAGAGTTGGCGCAGATCCGTCAGGCGTTGACGGTGGATCCTACGCTGGATGCCTGTGCGGCCTTTCAGGCGGGCAAGCGGGTGTCGATTCGCCGTGGTCCATTCTGCGGGTTGGAAGGGGTGGTGCAGATGGTACGGGGGAAGGCCAGGGTGATTCTGAATGTCGAGATGATCGGGCGGGCCCTGGCGGTGGAAGTGGATATGAATTTGCTTGAGCCGGCGGAGTAGGGGGCAGGAGACAG